>CAZXBB010000152.1:0-24048 GCA_964638815.1 uncultured Isosphaeraceae bacterium
GCTGCGTGAGGTCCGCCGGCGCCGACCTGTTCACGATGTCGTCCCAAGCGGACAGCTCGGGCCCTTTCCGCGCATCGGGGCGGATTCCTCGTATCGCGCGACCGGTGAGTCCCCTCTACTGGACGCCAAGGACCGGAAGCCCCTTCGGACGCCCTTCTGCACGCTGCACGTCTTCCACGGCCGAGCACGGGCCGTGGCACAGTTCAAGGACAACCACATCATGCGCGCTCTCCCGCTCACGTTGATCGTGCCCGTCGTGGGTATCGCATCCCACCTCGCTCCTGCCCCCGTCTCCGCCGGCCTGCCGACCGATCCGGATCACCGGATCGTCCGGCCGAGCAACACCGGCATCCCGGGGTACGTCGACATGGACTGCGTTGCGTTCGGTCCGGACGGGCGCCTGTGGACCGTCGCACGGGACTTCTTCTGGCAGCAGGGCGGTGTGGCGGCGCTCGACTTCGACACGGGCCGGTGGACGACGTGGTCCAGCGCCGAGACGCCGCTCGATCAGGAGAGCAACGCCATCGACTTTGCCGCCGACGGCTCCGTCTGGATCGCCGGCCACGACGTCGTTGCGCGGCTGCACCCGGACGGCGAGACCATCACGGCCTACACCCCGGCGAGCACGGGCGTCCTCGTCACCGGCATGTACGAGGCCATCTCGGTCGCCCCGGACGGGCACGTCTGGGCGACGAACCCCGGCCAGGTTGACCTCGGCGGCGGGCTGTTCGAGTTCGACGGCTCGACGTGGACCAAGCACGAGGAGTCGTGGATGACTACGTGGACGGGGTCCGGCTACGCGCCGGGGCTCAACGTCATCGCCCGCGACAACGGCGACGTGTGGGCGTCGTTCCTCTCCTATCCGGGGCGAATGGGGCGGTATCGCGACGGCGCGTGGACGGTCTTCGAAACCGACTCGCACCCCTACATCATCGACTACGCCGAGGCGACCGACGGCACGCTCTACGGCGTCGGCGCGTTCGGAACCTATCGCCTGAATGACGCCACGAGCGAGTGGCAGCGGATCGGCCCGTTCGGCGCGTCGCAGATCGCGATCGATCCCACCACCGAGTTCCTCTACATCCAGGACGACCTGACTTCGGTCAAACGCTTCGACGGCGCGAGCTGGACGACGTTCGCGACGTTCCCGGGCTGGGTGGGCGGGATCGGCGTGGCGCCCAACGGCGACGTGTGGATCGCCGCCGAGGCGTGGCTGACGCACGAGGACCTGCACCAGTACGACTCGAGCGGCCAGATTCAGCGCATCTACAACAGATCGAACACGGGCATGCTCGACTACTTCCAGCCCGGCATGTACCTCGACCGCGACGGGATGATGTGGTTCACCGACGTCGAGTACGGCGCCTCGCGCCTGGAGCCGAACGACAACTGGCGCAACTTCGGCATCTACAACGGCCAGGAGGAGGTGTTTCCGTTCTGGACGTTCCCGGTCGGAATGCCGTGGTGGCTCACGCCGGGCGCGGACTTCTGGACCGAGGCGCCCAACCAGGTCTATCACGACACGCAGGGGAACTTCTGGCTCCGCGGGGCGAACATCATCTCCCGCAGCGCGGGGTCGGACCTCTCGCAGTGGACGACTTGGGAGCCCGGCCAGAGCGGGTTCCCGTGGCTGTGCGATTCCATGGGCGAGGATGCCCAGGGTAACATCTGGGTCGGCGACGCGTTCCTGCTGTACCGGCTTGAAGACTCGTCGTGGACCGATGTGACGATCGGCATTCCGGGCCAGTACGCGCCGATCGGGCTGGAGCAGGGCGACGACGGCGAGCTGTACGCCGTGCGCGTCGCGACGGTGTACCACGTCGCCGGTTCGACGGTCTCGCCGATGTACTCCATACCGGACGAGCTCGGCGTGATCACCGACCTGGAGGTCGACGCGAACGGGCATCTCTGGATCGGCACGCCAAACGGGATGATCTTCCGGGACGGCGCGACGAGCACGCACTACACGCCCGCCAACTCGGCGATGTCCGACCTCGCGGTCGTCGATATCACGATCCGTCCCGACGACGGTCTGGTCGCGGTGGCGACGAGCCAGCAGGAGATTCCGCCCTACACCGGCGGCGTGGCGTTGTTCGATCCCGCGAGCGGCGAGTGGATCGGCTACGACTACGGCTCGAGCTTCATGCCGTTCTACGCCCCGGGCGACCTTCAGTTCGACGCCGACGGCCACCTGTGGATCGGCGTGCTGAACTTCGGCACCGTGCACGTGCTCATCGGCGAGGGTCCGGGCATCGTCGGCGATGTGGACGGTGACGGTCGGGTCGACTTCAACGATCTGCTCGTCGTGCTGTCGAGTTGGGGCGACTGCCCACCGCCGCCGGCGGAGTGCCCGGCTGACCTCGACGGCAGCGGCCAGGTCGGCTTCACCGATCTGCTCGTCGTGCTTTCGAACTGGAGCTGAGAAGGGAGTGGGCCGCACCCTCTCCTGTCGTTACTCCGAAGGCGGGGCACTGCCTGCGTGATCGCACGACCGAGGCCCGTTGGCCGGCGATTGGCAACGAAGAGGTACGGCACCCGACTCGGCTGACGACTCACGAGGGTGCGGCCCCCGGCCCCCCCCCGAAGACGAGCGAAGGTGCGGCCCCCTGAAGACGAACGAAGGTGCGGCCCCCCGCGGCACGCTGACGACGAACGAAGGTGCGGCACCCCGTACATCGCTTACAATGCCCCGAGTGTCCCGCGCCCCATTCATCAAGCCCGACCGCGCCAGCCCCCAGCAGATCATGGCGTGGAAGCGCATGACGTTCGAGCAGAGCTGGAGTTTGCCGACCAGCTTCGAACGACGGCGCTTCAGCTCCGCGAAGCCTGTCTCCGGCACGAGGAGCCGAACCTGTCGGACGATCAGGTCCGCCGGCGTCTGCGCGAGTACCTGCTGAATGGCGCTGCCTGACTGGATCGGCACGTTCATCGAGCCGCTCAGGCCGACTTCGCCTGACGCTGGGTCAGGTCCTCGAGCCCCGACTTCTTCATGATGTCGTCCCTGTCCACGACGTACGTAACGCCGGTGTTCTCGCGGTCGGGCAGGTCGTACATGAGGTCGAGCATGAACTCGTCGAGGACGGCCCGCAGGGCCCGGGCGCCGGTCTCGCGTTTCATCGCCAGCTCGGCGAAGGTGTCGAGCGCCTCGAGCGTGAACTCGAGCGTCGCGCCTTCGAGCGAGAAGAGGTGCTGGTACTGCTTGACGATCGCGTTCTTCGGCTCGGTGAGGATGCGCACCATCGCCTCGTTCGAGAGCGGCATGAGCGGCGTGATGATCGGCAGGCGGCCGACGAGCTCGGGAATGAGGCCGAACTGGAGCACGTCGTCGGGCGTGACCTGGGCGAGGATCTCGGCCTCGGCCTTGTCCTTCTCGAGCTCCGTCGTCGCCATCGACGTGAAGCCGATGCGCCGGCGGCCGAGACGCTTGCGGATGATGTCGTTGATGCCGGCGAACGAGCCGCCGCAGATGAACAGGATGTGCGTCGTGTCCATCTGGATGTACTGCTGCTCGGGATGCTTGCGTCCACCCTGCGGGGGAACGTTCGCGACGGCGCCTTCGAGCATCTTCAGCAGCGACTGCTGCACGCCCTCGCCCGAGACGTCGCGCGTGATCGAGACGTTCTGGCTCGTCTTGCCGATCTTGTCGAGCTCGTCGATGTAGATGATGCCGCGCTGCGCCGCGTCGAGGTCGTAGTCGGCAGCCTGGAGGAGCTTGAGCAGGAGGTTCTCGACGTCCTCGCCGACGTAACCCGCTTCGGTCAACGTCGTCGCGTCGCCGATCGCGAACGGTACGTTCAGGATGCGGGCGAGCGTGCGGGCGAGCAGCGTCTTGCCGGTGCCCGTCGGGCCGATGAGCATGACGTTCGACTTGTCGAGCTCGACCGGCGCGTCCTCGTTGTCGATCTGCGTCAGACGCTTGTAGTGATTGTGCACCGCGACGGCCAGCGATTTTTTGGCGTGGTCCTGGCCGATCACGTACTGGTCGAGGAAGTCCTTGATCTGGCGCGGGGCGGGGATCGCCGAGAAGAGCGGTCGCGCGGTCGAGACGCGGCGACGCTCCTGCCGGAAGATATTCTGGCAGAGATCCGTGCAGTTCGAGCAGATGTAGATGTCGTTCGGGCCCTCCACCATCGGGCCGACTTCGCGCGACGTCTTGCCGCAGAAGCTGCACGTGGTCACGCGGCGCCCGCGGAAGCCCCCGTCACCGCCGTCACCACTGCCGCCGCCGCCCGGGCTGTCGCCGCCGCTGCCGCCACCGCCGCCGAAACCGGAGCCGAGGTCGCCGCCGCGTCCGGGACCGCGCCGCCCGCCGGAGGGGCCGGCGCCGAGCGGGGCGGGACGGTATTGAGCGGGGGCGGGCGCCGGATCGAAATGCTGATCGGTCGTCATGTCTTCCTCGATCTCACTGCGTACCGGTAGTTGCGCCCCCCGGGCCCAGCCAGCGTCTGTAGTGTATCGGGCTGCCCGGGAGTCGTCTAAAGGTTGTCGGGGTATTCGCGCCGCTCGTCGCGGGTCCCGTCGCCATCGCCGTCGGCCGATCGTTCCGTCGAGGTTGTATCGGACGATCCGGGCGTTTTGCCCGCGTTTCCGGACGACACGCCGCGGGTCCGCTCGATGACCGCGGCCTTCGCCCGCGCGAACTCCTCGTCGGTGAGGTCGCCGCGGGCGTGCATCCGGCGGAGCCCGTGCAGCGTGAATCCCTCGGCGGGATCCGTCTCTTTCGGCCGGAGGGAGCGACGCAGCGCGGTCAGGACGAACGTGCCGACCACGATGAGCACGAAGAGGGCGATCAGCGCCGGCAGGATGCGGGGCAGGATCGCGTCCGCCTGTACGTCCGTGGCCAGCGCGAACGCAGACATGCCGTTATCCGGACGTCTTTTTCTTCGTGGTCGTCTTCTTCTTGCTCGAGCCGCCGGCGGCGCCGGACGTCTTCTTCGCGGGCGTCTTCTTCGTGGACGTCTTCTTCGTGGACGTCTTCTTCGAAGTTGTCTCCTTCGAAGGTGTCTCCTTCGAAGTGGTCTTCTTCGAAGTGGTCTTCTCGCCCGACCGCGAGCGAAGCTGCTCGGTCCGCATCCTGTTCCACTCCTCGGCGTCGACCTCCTTGATCGTCGCCTTGTCGATCACGCGATCGGCCGCCTTGTGCTCGCGGATCTGGGCAGCGATCTGCCCGATCGCTCCCGACTGGAGCAGCTCCTGCCGGAGCTTCTCGGGGCGCTCGCCCCGCTGGGCTGCGATCGCTGCGATGCGGCCGTTGATCTCCTGGTCCGTCACGCCGATCTCGAAGTGCTCGCCGAGCTTGTGGAGGATGAACGAGAGCCGAAGCCGCCGCCGGCTCTGGGCCTCGGTCTCGGCCCTCATCTGCGCCAGCCTCGTTTCGACCTCCTCGACGGACAGGCCGCCGCGGTAGAGCATCTCGAGACGCTGCCGCTCGATGAGCCGGGCGGCCTGGGCCTGCGTCAACTTCTCGGGCAGTTCGAACTCCACGGCCTCGAGCAGGGCTTCGTTCACCTGCTCGCGCATCGCGGCGCGCTGCTCCTCGTCGCGGCGCTGCTCGAGCGCGAGGCGGATCTGCTCGCGAAGGATCTCCTCGGAGTCCATGCCGTACTGTTCGAGCACCCTCTCGATCGGGCCCGGGATCAGACGCTGACCCTCGCGGATCTTCATCTCGATCTTCAGCTTCCTGCCGCGCACGTCCTCGAGCTCGTGCGACTCCGGACCGACGGTCTCGATGACGACCTCGTCGCCGACGCCCTTGCCCGCGACGAGCTTGTCGAGCCCGTCGACGAGCAGGCCGAGCACGCGTCCCGGTCCGTCCTTCTCGGGCAGCACGATGTCGATGTTCTCGTGCTCGAAGAACGGCGCGTCGTCGCCTTCCTTCGTGACGCCGCCGGGGCCGACGATGCGGTCGCCCGCCTGGAAGCCGGACTTGATCGACTTGATCTCGCCGACCTGCGCGCACTGGCTCTTCAGCTCGCTCTCGACATGATCGTCGGTGAGCTCGAGCACGGGTTTGCTGATCTCGATACCCTCGAGCTTCGGCAGCTCGAACTCGGGAACGACCTCGACGTCAACGGAGAACGTGAACGGCTTGCCGTGCTCGACGACGAGATCCTCGACCTTCCCGACCGGCTCGGGGTCGCCGACCGGCTTGATGTCGTTCTCCCGGATCGCGCTCGCGTAGCCGTCGGCGATGACCTGGTTGCGCGTTTCGTCCCGCACGGTCGAGCCGAAGCGCCGCTCGAGCAGCGCCTTCGGCGCCCGCCCCTTGCGGAACCCGGGAAGCTGGGTCTGCGTGGCGAGCGTGCCCATCGAGGCGTCGATCTTCTCGTTGATCATCGACGCGGGAACGGTGATCGTCAGCCGCTTCTTGGCGGCCCCGATTGCCTCGATCTTCACGTCGTAACCGCTGGTGTCCGTAGCCGTTGCGTCAGCCATCGATCGATCCTCGTGGGCCCATGGGTGTGAATCGGGCGAGAGTATCACAATCGGCGGGGGCTGTCAGCTACCGCCGTTGCCCTCCCGGAACGTCTCGAGCTGCGGCTTGACCTTCTTTTCCATGCAATCCGGGCAGACCGAGTGGCTGAACCGCGCGTCGCTGTGGCCGGAGATGTAGTTCTCGACCTGCTGCCAGTAGGACTCGCCCTCCCGGATTCGCTTGCAATAGGAGCAGATCGGCAGGAGCCCCGAGAGCTGCTTGACCTCCTGGAGCGCGCGTTCGAGCTCCTCGATGTGCTCCTGGTTGCGACGCTGAAGCTCGAGGATGCGGCGACCGGTCTGGACTCGGGCGCGCAGCTCCTCGTGGTGGAACGGCTTCGTGATGTAGTCGTCCGCGCCGGCCTGGAGCCCGGCGACGATGTCGTCCTTCCGCGTCTTGGCCGTGAGGAGCAGGATGTAGAACGCGCTGCCGTCGTCGCGCGCCCGCAGCCGCTTGCACAGCTCGGTCCCGTCGAGACCGGGCATCATCCAGTCGAGGATGAGCAGGTGCGGGCAGTCGTCCTTCGCGAGCTCGGTCCACGCTTCGTCACCGTCGGCGGTGACGATCGTTTCGTAGTTCCAGCGCGAGAGCGTCGCCTGGAGCACGCGACGCGAGACGGCATCGTCTTCGGCGATGAGGATCCTCATGAGTGCGTTTCCCGGCGGAGGTGCGGCCGGAGGCATTCGATTTCCTGTTCGAGTTCCCTGACGCCGCCCCGGACGAGCTCCCGATCCCCGGAACGCACGGCGTCTGCGAGCCGGCGCGTGGCCCGCAGCGCGTCCCGCGCATGCAGGCTTCCGAGCGAGCCCTCGAGCGCCCTGACGGTGCGCTCCAGTTCCCCGAAGTCGCCGAGCCGCTCCGCTTCGAGCAACGCGGACCACTGCTTAGGATACTCCCGAAGGAAGAGCTGGATCACTTCCGCCAGCAGCGATTCGTCGTGACCGAGGGCGACGAGGGCCGCGCGGCGGTCGTAGCGGCCGCCCCCGGGCGTGCCGTACCCGGCGTCCGGGAGAACGGCGTCGGGCAGGAGACGCGCAATCTCGGCGAAGAGCGGCCCGGCCGAGATCGGCTTGGCGACGTAGCCGTCCATCCCGTGCTCCATGCAACGCTCCCGGTCCCCGTGCGCGGCGTGGGCGGTCATGGCGATGATCGGCACGCGGCGGCCTGACACGCGCTCGCGCTCGCGGATGCGGGTTGTCGCCTCGAACCCGCCGAGGGCCGGCATCTGGACGTCCATCAGGACGACGTCGAACGGCTCCGCCTCGAGCGCCGCTACCGCCGCCTCGCCGTCCGAGGCGACGACCGCGGAGTGCCCGCCGCGCTCGATCATCCGCGAGGCCACGCGCTGGTTGACCGCGTCGTCCTCGGCGAGGAGCACGCGCAGCGGCCGCAGCGCGACGGGGTGCCCGC
The DNA here is from genome assembly GCA_964638815.1 of uncultured Isosphaeraceae bacterium. Lineage (GTDB taxonomy): Bacteria > Planctomycetota > Phycisphaerae > Phycisphaerales > SM1A02 > CAZXBB01. The sequence continues at coordinate 7,886 of CAZXBB010000152.1, forward strand.
CGAAGTCGGCGGCGGCGTCGGAGCGAGCCCGGCTCCCCCGCAGGGCGGCGTCGATCGCGGCGCGGAGCTGCGCGCGCAGGAAGGGCTTCGTGACCGAGCCGTGGATTCCGGCCGCCCGGCACCGCGTCGCGTCGGCGGCGCGGTCGCTGCCGAGCAGCGTCATCACGCAGGGGCCGTCGTAGAGGCGGTCCTTCCGCAGACGGGCGACGAGGTCGAACCCGCTCGCGCGCGGCATGACGGCATCGCACACGAGGAGGTCGAACGCGCGCGGCGCCGCGTCGATCGCGGCGCGCGCGCCCGCCGCGTCGGCGACGTCGGTCACCTCCGCCCCGAGCCGCCCGAGCATGCGGGCCGTGATGTCGCGGGCCGTCGCGTTGTCGTCCACGAGGAGGACGGTGCGCCCCGCGAGGTCCGACACCGGCGCCTCCCTCCCGGTTCCCGGCTGCACGCGCAGCAGCGCTGAGAATCGGAACGTGCTCCCCTCGCGCTCGGCGCTCTCCACGTGCATGCGTCCGTGCATCTGCTGGGCGAGCTGGGACGAGATCGCGAGACCGAGCCCGGTGCCGCCGAAGCGCCGCGTCGTCGAGCCGTCGGCCTGCCGGAAAGCCTGGAAGATCAGATCCTGCTTGTCGGCGGGGATGCCGACGCCGCTGTCGGCGACCGCGACGTGGAGATAGACCTGCTCGTCGTCCACCGGCTCGGCCGAGACGTGCACGACGATCTCGCCGCGGTCGGTGAACTTGATCGCGTTGCCGACGAGGTTGACGATGATCTGCCGCAGGCGCACCTGGTCGCCGATGAGCCCATCGGGGACCTCCGGCTCGACGTCGAGCGCCAGCTCCAGGCTCTTCTGATGCGCGCGCACGGCAAGGAGCCCGAGGGCGTCGAGCAGCTCGCCGCGCAGCCCGAACCCGGCCTCGTCGAGCTCGAGCCGGCCCGCCTCGATCTTCGAGAAGTCGAGCACGTCGTCGATCACGGCGAGGAGGTTGTCGGCGGAGGTGGCGATCAGGTCGAGGTACTCGCTCTGCTCGTCGGAGAGCTCCGTACCGCGCAGCAGCTCGGTCGTTCCGAGTATGCCGTTCATCGGCGTGCGGATCTCGTGGCTCATGTTGGCGAGGAAGTCCGACTTCGTCGCCGCGAGATCGAGCGCCGCGTCGCGCGCGCGTTGAAGCTCCGCCTCGGCGTGCTTCCGCGCGGTCAGGTCGGTGCACACGCCGACGAGCCGCCAGCGGTCCGGGCCATCACGCTCGATGTCGATCTCCTCGTGCACCCAGCGGTCGATGCCGTCCCTGCCGCGAACGCGGAACTCCTGCTGGCACGACGCCTCGCCCGCCCGGAGCGCCGCGTGCGTCGCCTCGCGCACGCGGTCCTGGTCCTCCGGGTGGATGCTGCGGCGCCATGCGTGCGCGTACGACCCGCCGCGGAAGACGTCGAGCGGGAGCATCCGCCCGGCGGCCTCCTCGTCCTGGATCTGGAAGTCCCAGCTGACCTCTCCGTTCGGACGCGTCTCGACCGTCGCCGACCAGAGGATGCATCGCGCGTGGCGGCCGATGTACTGGATCGCGCCCTGCGAGCGCTCGAGGTCGGCCAGCGTGGTGTTGATCGCGCCCGCGAGGTCCGCGATCTCGTCGCGTCCGCGGACGGGAAGCCGCGCCGACAGGTCGCTCTCGCGTCCGACCGCCTTCACCGCCTCGCCGAGCCCGGAGATGCGGCGGAGCACGACGCGTTCGAGGAGGACGATGGTCACGAGACCGACGACGAGGGCGGTAGCCGTCAGCGACGACACGAAGTACCAGAACGCGAGCCGCCCCTGCGCATAGACGGACCGCTCGCGTTCGAGCTCGAGAAGCAGGGCGGGAGCCCCGCGAAGATCGCGCAGCAGCGCGAACCCGGCAAGACGATCGACGTCGAGCGGAACGACGTGCGACTCCGCCCCCGCCGCGAGCGCGCCGAGCGTTTCCGCGAGCCGTTCGGTCCTCGGCGCACCGGCGACGGGGTGGAGGCGGAGCATCGATCCGGTGCGGCTCGCGAGATGACGGTGCCGCTGGCCGTCGAGGTAGCGTCCCATGACGAGCGTCCCGCGCGGTGGACCCGTCTTGTCGCTGCGGAGGATCGGGTGGGAGCTGACGAGCATCGGGCGCCCCTCGATCATGACGAGGCCCGCGATCGTGCTGTCAATGCCGCCGTGGGCGAGCAGCTCGGGCAGGTGACGCGCGATGTCCGCGACGTCGGGCGGCAAGGCCTTCTCGCCGCGTTCGTACAGCCTGGTGAAGACGTTGCGACCGTCCGTCGCGATGAAGGCCGTCAGGTTGAGGCCGGTGTCGTTGAACGTGGAATCGATGAGGTTCGAGAGCCGGTACGCCTCGTTGACGTCAACGATGAACTCGTACGTGTCGTCCCACCCGGCGTAGTCGCTGGCGAGTGTGGTCAGCGCCTCGCGGTCCGCCTCGATGGAGAAGACGGCCTGCCGCACGCTGCCCTGCATCTCGGTCTGCTCGATGCGCTCGAACCCGTCGAGCCACAGCGTGCGCGTGACTGCGTACAGCAGCGCGATCAGGGTCACGAGCGTGAGACCGATGATGATCAGCGTCTTCGTGCGAAGGGTCATGGGACGTCTTGAGTCTTGCGTCCTGAGGCTTGCCCTCAAGACGCTTCGAGCGGTCGCCGGCTCCCGTTCCGGGGCGTCCCTATGCTACGGCAACGCACGAGGCGGGTGGGCGTCGGGTCGCCCACGCGACCGGGAGGTCAACACCCGGGAATCACTACGGCGCCGGCACCGCAGCCGGGTCCGCGATCATCTCGACGTGGTTCGCAAGCTGGCCGACGCCCGGGATATCCACGCAGATCTCGTCCCCCGGCTGGAGGTAGAGCTGCGGATCGGCGTGGTCGGCGCGGACCGTGCTCGGCGGTGCGCCGGTCAGGATGACCGTCCCGGGGCGCAGCTCGAGGTGGCGGCTCAGCGCGGCGATGATCGCCCGGACCGGGCGCAGCATGTCGCCGGTCGATCCCATGCGAACCGTCGTGCCGTTGATCGTCGTGCGCACCGTCAGGTCGTCGATGTCGTCGATCTCGTCGGGCGTCACGATCGCCGGGCCGAGGGGGCAGAAGGTGTCGAAGCCCTTGCCGCGCATCCACACCGTCGCGCCGCCGTGGGTCTGCCAGTGGCGGGCCGTGACGTCGTTCGCGGCGGTGAATCCCAGGACGTAATCGAGCGCGTCCTCCTCGCTCACGTGGCGCGCCGTCGCGCCGATGATCACGGCCAGCTCGCCCTCGCCGTCAACCATCGGATCGGCGCCGCCGCAGTCGGGGATGCGAATGGCCTCGCCCGTGCCGACGACGGCGCTCACGGGCTTCACGAAGACCTCGAGGTTCTCCTCGGAGAGCGCGTGACGGTTCCCGCCCGTCCGGTTCCCCGGGTAGTTGCGCCCGATGCAGATCACGTCCACCGGCGCGAGCGGCGCGAGCAGCCGGTGCGCGGCGATGCGTCCGGGCTGCGGCACGAGCGCGTCCGCCGGTCTCGCGGTCGTGCGACGGATCGCCTGTTCGACCTCCTCGATGAGCCGCTGCGGGGTGAACGGCTTGTAGAGGACCGAGGTCAGCCCCTCCTGGGTCGCGCGGACGAGGGAGTGCGTCGGGTCGTAGCCGAACCCCGTCACGAGCACGACGGGGATCTCGCCGAGACGCGATCGCGCCGCGGAGAACACCTCGTAGCCGTTGAAGTGCGGCATGATGATGTCGGAGACGATCAGGTCGATCTCCTCCGATTCCACCGCGTTGATCGCCTCCTGGCCGTCGACGCACACGGTGCACGTGCAGCCGACGCCGGAGAGCACCGTCGACACCAGCTCGCGCATGTTCTCGTCGTCGTCGGCGACGAGCGCCGTCTTGCCGCGGAACATGTCGTTGCGGTCGCCGGCGGACGCGGGCCCGAGCACGCCCTGCGGATCCAGCAACCGCGTCGCCGACCCGTCCGCGTGATCTACCCCATGATGCACTCGGCCGTCGTTGTCGAGGAACCGAATGATCCGCATGCCACCCTCCGGGGGCGCCTCGTCTCGGCGTGCGGCCCGGTCGAGTGCCGGGCCTGTCGTAAGCATACCCCTTCGCTTCGGCGAGAGCAGTCTTCAGGCCGGAAAACGGAAGCTCCGTCGGCGGACGGCGGTCCGGAGATTGCTCACCGCACGAACAGCATCTCCGCGTAGGTCGGCAGCGGCCACAGATCGTCCGGCATCGCCTGCTCGAGGGCATCGCTGATCGATCGCGCTTCCGCCATGGCCGGGACGAGCACGTCGCGCATGTGCCGGGCGTGCTGCTCGAGGTCCGCGGCGCGATGTGCCTCGGCCGCCTCGATTGCCTCGATCGCCCGGGTCAGCTCCCCGATCTTCGCGATCGTCCAGCCGAGCTGCTCCGTGCACTCCGGGCAGTCGAGACCTGCGGCCTTCGTGGCGTTGACGGTCTCGGCCAGCTCGTGCTGGGTGCGGCGGGCCGCCGGAAGCACCTTGGTCTTCAGGATGCCGACGAGCGTACGGGCCTCGATCCCGAGGATCGTGTTGTACCGCTCGTAGAGCACCTCGACCCGCGCTTCGAGCTCGCGGTTCGTGAGGACGCCGTACTTGTCGAAGAGATCGAGGGCGCGGCGCGTCTTGAACGCGGGGAGCGCGTCGGGCGTCGCCTTCCGGTTCGGCAGGCCGCGCCGCTCGGCCTCGTCGTGCCACGCCTGCGAATAGTTGTCCCCGTCGAACACGATCCGGCGGTGCTTCTTGACGACGTCCTTGAGCAGCGTCTTGACGGCGGCCGTGACCTTCTCGGGCGTGCGATCCGGCCCGGCCCCGGCCTCGAGCTGCGTCGCCATGAAGTCGAGCGACTCGGCGATGATCGTGTTGAGCACGGTGTTGGGCCACGCCACGCTCACGCTCGAGCCGACGGCGCGGAATTCGAACTTGTTCCCCGTGAACGCGAAGGGGCTCGTGCGGTTCCGGTCGCCGGCGTGCCGCGGGATCTTCGGCAGCGTGTGCGCGCCGAGATCCAGGGAGCCGCCGCGCTTCGTTGACGTCGTCTCGCCCGTCTCGAGCTGGTCGAGGATGTCGCTCAGCATGTCGCCCAGGAAGACGGACATGATCGCGGGCGGCGCCTCGTTGGCGCCGAGACGATGGTCGTTGCCCGCGTCGGCGATGGACGCGCGGAGCAGGTCCGCATGCACGTCGACGGCGCGGATGACCGCCGTCAGGAACACGAGGAACTCCATGTTGGTATGCGCGTCGTCGCGCGGGTTGAGCAGGTTGACGCCCGTGTCCGTCGAGAGCGACCAGTTGTTGTGCTTGCCCGACCCGTTGACGCCCGCGAACGGCTTCTCGTGGAGGAGGCAGACGAAGCCGTGGTCGTGCGCGACGGTCTGGAGCACGTGCATGATGAGCATCTGGTGATCGGCGGCCACGTTCGCGTTCTCGAACGTCGGCGCGATCTCGTACTGGCCGGGCGCGACCTCGTTGTGCCGCGTCTTCACGGGCACGCCGAGCTCGCACAGGCGTCGCTCGCCCTCCGACATGAACGACATGACGCGCTCCGGGATCGCGCCGAAGTAATGGTCGTCGAGCTGGTGCCCCTTGGGGGGCGGAGCGCCCAGCAGGGTGCGCCCGCAGACCTGGAGGTCCGGCCGCTCGTCGTAGAAGCTGCGGTCGACCAGGAAGTACTCCTGCTCGGAGCCGAGGGTGGTCATCACGCGGGAGACGTTCTTGATCGTCCCGAAGATGTTGAGCACCCGCATCGCCTGCTCGCTCACGGCCTGGATCGACCTCAGGAGCGGCGTCTTCTTGTCGAGCGCCTCGCCCGTGTAGGACACGAACACGCTCGGGATGCACAGCGTCGCGGTGTCCAGCGTCTTGAGGATGAACGCCGGGCTGGTGGCGTCCCACGCCGTATAGCCGCGGGCCTCGTAGGTGTCGCGGATGCCGCCGGAGGGGAAGCTGCTCGCGTCGGGCTCGCCGAGGATGAGCTCCTCGCCGGAGATGGTGCTGATCGCGCCGTCCTCGCCGTCGGGGTTGAGGAAGGCGTCGTGCTTTTCGGCGGTCGTGCCCGTGAGGGGCTGGAACCAGTGGCAGTAGTGCGTGACGCCGTGCTCGTGCGCCCAGTCCTTCATGGCGCCGGCCACGGTGTTGGCGATGCCCGGGTCGAGCGGGAGCCCCTTCTTGACGGTCTGCTGGAGCTTGTCGAAGACGTCCCCCGGCAGACGCTTGAGCATCACGTCGCCGGTGAAGGTCAGCGAGCCGAAGAGGTCCGTCTGGGGGCTCTTCGCCGCGCGGATGTCCGTCTCCATGCCGCCTTCCTTGTTCTTGGGGGCCCTGGTCCGAGTGCCGTCAGGTCGGGTCGTGGTCATCGCGGTTCCCTCCGTTGTGACCTCGCCAGTGAGCGAATCGCCAACGAATCAGGGAGTATCCCCGGCCGTACGCGGATCGCAAGGGACATGGCGATTCAACCGCAGATTATCTCCCCGTGTGAGCAAGCTGTCGAACGATCGGCGCCGCGCAACGCTAGCCCGCGCACCCGGCGGCGCGGGTGACGAGACCGGCGGCGAGGTCGGCGACGAACGTCCGCGCGGCCGTCACGGGATCGTCCCCCTCGCCCATGCGGCGCACGAGGGCGGACCCGACGATCGCGGCGTCGGCGGTTCGCGTCACCGCCTCGACGTGCGCCCGCTTCGAGATGCCGAAGCCGACGGCGACGGGGAGATCGCAGACGCCCCGCACCGCGGCCACCCGATCCGCGACGTCCGGCGCGGCGTCCTGCTCCCCGGTGATCCCGACTCGCGCGAGCAGGTACACGAAGCCGGTGCAGAGACGCGCGAGCGTCTCCAGTCGTTCGCGCGGCGAGGTCGGCGCGACGAGCATGCTGAACGACATGGCGCGGGCGGCGGCCCGATCGCGGAGGACGGGCGCCGTCGCGAGATCGACGTCGGGGACGATCAGGCCGTCGAAGCCGCAGGCGGCCGCCCGGTCCACGAACGCATCGACCCCGACCCGCTCGACGATCGACTGGCTGACCATCGCGACGAGGCCGAGCGCCGTCGACGCCCGGAGGTCGGCCACCAGCCGGAAGACATCGTCCGCGGTCGCCCCGCGGAGGAGGGCCTCGTGCATGGAGGCTGCGATGACCGGCCCGTCGGCGATCGGGTCCGAGAACGGGAAGCCGACCTCGACGATGCTCGCGCCCGCCTCCTCGATCGCCGGAATCGCGGCGGCCGTCACCTCGAGCGAGGGATAGCCCGCCGTCACGAAGGGCATCAGCGCGGTCCGGCCGTCCGCCCTCAGGCCCCGAAAGATGTCGTCGATGCGTCCCATGTTGCCCGTCGTATGCACCCGGTCTACTTGGTCCCGGCCGGCCCGCCGCCGTCCAGGTACTTGGCGCGGATGGCTTCCGTCAGATCCACGTCCTTGATGTTGGCGAGCGTCGTCAGCCAGGCAAGCACGTCGGCGAACTCGGCGGCGAGGTTTGCCCGATCCCCGTCTCCTCGCTCGTCCTCCGCAATCGCCTGGGCCAGCTCGCCCACCTCCTCGGTGAACCAGAGGAACGTCGCCGGCGCGCCGCGGGCGCGGTCGGTGGGGCCGTATCGGTCGTCGATCATCCTCTGGAAATCGGCGATGAGCATGGATGGGGGAGGCTAGCAGATGTCCCGCCCCGGCACAGATTGCGATCCTCCTTCTTGATCCGCCCGATCCCGATGCAACGATGGAGGGACGCAGGGGGTGAGGAGCCGAGCAATGTCCCAACCGGTCGCCCGATGCCCGCGGGGTCGAGCCGCGCGAGCCGCGATGATCGCGACGGTGGTCCTGACGCCGGGCGTCGCCCGGGCGGGCACGACCCTCTTCGTGGACGCGGCCGCCGCCCCCGGCGGGCACGGCGAGAGCTGGATCCTGGCGTACCGGTCGCTCCAGGACGCGCTCGCGGTCGCCCGTGAGTCCGAGGACGTCACCGCCGTGCACGTGGCCCAGGGCGTCTACGCGCCGGACGAGGGCGAGGTCGTGATCACCGGCGATCGCACCGCGTCGTTCCGGCTCATCTCGGGCGTCAGCATCCGCGGCGGCTTCGCGGGCGTGAACGCGGCCGACCCCGACGCGCGCGACACCGCGAAGTTCGCGACCGTGCTGACCGGCGACCTCGGCCGGAACGACGGACCGGGGTTCACCGGCAACGGGGAGAACAGCTATCACGTGCTCGCCGTCACGAACGCGGCCGACGACGCGGTGCTCGACGGCTTCGTCGTGCGCGGCGGCAACGCGGACGGCCCCGCTCCCGACGAGCGCGGCGGCGGCATCCTGATCATCGGCGGCGCCCCGGCCTTCCGCGACGTCGTCTTCGAGGGCAACACGGCGTTCTTCGGCGGCGCGATGTACATCGAGAACGACGAGGCCGCCTTCGAATCGCTCGTCTTCGACGGCAACCGCGCGACGTTCGGCGGGGCGGTGTACGCGGACCGTTCGCGGCTCACGATGCGTGACACGACCGTCCGCGGCGGCACGGCCCTGCTCGGCGGCGGCGCGTACCTGGCGGGCGGCGCCCCGGCCTTCGACGACTGCCTCCTGACCGACAACAACGCGGATCTCGACGGCGGCGCCGTCTACGCGATCGGGGCCGATCCCGCGTTTGCGCGGTGCGAGCTGAGCGTCAACCGCGCGCTCTTCGACGGAGGCGGGCTGTACGCCGCCGCCGGCGCGACGGTCCTCGAGGCGTGCACGTTCGTGACGAACTTCGCCGACGAGGGCGGGGGCGCGCGGCTCGTCGGCGGGGCGCCGGCCGTGATCGACTGCGTCTTCAGCCTGAATTTCGCCCGGCGGGGCGGGGCGATGAACGCCAGCGGCGGCACGGCGCAGATCACGCGGACGCTCTTCGATCGCAACGAGTCGGAGGCCGGCGGCGGCGCGCTCGCGGAGGGCGGCGCGCCGGTGTTCGAGCTGTGCGACTTCGTGCGCAATGAGGCGATCGTGGCGGGCGGCTTCCAGGGGACGGGCGGCACGCCCACGATCGACCGCTGCACGTTCACCGCGAACGAGGGCGGCCAGCGCGGCGGCGCGATCGTGATCGCCGGCGGCGCCGCGGACGTGCGTGACTGCGTGTTCACCGGGAACACGGCCGAGGGCTTCTTCGTCAGCAACGGCGGGGCGGTCGATCTCGTCGAGGCGACCGGGACGACGATCGCGCGGTGCGTCTTCGTGGCCAACCGGGCGAACTTCGGCGCCGGCCTCGCCGCGAAGGGCGACGCCACGATCACCGATTGCGAGATCCTCGACCACCCCGGCTTCGTCGGCGGCGGCATGTACGTGACCGAGGGCGCCGTAGTGGTCGAACGCTGCACATTCCGCGGCAACAGCGCCACCGGCGATGTGGTCGCCTCGGGCGGCGGTCTGCACGGGTTCCTCGCCGATCCCGTGCTGCGCGATTGTCGCTTCGAGGCCAACACCTCGACCACGACGGGCGGCGGCGTGCACGTGGAGGGCGGCAGCCCGGTGATCGTGCGATGCGTCTTCGAGGGCAACACGGCAAACGGAAACGGGGGCGGGCTCTTTGTTGCCGACGGCGGTCCCGTGATTATCGCGACGGTGTTCCGCGCGAACGCGACGCCGGCCTTCGGCGGCGGCGTCGCGGCGGAGAACTCCGACGGCACCTATCGCGACTGCATCTTCGCGGGCAATCGCGGCGCGTTCGGCGGCGGCATCGTCAGCCTGTCCGGAGATCCCGAGATCGCGAACTGCGTCTTCACCGGTAATCGCGCGACGGGGACCGTCGGGCAGACGGGATGCACGGGCGGCGGCCTCGGCGGCGGCGTGTCGTCGATCGGGGGCGCGCCGCGGATCGTCAACTGCACGTTCGCGTCGAACGCCGCCGAGTGCGGAGGCAGCGGGGGCGGCGTGTCCGTGATCGTCGGCTCGATCGTCAACTGCGTGCTGTGGAACAACACGGACGCCGGCGGCGCCGACGAATCGGCGCAGGTGTCCGGCGCCGTCGTCAGCGTCGACTACTCCTGCGTGCAGGGGCTGACCGGGGGTCTCGGAGGCGAAGGGAACATCGGGACCGATCCGCGGTTCGTGGACCGCCTCGGACCCGACGGGGCGCCCGGCACGAACGACGACGACGTGCGTCTCCGCGCAGGATCGCCGTGCATCGACGCGGGGGACAACGATGCGGTGCCGGCCGGCGTCACCACCGACGCGGCGGGGCTTCCCCGTTTCGTGGACGACCCGGCGGCGCCGGACACGGGTCGCGGCGCGCCGCCGCTCGTCGACCTCGGCGCATTCGAGCACCAGGCGTCGTCGTGCCCGGCCGACATCAACGGCGACGGCGTCGTCGGGATGGGAGACGTCCTCGTCGTGCTGACCGGCTGGGGCGCATGCCCGCCGAAGGGCGGGTGTCCCGGCGACATCAGCGCAAACGGGTCCGTTGACTTCGCCGACGTGCTGGCGGTCATCGCGTCGTGGGGGGCTTGTCCGTAAGACCGGACTGCCGTTCACTTGAGCCGCAAAGCGTCCTGGCGTTTCCCGTTTCCCGTTTCCCGTTGTTCAATTGACCGTTCCGAGGTTCCCGATTCCCCGTTCCCGGTTCCCCATTCCGCCGGATTCGATGCCGTACGGATCGACGAGTCAAAGTAGCCACGAGCTTGTTCGCTTCAACGCCGGCTGCGAATTTCACGAGACGGGCGGCGCGATGTCGTCCTCCTTTCGGTACGTCGGTACCGTACGGCCGATGTTGCCGATGCTGCCTGGGCACGCGGGAGTCGGGAAACACCTCCGGGAACGGAGAACGGGGAACGGGGAATCCGGAACGTCAAAATGGTCAATTGAACAACGGGAAACGGGAAGTCGGGACTCTCGGAGCGCGGTAGCGGTCGCGCGCATTCCTCCGCAGAACGCCGCAAACCCCCCCGCGGCCCCTGACGGCTCGTGCAATCCTTCACGAATAGCGAATCTCCGCGATGCGTCTTCGCTTCGCATGCGCGCGCGGCTACGCTTGACATAGTCGAGCAAGGGAGCACGAACATGCCGGTACACGCGAACCCCGAGATCGTGGACGAGGGTGCGCTTCACTTCTTCGCGCGCGAAGGCCAGACGATCCTCCTCTGGAGCACCTACGTTCTGCTGGGCGTCACGGTCGTGACGATGGTCGTGTTCTTTCCGATCGCGATCATCCCCGCGACGCTGCTCATCCTGGCGTACATGGCGCTCCTGGTGACGAACGTCATCGAGCGTCGAAGCGACCGGCAGACCGACGCCCCGGCCGAAGCCTTGGCCGACCGCCGGGCCGGCGCCCCGGCCGGCGCCCCGGCCGACCCAGCGGCCGACCCAGCGGCCGACCCCTTGGCCGACCCAGCTGCCGACCCAGCGGCGCCGACGATCCCCGTCGCGCGCACGGCGTCACCGTCGGCGAGCGAGACGCCGGACGCCGCCGGGCCCGTCTACGAGTACGAGCGCCCCTGGAGGATGCCGCTCCTGAAGCGCGAGACGCTCGTAGTGTCGGTCGGCATCCTCGTCGTCCTGCTGCTGGCGGTCGTCATGGCCGGCCTCAAGTTCGGCGGCGCCGCGCTCGTCGTCGCGGTGCTCTTCCTCTTCGCGTACATCGTGCTGCTGACTTCGCCGGTGTGGATGGCGGCGCTCGAGGACGACATCGAGGACCGGACCCCGCGGCGGGACGCGCCGGCGAGCCGCGCGGATGGCGACGCCGAGGTGTAGCGCTTCCCGACATCGTTATCTCGAGCTTCATCCGCCTTCTCCTGAGCAGGACGCCGATCGGACCAGCGACCGACCCGCTTCATGAATGATCCGAGTTAGACTGACGCGGCGTGACCGCATCGCCTCACCCGCGTCCGTTCGATCTTCTCGAGCCGCGTGACTACGCGCTCCCGGACGCCTGGTGCGCACGGGTGCTCACGCCCGCCCTCGTCGTGCACCTCGACCGCGTCCGCGCGAACATCGGCCGCGTGCTGGAGCACCTCGGCGGCGACGCGGACCGGTGGCGGCCGCACGTCAAGACCGCGAAGATCCCGCGGGTGTTCACCGAGATCGCGGCCCACGGCGTGCGCACCTTCAAGTGCGCGACTACGCGGGAGGCGGCCTGCCTGCTCGACGCACTGGCCGACGCGGGGATCGCGGACGCGGACGTGCTGGTCGCTTATTCGTGGCGCGAGCCGCACCTCGCGCGCCTGGCGGCGATCGCGGCCGGGCACCCGCGCGCGGCCGTGTCGGTGCTGTGCGAGGACCCGGGTCTGGCGGATGCGATCCCGGAGGCGCTGGGCGTCTTCGTCGACGTGGATCCCGGCATGAACCGCAGCGGCCTCGCGCCGGAGCGGCACGCGGAGATCGTGGGCGTCGCCGTGCGCGCCGGCCCGCGCTTTCGCGGCGTTCACTGTTACGACGGGCACCTCGTGAAGGTGGATCCCGCGACTCGGCGCGAGGCCGTGTTCGCCGGGTACGACCGGGTGCAGCCCGCGCTCGACGCGATCGAGGCCGCGGGTCCGCGAATCGGCGAGGTCGTGACCTCGGGGACGCCGACGTTCCGCGCCGCGTGCGCGTACCCGCGCTTCGCGGCGCGCCGCGGCGTCGTGCACCGCGTCTCCCCGGGAACGGTGGTGTACCACGACGCCCGCAGCGCCGAATGCGTTCCCGATCTCAACCTCGCGCCCGCCGCGGTGCTCATGACGCGCGTCGTCAGCCATCCGGCTCCCGACATCGTCACCTGCGACGCCGGCTCGAAGTCGATCGCCGCCGAATGGGGCGATCCGTGCGCGTACGTGATCGGTCACCCGGGCCTGGAGCCGCTGACGCCCAGCGAGGAGCACCTGCCGTTGCGCGTGCGATCCGGCGCGGCGCCGGCGCGCGGGTCGGTGCTGTACCTCGTGCCGCGGCACGTGTGCCCGACAGTGAACCTCGCCGAACGAGCGCTGCTGGTGGACGGGGACGACGTGCAGGTCGCGTCCGTCGCGGCGCGCGGGCACGAGCTGCTCGGTGCGGGCGAGCCGTGACGCCGTCTCAGTCCGCCGCGACCGGCGTCCGCCACGCCGCCGCCTTCTCCGCCCGCCCCCACGCCTTGTCGAGCGCGACGAACCCCGGCCCGATCGCCACGCCTCGAGCTGCGCGCGTCGTCGACGGCGCCGGAGCGCGTCACCGCGGTCTCGAGGTGGTAGAATGACGCCCGGAGGTCAAGGGAGGAACGGATGAACACAAAGGGACGCGCGGCGTCGGTGCTGGCGATCATTCTCGCGACGTGCGTGACGGCACGCGCCGGCGAGGTCGTTCCCACCGACGGCATGGTCATCACGGAGGACACCACGTTCGTCGCCGGGGTCTACGTCCTGCCCGCCGGCGTGTCGATCGGCGCGTCCGGGGTCACGCTCGACATGAACGGGGCGGAGCTGCTCGGCTCGCAGTTCAACGGGTACGGCGTGACGTCCATCGGCTTCGATGACGTGACGATCCGGAACGGGATCGTCCGCAACTACTACTACGGCATGCGCATCGAGGACGGCGCCGACGTGCGCATCGAGAACAACGACCTGTCGCGCAACTGGGTCGATCCCGAGTCGCTCGGCGGCGGCGCGCCGTTTCTCAACATCAACGTCGGCCCGAACCTCGGCGACCGCGTGAACCTCGGCGGCGGTCTCTTCGCCCGCGACTGCGTCCGTCCCGTAATCTCCGGCAACACGATGAGCGACCAGGAGAACGGGATGGACCTCTACTTCGTGTCGGACGGTGCGGTCACTGGCAACACCGCGTCGGACAACACCGGCTGGGGCATCCATCTCCACGGCTCGACCGGCAACACGATCACCGACAACGTCGCCGACCGCTGCACGCGGGCGGGCCTCGGCGACTCGGCGGGCGTGCTGCTCGTCGTGGGCAGCCACGGCAACACGATTCGCGGGAACTCGTTCCGCCACGGCGGCGACGGCTTCTTCATCGGCAACGAGCACGGCTGCCCGAGCAACGACAACCTGGTCGAGGGCAACGACGGCTCGTTCGCCGGCGCCAACGCCTTCGAGGCGACGTTCTCGGCCGGCAACCGCTTCATCGGCAACGTCGCCGACGGCAGCAACTACGGCTTCTGGCTGGGGTACTCGCACAGCGGAAACGAGATCATCGGCAACAGCATCCGCGCGAACAACGTCAACGGCATCGAGATCGAGCACGGTCAGGCCAACGTAATCGAGGCCAACACGATCATCGGCAACGGCGGACGCGGCATCGTGCTGCGCACGGATGGCATCGTGCACTTCCCCTCGTCGCAGTTCCCGTGCCTCGACCTCCCGGCGCAGCAGTTCTCGCGCGAGTACACGGTGCGGGACAACGTCATCACGAGCAACCTCGGTCTGGGTCTCGAGTTCACCGCGACGACCGACAGCCTCATCGTCAACAACCTCGTGGCCGGCAACGGCGGCACCGCGACGAGCAACGGCGCCGCGAACACCTGGGCGGTCGCGCCAACGCCCGGCGAGAACATCGTCGGCGGGCCGTTCCTCGGCGGGAACTACTGGGACGATTACGCCGGCGTCGACACCGACGACGACGGCATCGGCGACACGGAGGTGCCGTACACGGCGGGGGGGGCGATCGCGGCCCCGGGCGACCCGTTCCCGCTGGTCGGCGACCCGAAGATCGAGACGTTCGAGAACCCACAGTCGCTCTGCGCGCGGATCTGGCGCGACATCGGCCGCAACCTGCGGACGGGCGGGGCGGCGTTCAACACCGCGAACGGCGCGCACTACGGGACGGACGGAAGTGAGCTCTATCTGCTCGAGGGCACGAACAGCACGCGATTGTCGCGATTCAATCCGGCGACGGAGCGGTACGACCTGCGCGCACCGGTTCCGGAGGCGGTGTGGGACGGCGGCGACTTCCAGTACGGCGGCGGCGCGTACTTCGCGACGGTCGGCGTGCAGTTCGACCGATCGGACGGCAGCGGCAAGGGATCGCGGCTCTATTCGTACGATGCCGTCGCCAACGTCTGGATCGCGCGAGCTTCATCGGTGATCGCGGGCGACCCGGTCGCGAACGAGGCCCTCGCTTGGGACCCGGTGAACCACCGTCTCTACGCGACGGTCGTCGACACGGTCAATGGCGGCAACCCGGCGCTGCGCCGGCGACTGATCGTCTACGACCCGGTGGCCGACGCCTGGGTGGGCGTGACGAGCCCGATGGGCGTCGACGTCAACGTGGGCTCCGAGATGGAGCACCAGGACGGGAAGATCTACGTCTGGCGGGGCGGTTCGGAGGGCGGGGAGGTCAACGGCTCCGGCTCGTACCTGTACGTGTACGACATCGCGACGGACACGTGGTCGACGACGCCGACGCTGCAATCGAGCGGCGTGCTGCCCGGCTTCCGCAGCGGCGCGTTCGACATCTGGGGCGTGGCGCTGACCTCCGATCCCGCGAACGGGCGTCTCTTCGTGCTCGGCGGCGAGACCAACCGGCAGGTGTACGCTTTCGACGTGGCGACGCAGACGTGGACGGTCACGCCCCGCGCCGTCTATGACGGCGGCTGGGGCGACGCCCTCGAGTATGTCGCGGCGAGCGAGCGGCTGTATCAGATCGACGGGCGCAACGCGTTCGACGCGCCGCAGGGGACCGCGGTGCTCGAGCGCGCCGATGGCGACGTCAACCACGACGGCGTCGTCGGCTTCGGGGACATCGTGGCGATGCTGTCGGCGTGGGGCCCGTGCCCGGACTCGTGCTGCCCGGCGGACCTCGACGAGGACGGCGTCGTGACGTTCCAGGATCTGCTGATCACGCTCGCGGGGTGGGGGTAGTGGCGCGGCCGGGCCGGTCGACCGCGTTCCCGAACGTCCACGACAGGACTCGAACCTGTAACCTCCGGCTTCGGAGGCCGGCGCTCTATCCAATTGAGCTACGTGGACTGAAGAGCGGGATTGTACACGGATAGCGGGGGTGGCGTCGCGCGGGCACGGACACGCAGACGGACGCGGGCACGGCCACGGCCACGGACGCGGACACGGCCACGCGGCCACGGCCACGGACGCGCACACGGCCACGGCCACGGACGCGCACGCGGTCACGGACACGCACGCAGCCACGGGCACGCACGCGGACACGCACGCGGACACGCACGGGGGGTTCGCGGACAGTTATACGCCGCGCCAGGTGGGGCCAGCCCCCGCCTGGCGTTTT
>CAZXBB010000153.1:0-9746 GCA_964638815.1 uncultured Isosphaeraceae bacterium
CGGCGGCTGACCGCGCCGTTGCGGGGCGCTTCGAACCGGGCGCCGACGGCTTCCCGGCTGCCGGCTTGTCACGCGTCTTGTCACGCGGCTTGTCACGTGGCTTGTCGGCGCGCGGCTTGTCGTCGCGCGGCTCGGCGTCGATCGGCTCGTCGTCACGCGGTTCGGCGTCGCGCGGCTCGGCGGCGCGCGGCTCGTCGGCGCGCGGCTCGTCGGCGCGCGGCTCGGCGTCGCGCGGCTCGTCGTCGTTCGGCTCGTCGTCGCGCGGCTCGGCCGGCGCAGTCACTTCGACCGGCACGCGCGGCGCGGCGCCGGACGTCGGGGCGTCACTCACCGGAGTATCGCTGCGCGGTTCGCCGTACTGCTCTTCCGTCGTGGGCATGGGACTCACTCAGAGGCTAGACCGCCTGCTCCAACACGCCGATCCACGTGAAGATCTGCTGGAACACACGGTCGAATGCGAAACAAAAGAGGGCGATGAACGCCGTGAGCGCGATGACCACCCACGTCGATCCGAGGATCTCGCGCCGGCTCGACCAGTTCACCTTCTTCATCTCGCCCTCGGTGGCGATCATGAAGTCGACCACGCGCGGTTTGAGGCCGATGATGTAATAGCCGATCCAGCCACCCACCGCGATGACGACGATGGACGCTGCGGCCTGGAGGTAGATGGTCTGGATCGCGCCGATCCTGACGGTGATGAGCAGGTCCCAAAGCCAGCGAACGCCCATCAGCACGATCATGCCGAAGGCGATCGCGGACATGAGCCGCGTCCAGTAGCCCTGGCCCTTCTTGTAGATACTCAATGCCATGATGGGAGTCTCGGGGTGGTCGGGATTCGTGAGGTATCCTCAGCCTCGAGGTCGGGGTCCTCGCGCGGCACGCCGCGCTCGGGACCCGGAACTCGGGACGCGCTGCTCGAACCAACACGCCGGGAGTGACTCGAACACTCAACCTGCGGATTTGGAATCCGCTGCTCTGCCAATTGAGCTACCGGCGTAAGCGTTTCATCGAAGTCCTCGCCGCCGCGCGAACGTCACTTGCGCTTGATCTTGTGGAGCGTGTGCTTGCGCAGACGCGGGCTGTACTTCTTCAGACCCTCCTTGACCTTCTCGGCGATTCCGCCCTTCACGCGGATGCTGGTCCGGTAATTGAGGTCGTTGCACTCCGTGCATTGGAGCCACACGTACTCGCGATCGGCTGATTTCTTCGCCATTGCCGGGGCCCACCTTCTGACTGAATCGGAAATCAGCGGGGGGCCGGGCGGCCCCCCGCTGGCAGTGACGAATGCGCGCTACTCGAGGATCTTCGTGACGACGCCGGAGCCGACCGTCCGGCCGCCCTCACGGACGGCGAAGCGGAGACCCTCTTCCATCGCGATCGGCTTGCCCTCGAGGTCGATCGACATCTGGATGTTGTCGCCGGGCATGCACATCTCGGCGCCGCCCAGGAGGTCCAGCTTGCCGGTGACGTCCGTCGTGCGGAAGTAGAACTGCGGCTTGTAGCCGGAGAAGAACGGCGTGTGACGGCCACCCTCCTCCTTCGTGAGCACGTAGACCTCGGCCTCGAACTTCGTGTGCGGCGTGATCGAGCCGGGCTTGCAGAGCACCTGGCCGCGCTCGATCTCGGATTTCTCGATGCCGCGGAGGAGGGCGCCGATGTTGTCGCCCGCCTCGCCGGACTCGAGGATCTTGTTGAACATCTCGACGCCGGTGCAGACCGTGCTCTTGGTCTTCTCGGCAAGACCGACGATCTCGACGTTGTCGCCGACCTTCACGACGCCGCGCTCGATGCGGCCCGTGACGACCGTGCCGCGGCCCTTGATCGAGAACACGTCCTCGACCGGCATGAGGAACGGCTTGTCCGTCTCGCGCGCCGGCTCGGGGATGTAGCTGTCGAGGGCTTCCATCAGCTCGTCGATCGCCTTGCAGGCTTCGTCGTCCTTGCCTTCGCACTCCATCGCCTTGAGAGCGGAGCCGCGAATGATCGGGATGTCGTCGCCGGGGAAGTCGTACTTGCTGAGCAGCTCGCGGACCTCGAGCTCGACGAGCTCGAGCAGCTCCTCATCGTCGACCGCGTCGCACTTGTTCAGGAACACCACCATCGCCGGGACGCCGACCTGCCGGGCGAGCAGGATGTGCTCACGGGTCTGGGGCATCGGGCCGTCGGTCGCGGCGACCACCAGGATGGCGCCGTCCATCTGGGCGGCGCCCGTGATCATGTTCTTGACGTAGTCGGCGTGACCCGGGCAGTCCACGTGCGCGTAGTGACGCTTCTTGCTCTCGTACTCCTGGTGGCTGGTCGCGATCGTGATGCCGCGCGCCTTCTCCTCGGGAGCGTTGTCGATCTGGTCGAACGCGCGGGCGGATGCCAATCCGCGCGTTGCCTGACGCATCGTGATGGCCGCGGTGAGCGTGGTCTTGCCGTGGTCGATGTGACCGATGGTGCCCACGTTCACGTGCGGCTTGTTGCGAACGAACGTCTCCTTAGCCATTTCAGATAACTCCAGCGAAACGACGGTGTGCCGCCTGAGCGGTCCTCACGTCACCGAACTACAGGAACCGAACTGTCAAGATCGATTCGATCCACGCGAACCCGGTACGCCCGGGATTCGCCGAAGCCACCGATGGGACTTGAACCCATGACCTCACCCTTACCAAGGGTGTGCTCTACCACTGAGCTACGGCGGCACTGAACGCGGGGGGTCAGTCGGGAGTCGGGAATCGGGCCGGGGGGCGCCCCGCACGCCCGGAACATGGTAAACCGTCCCGCCCCCTTATGAAAAAACCGCTCCGAGCGGGCCGGAGCGAGCCGGTAAGTTTAGCCATACCGGACCGTCCCGCAAGTCCTGTCGGCCAGAACCCCCCCGGGCGTCCACCGGGGGGGGTGGACGCGGGGTACGGCGGCGGGCGGAATTCCGGCGGGCTCCGGCGAGTCCGGCTCCGGGCGGCGGCGGCTACCGGAGGCTGCACTCCCCGATCCGCTTGTCCAGCTCACAGATGCGGATATTGCGGCTCGCGAGGTCGTCCAGGTCCAGCCACTGGCCGACGTTCTCGATGTGCGAGTCGAGGAACAGGATCAGGGCCGTGTCGCCGGCGTACCGGAAATCGACGTACCACTCCGGGAGCGAGTCCTCGGTCGTGTAGTTCGGGTCATAGGCGACCTTGCGGTCCTCGATGATCTCGCCGAGGTACGAATCGATGAGATAGAGCGAGCGGCCGGGCGTGCGGATCTGGCCGTTGGTCACGACGCGGTCGTCGTCGTCCTCGTTTGCGGTGACCCAGCCCGAGCGGAAGAAGTCGTTCGCCGCGTAGTACCCCGGATAGCCCTGCTCCTGGGCGCCCTTGCCGTAGGGCTTCGGCGGTTCGTTGCCGTGACGGTCGTTCCAGTTGCGCGTGTTCGGCGCGGTGGAGCGGAACGGGGTCGTGATGGCCCCCTCCCCGAGCAGGTCGTAGAGCGGCTTGTCGGGTGCGTCGTAGCGGTAGTCGTTCCCGAGACCCGCCGGCGCGGGCTTGCCGGCGTCGGGGTAGCCGCCGACGTCGTTCTCAGCGTGCAGGATGTCGGCCCAGGTTCCGGCCGACGGGGCGCCGAGCGGGGCGTTCGGGTTGGACCGGACGCGTCCCGGGAAGGCGTCATTCCGGTAGTTGAACCGGGCGGGCACGATGTAGTCGTTCCAGGACTGCGAGTATTGCGCCATCCAGGTGCTGATCTGGCGCAGGTTGTTCATCGACTTCGTGACCTGCCCGCTCGCCATTACGCCGCCGAGCGCCGGCAGCAGCAGCGCCAGGAGGAGGACGATCAGGGCGACGACGACCAGCAACTCCGTGAGCGTGAACGCTCGCGCGCCGGCTCTCCGCATATGCACCGAATGGGCCATCGACGACGCTCCTTGGCCGGTGTCGAACCGGATCCGCACCCCCCGGCCCGGTCTCGCCCGGGGTCGCCCGGGGCCGATCGGGGCCGATCGTGGAGGATACCGCGCGGATAGGGCCCGATCCGACGAACCGCCCGCGTGGGATCAGGCACTTCGACGAGGGAACCGACTGCCCGCCGCGACCGCGGGTTCCCCATATCGGCTCGAACGGCTCGCGGCGCCCAATCGCCGTTCGCGTCCCGCGTCCCGGCACTGTGGACGGCAGCGTCCAGTCGCCGGAAGGCGTACACGCGCATCGTCCCGTACCGCGCCGGGGTGTTCGACTACTTCGACGTCGTGTACCGCGAGGAAGAGGACGACGTCTGTCGTCCCGTCATGCGCAAGTCCGGCTCGAACGAGTTCTACTCGAGCGACAAGGCCTTGCGGACGCACCAGATGTCCGATCACCTTCCGATGTGAATCGAGCTCCACATCGACTTCGCCCGGGAGTACCCGGACGCGGTCGGAGCCGAGATCGAGGCGAAGCTCGGTTAATGCTAGTCCAGATCTGGCTCTAGCTCAGGTTCATCGTCATCAGGAACTCGGCATTGGACTTCGTCTTGGCCAGGCGGCCCCGCAGCAGCTCCATCGCCTCGACGACGCTCATGTCGGACACGACCTTGCGCAGCCGGACGACGAGGTCGAGCTCCTTCGGATCGAGCAGCAGCTCCTCGCGGCGGGTGCCCGACGCGGCGATGTCGATGGCCGGCCAGATCCGCTTCTCGACGAGCTTGCGGGTGAGGTGGACCTCGGAGTTGCCTGTGCCCTTGAACTCCTCGAAGATCACCTCGTCGGCGCGGGAGCCGGTGTCCACGAGGGCGGTCGCGATGATGGTCAGCGAGCCGCCGTTCTCGATGTTGCGGGCCGAGCCGAAGAACTTCTTGGGCTTGATGAGCGCCTGGCTGTCCACGCCGCCGCTGCCGATCTTGCCGGTGGTCGGCATGGCGTTGTTGTAGCCGCGGGCGAGACGCGTAATCGAGTCGAGCAGGATGACCACGTCCTCGCCGCACTCGACCATGCGGCGCGACTTCTCCGTCACCATCTCGGCGACCTGGATGTGCCGGGCCGCTTCCTCGTCGAACGTGCTCGCGACGACCTCGACCGAGTCCGGCGTGTTGCGGCGGAAGTCGGTGACCTCCTCCGGGCGCTCATCGATGAGCAGCACGATGACGTGCGCCTCGGGGTGGTTCTGCGCGATCGCGTTCGTGAGCCGCTGGAGAATGACCGTCTTGCCCGTTCGCGGCGGCGCGACGATGAGCGCGCGCTGGCCGAATCCGAGCGGCGCGACGAGGTCGATGACGCGCGTCTCGATGCCCTGCGGCTCCGCCTCGAGGTGGATACGCCGGTGCGGGTGAAGCGGCGTCAGGTTCTCGAAGACGGGGAGATCGTGGAGCTCGGCCGGCTCGCGCCCGTTGACCTCTTCCACGCGGAGCAGGGCGAAGTACGTCTCCGTCTCCTTCGGCGGCCGGATGAGGCCCCGCACGATCTGGCCCTTGCGAAGGCCGAACCGGCGGATCTGCGACGGGTTGACGTACACGTCGTCCGGAGAGGCGATGTACGAGTACTCGGGGCTGCGGAGGAAGCCGTAGCCGTCCGGCATCACCTCGAGCGTGCCCTCACCGATCATGAGTCCCTGCTTGCGGGCGCGGGACTTGAGGATCTCGAAGACGAGCTTCTGCTTCGGCAGCGTCGCGTAGTCCTCGACCTTCTGCTTCTTCGCGATCTGGGTCAGCTCGTCGGTCGGCATGTGCCGGAGCGCGGCGAGGCTCATCTCGTCCCTCTTCGCGAGGTCGTACTTGCCCTGCGTCTCCTCCTCGAGCGCGGCGGCCTCGCGCTCCAGCTCCTCGTCGGTCGGCACTTCGCCGGGCTGGAGGACGACGGTCGTGTAGGCCGCCGCGGCGGAGGACGGACCTCGTTTGCGACGACGACGGGACTTCTTGGTTGCCATGATCCGGCAGGCTCCTGGTGCCCGCTCGCGCCCCGGTTTTCGAGAGGGCCTCGCGAGCGGCGGTCACGTATTGATGTCAAATCAGGGTCAAATCACGGTCAAATCAGGCTGAAATCAGGGTGAAATCAGGGCGAGTCGGCGTGAATCGCGGCAAATCGGTGTGCGCAGCGATACCTCGTCGCTGCTCTGCCCACGACCGCAGTTGCGAGCTCCCGCTCGCAAAGGCTGCCGGCCGCTTCCGTGGCCCTTTGTCCGGAAGGACGGTTTCCTGGGGTGATTCGGGCTTTCCGAATGAGTCGCCCCGCCGTGACGCAGCGAAGACCACGGGGGTCTACGCAAGGCGTTCTACGTCCGGCGGGTTTCGATGATCGTTTCGAGAACGGTGCGGACCTGAGTCTCGAGGGCACTCAGATCGCCGTCGTTCCGTATGACATAATCGGCTCCCGATCGCTTCACGTCAAGGGGAAGCTGGGAATCTTCTCGCCTTCGGGCCTCGCGCTCAGTCCACCCGCGATCGGTCCGCACCCGGCGGATCCGCTCGTCGCGGCCCGCCTCGACGAAGATGACCGCGTCGCATTCCTCGTTGACGCCGGCCTCGAACAGCAGCGGCGCGTCGATTACGAAGGCCGGCGCATCGGGCGACGCCGCGGCGAACAGGTCGCGTCTGCGCGCTTCGATCCACGGGTGCGTCAGCTTCTCGAGGCGATCGCGCTCGGCCCGGTCGCTGAACACGATCTCGGCCACGCGCTGCCGATCGATCGCGCCGTCGCCGTCGAGCATCGAGGGCCCCCACCACACGACAAGCGTGTCCCGAATCTCCGGGTCCCGCAGCGCCGCGCGACCCTCGCGATCCGAGCGCGAGACGACGCACCCGAGCCGCTCGAGGATGTCGGCGACGGTGGACTTGCCCGAGCCGATGCCGCCGGCGAGGCCGATGACGGGTGGGGTCATACCGGGTGGGGTCATGGCGGATGGGGTCATGCCGGATGGGGTCATACCGGATGGGGTCATACCGGATGGCGTCATGCCGGGTGGGGTCATGCCGGAGGGTTCATGGCGGTGACTCAGTCACTGATCACCCGCTCCCACGTCGTCCCTTCCGGTCCGTCCTTGATCGCAACCCCCATCTCGAGGAGCTCGTCACGCAGGCGATCGGCCTTCTGCCAGTCCTTCCCGGCGCGGGCGTTCAGGCGATCGGCGATCTTCGATTCGATCGCGGCGACGTCAACGTCCTCCCCGGCCGCCGCCTCCGACTCGAGCGTGAGGACGCCGAGCACCGAGTCCATGGTCCTGAGCGCGAGGAGCTCGTCCGTATAGTCGGGGTTGCCCGCGCGGCCCTCCGTGGGCGTCGTCTCGACGTTGTACCGTCCCGCGGCCTCGTTGAGGACGCCGATGGCGCCGGCCACGTTGAGATCGTTCGCGAGCGCCTGCGTGAACGGCTCGAGGGCCAGGCACAGCGGTCCCTGCTCCGCGGTCGGGCGAGGCCGGTACTGGTGCTCGTCGAGCCACGATTCCAGACGCTTCCAACGGAGGATCTGCCGCTGCGAGTCCCGCAATCCCTGGAAGGTGAAGTTCGCGTTGATCCGGTAGTGCGTCCTGATCAGCTCTAAACGCACCGCCGCGGGCGACGCGCCGCGCGCGACCATGTCGCGCAGCGTGTAGAAGTTGCCCGCGCTCTTCGACATCTTCCGGCCCTCGACCATGAGGTGGCGCGTGTGGAACCAGTACCGCGCGAAATGGGACGCGCCGCTCACGCCGCGCGTCTGCGCGATCTCGCACTCGTGGTGCGGGAAGATGTTGTCCTCGCCGCCGGTGTGAATGTCGATGACGCCGTTGGTCTCCTGCCCCAGAAGCTGCATCGCCATCACCGAGCACTCGAGGTGCCAGCCCGGGTAGCCCTCGCCCCAGGGGCTGTCCCACTTCATGACGTGCGTCGAATCGGGCTTCCAGAGCATGAAGTCCGCGGCGTGCCGCTTCAGGCTCTGCGTCTCGGCGTTGACGCGGCCGCCCTCGCCTGAGCGGATCCTGTCCGGCGTGTTGCCGGAGAGCTCCCCGTAGTCGGGGAACGACTGCACGTCGAAGTACACGACGCCGTCCTTGCCGACGTATGCGTGCCCGCCCGCGATCAGCGACTCGACGAGCTCGATCATCGGTTTGATGTACTGCGTCGGCCGCGGCATCACTTCCGGGTGCCGCGCGGCGTCGTCGACGATGCGGAGACCGAGCCGCTTCGCATCCTCGAGGAACGCCGACACGTAGAAGTCGGCGATCGCGTAGGGGTCGCCGGGATCGATCTCGACGCCGCGCGGCAGCGTGCCCGATTTCTTCGCCTCGCGCAGACGCCGCGCCGCCGCGTCCATCTTGTCCTCGCCCCCGCCGTCGGCGACCTCGTCGTCGGTCATGTGACCGACGTCGGTCATGTTCATCACCTGCCGCACGTCGTATCCGAGCAGCTCGAGCGTGCGGCGCAGGACGTCCACGGTGAGGAACGTCCGGAAGTTGCCGATGTGCGCGAAGTCGTACACGGTCGGACCGCACGCGTAGAACGTGACCTTCTTCCCGCCCGGGTCGAGCGGAACGAAGACATCCTCCTTCTTCGTGAGCGTGTTGTGCAGGCGCAGATCCACGGGCGGGATGATACCGTACGGGAATGCCCTCCGCACACGACTACACCGACGCCTTCCGCGGCACGCGCGCGCTTGTGACGGGCGGGGCGGGCTTCATCGGGTCGCACCTCTGCGCGCGGCTCGTCGGGCTCGGGGCCGAGGTGCGCGTCATCGACGACCTGTCAACGGGCAACGCGGCGAATCTCGACGGGCTCGACGTCGATCTGCGCGAGGCGTCGATCCTCGATCGCGACGTCGTGCGCGACGCGATGCGCGACTGCCGGTTCGTCTTCCACGAGGCCGCGATGGTCTCGGTGCCGCTGAGCGTCGAGCAACCGCGGGAGTGCGCCCGGGTCAACATCGTGGGTACGCACGAGATCCTCGAGGCGGCGCGCGACGCCGGCGTGCACCGGCTCGTGTTCGCCTCCTCGGCCGCCGTGTACGGCGGCGAGCCGAGCCTGCCCAGCCGCGAGAGCGACACCGTGGACTGCCGATCGCCGTACGCGGCGAGCAAGGCCGCGGGCGAGGCGCTCGCGTCGGCTTTCGGCTGCTGCTACGAGCTCTCGACGGTCAGCCTCCGGTACTTCAACATCTTCGGTCCGCGTCAGGATCCCGGATCCGCGTACGCGGCGGCCATCGCGGCGTTTCACGCGGCGCTGTCGGAGCGGAGACGCGCGACGGTGTTCGGCGACGGCGGGCAGACGCGCGACTTCACGCCGATCGAAAACGTGGTCCACGCCAACCTGCTCGCGGCGACCAGCCCGCGGGATCTCACGGGGCAGGCCCTCAACGTCGGCACCGGCGTCCGGATCTCGCTCCTCGACGTGCTCCGTCACCTCGGCGAGCTGCTCGACGCGGACGCCCAGCCGGCGTTCGCGGACGAACGCGCCGGCGACGTGCGTCACTCGGGAGCGGATATCGCGCGCGCGCGAACGCTGCTCGGGTACGAGCCGATCGTCGATTTCAGGACCGGGCTCGCACGGCTCGTGGGGGCCGAACGCGGCGCGTAAGGCCGAGACCCGGAACCTTCATACATAAGTTCCATCGACGCGAAGCGGGGCACACCGGAGACCGGCCGTGTCACGACAACGTGTGCCCCGGTCCTTGGCTCGGCAAGGGCCGGGTGGGGTCCGCGCGTCGTTCCGTGCCCGTTGTTGCATTCGTGCCCCACCCGGCCCTGTCTGAGCACAGGACCGGGGCACACCGGAGGCCGGCCGTGTCACGACAACGTGTGCCCCGGTCCTTGGCTCGGCAAGGGCCGGGTGGTGTCCGCGCGTCGTTC
>CAZXBB010000154.1:0-8120 GCA_964638815.1 uncultured Isosphaeraceae bacterium
CGCAGCAGCGCGAGGTCGCGCGGAAGCTCCGCCACGAGGAACGGGGCGACGCCCGACTGGCGGGCGCCGAAGAGCTCGCCCGGGCCGCGGATCGCGAGGTCGCGCTCGGCGATCTCGAAGCCGTCGTTCGTCGCGGCGATCGCGGCGAGGCGTTGCTCGCCTTCCTCGGTGGTCGGGTCGCCGATGAGGATGCAGACGCTGTCCTGGCTGCCGCGTCCGACCCTGCCCCGGAGCTGGTGGAGCTGCGCGAGGCCGAAGCGCTCGGCGTGCTCGACGACCATCACCGTCGCGTTCGGCACGTCCACGCCGACCTCGATCACGGTGGTCGCGACGAGGGCGTCGATCTCGCCGGCGCGGAACCGCAGCATCACGTCGTCGCGCTCCTCGCGTTTGAGACGCCCGTGCACGGCGGCGAGCACGCGGCCCGCGAGCGGTCCCTTCTCGAGATACGCGAGATGCGAATTCACGTCCTTGAGGCCGGCCTCCGATTCGTCGATGACCGGCACGACGATGTACGCCTGCTGTTCGGCGTCGATGCGGCGCGCGACCTCGGCGTAGGCCTCACCGGCGTGCACGCCGTCGAGACGCCGCGTCGCGATCGGCCGCCGACCCGGCGGCAGCTCGCCGATCACCGACACGTCGAGGTCGCCGAAGACGGTGAGCGAGAGCGTCCGCGGGATCGGCGTCGCGGTCATCACCAGCGTGTGCGGGACCAGGCGGGCCGGCGGCTCGCCCGTGCGAACGTCGGCCCCGGCGTCGTTCGCCGGCCGGTGCGTCCGCAGCGTCGCCCGCTGGTGCACGCCGAAGCGGTGCTGCTCGTCGATCACCGCCACCGCGAGCGACCGGAAGCGCGCCTGCTCGGTCAGCAGCGCGTGCGTGCCGACGACGATGTCGATGACCCCCGACTCGAGATCCGCGCGAAGCTCTTCGCGGCGGCGGGCGGGGAGCGAGCCGGTGAGCAGTTCCAGACGCACGCTCGAACCCTCGAGCATCGTCCGGATGGAGCTGAAGTGCTGTTCGGCGAGCAGCTCGGTCGGGGCCATGAGCGCGGCCTGGTGTTCCGACGCGACCGCGAGCAGCATCGCGTAGAGCGCGACGACCGTCTTGCCCGCGCCGACGTCGCCCTGGAGGAGGCGGTTCATCGGCGCCGTGGCGGTGACGTCGCCGGCGATCTCCGCGATGACCTTGCGCTGGCTCGCGGTGAGGTCGAAGGGGAACCTCGCGCAGATGTGGCGGTCGATCGCTTCGTTGTGACGCAGCGCGGGCGACGAGAGCGTCTCGCGCCGGTGCCGGCGCTTGAGCATCACGCCAAGCTGGAGCATGAGCAGCTCGTCGAACGCGACCCGCCGGCGCGCGGGCGGCACCTCGTCGGCCGACTCCGGCCGGTGGAGCGCGCGGTAGGCGTCGGCGAGCGCGGGCAGCGAGCGCGCGGCGCGGTAGTCCGGGTGCAGGTGGTCGTCGAGGTGCGCGAGCGCGTCGTCGAGGACGGCGCCGACCGCGGCCTCGATCGCGGACGAGGGCAGGTCCTCGGAGGCCGGATAGACCGGCCGGTCGCGCGCCCCCCGCGGCGTCGCCCCCCCCTCGTCCTCCCCGGGGGTCTCCCAGCGCGGGTTGACCATCTGGAGGTACTCGCCGAACCGCTTGACCTTGCCCGTGACGCGGATGCGGGCCCCGGGGTGCAGCTTGCCGCGCATCCACGGCGCGTTGAACCACGTGAGCAGCAGCGTGCCCGTGCCGTCGTCGAGGATCGCCTCGAAACGCGCCCGGCGCCCTTGCGGCGCGCGCACCTGCACGACCTCGCCGGCGGCGGTCACGATCGCGTCCGCGGCGCCCGCCTCCACCGCGATGATCCGCGCCTCGGCGCGCTCGTGGTCGTAGCGCATCGGCACGTGCCGGATCAGGTCGGCGACCGACCGGATGCCCAGACGCCGGAACGCCTCGGCCCGACGCGGCCCGACGCCGGGAACGGCGGCGATGTTGGTCGTCAGCGCGATGGCGGCGTCGGCGGACACGGGCTCACGATATCATCGCCCGGGATGTCCTGGCTCCCCTTCGATCCTGTGAAAGCACGCGGCCCCGATCCGCCGCCGGAGCGCGGGGCGCGACGCGAGCGTCTGCGCGGGACCGCGGCGGGGGAGGAGTCCCCGCAGA
Source organism: uncultured Isosphaeraceae bacterium (assembly GCA_964638815.1). GTDB lineage: Bacteria > Planctomycetota > Phycisphaerae > Phycisphaerales > SM1A02 > CAZXBB01. The sequence goes on from CAZXBB010000154.1 coordinate 2,152, forward strand.
GCCTCTCCGTGAGCGAGCTGTCGGAGCTGATCCGCGGCACGCTCGAAGCGGGGATCCGGGGGCCGGTGCGGGTCGCGGGGCAGGTCAGCAATCTCTCGACGCCGAATCACTGGTACTTCACGCTGAAGGACGAAGCGTCCGTGATCGGGTGCGTCGCGTGGGTGTCGAGCGCGCGGCGATTCGGGTTCACGCCGCAGAACGGCGACGAGGTCGTGGCGACCGGCACCGTCGGGCACTACGCGCCGCAGGGCCGCACGCAGTTCTACGTGACCCGGCTGGACCCGGTCGGCGCGGGCGCCCTCGATCTCGCGTTCCGCGCGATGTGCCGCGAGCTCCGCGGTCTCGGCTACTTCGACGCGGAGCGCAAGAGGCCGCTGCCGCTCTTCCCGCGTCGGATCGCGGTCATCACCTCCGCCGGCGGCGCGGCGATCCACGACGTCATCTCGACGACGCGGGAGCGGTGTCCCGGGGTCGGCCTCCTGCTCGTTGACGTTCGCGTGCAGGGGGATGGGGCGGCGGAGGACGTCGCGCGGGCGATCCGGGGCGTCGATCGCCACCACGCGCGTCTCGGCGTGGACGCGATCCTCGTCACGCGCGGCGGCGGGTCGATGGAGGACCTGTGGGCGTTCAACGAGCGCGTCGTCGCCGACGCCACGCTCGCGTGTCGCGTGCCGATCGTCGCGGCGATCGGGCACGAGTCCGACACGACCGTCATCGAGCTCGTCGCCGACGCCCGCGCCGCGACGCCGACACAGGCGGCCATGACGCTCGTCCCGGAGGCCGCGGCTCTGCGGCGGCAGACCGACCACCTCGCTCACCGCCTCGACACCCTCGCGCGGCGTCGCGTGGCCGAAGCGCGGCGGGGCGTGGACATGCTGCACCGTGACCTCGCCCGTTCGCTCCACGGGCGGATCGCCTGCGAGCGTCTGCGGCTCGAGCGTCTGGCGGGTCACCTCGCGCGGCTGAGGCCGGAACGGCTCCTCGCCCGCCGGCACGAGCGGATCGCGGTGCTGGCGGACCGGCTGCGCCGCGCCGCGCGGGCGGCGATCGACCGCGGGTCCGAGGTGGATGCGATCGGTGCTCGTCTCAACCGGGCGGTGCGGGACCGCGTCCGCGGAGGGCGGGGGCGCATCGCTGCGCTCGAGCGCGAGCTGGCGGCGGTCGATCCCCGCCGCGTGCTGCGCCGGGGCTTCTCGTACACGACGAACGAGCGGGGGGAGGTGCTCCGTTCCGTCGCCGGGATCCGGGTGGGGGAGACGGTCGTCACGCACCTCGCCGACGGCGTCTTCGACTCGCGCGTCGCGGGACGCCGGCCGGGCGAAGCCGCGGCGGAGCCGCGCCGCGACGGCGACGAGCCTCCGTCGATGGACCTCTTCGACCGCCCCGAGTAGATTGCGTGCCGATGGCCAAGGCGCGCGAACCCCAACGTCCGGATCCCGAGAAGATGCGCTTCGAGGAGGTGACGGAGGAGCTCGAGGCGATCGTGGATCGGATCGAGCAGGGCGAGATCGGGCTCGAGGAGAGCCTGGCGGAGCGTCGGCGCGGCGAGGCGCTGATCCGGCGCAGCCGCGCGATCCTCGATGCCGCGGAGCGCGAGCTCGAGCAGGTCGCGGCGGACGATCTCACGGCCGACCCGGCGGCCGATCCGGCGGACGGCGTTGACGCCGCGGGCGGCGACGACTGACCGTGGATGACACGACACAGCTCATCGCGCAGGTACCGCTCTGGGTCATCCGGCACGTTCCGGTGATGGTGTTCCTGTTCTGCTTCGGGGCGTGCGTCGGCAGCTTCCTCAACGTCGTCATCTACCGGCTGCCGGCGGGCATGAGCGTGATCACGCCGCCGAGCCGCTGCCCGACCTGCGGCGCCCGGCTCGGGTTCTTCCGCGAGAACCTCCCGATCATCGGCTGGCTGATGATCCGCGGGAAGTGCCGCTACTGCGGCGTCCGCGTGAGCGCCCAGTACATGATCATCGAGCTGCTCATGGCGCTGATCTTCGTCGGGCTGTACGTCGTGCTCTTCATGACCAGCCAGTCAACGCCGTGGTGGGGCGCCATCGGCGGGCCGTGGTGGACGGCCAACCAGATCTTCCGCGCGTGGCCGTGCTACATGGCGCTCGCGTTCATGATCGCCGGCCTCGTGGCGATGACGCTCATCGACGCCCGCACCATGATGATCCCGATCGAGATCCCGCTCGTCGTGACGGGCACGGCGTTCGTCGCGTACCCCCTCCAGGTCCTCCTGCCGCACCGGGGCTGGGCCGCGATGACCTGGCCGATCCCGGGAGCGCACTGGTCGTGGTGCGTCGCGGCGGTGGGGGGGATGCTCGGCATCGCCGTCGGCCTGCTGCTCCTGCGGATGAAGGTCCTGCGCTACAGCTTCGCAGACTACTACGACCACGTGGAGGAGGGCGAGACCGTCGGCGACTACCCGCACGCGCGACGCGAGATGCTGGTCGAGCTCCAGTTCCTGGTCCCGGTGATCGCGCTCTTCGTCGCCGGCTTCCTGATCGGGAGCAGGTTCGGGCCGCAGTCGCCGCCGGAGATCGTGCAGGCGATCGGGGCGACGCTGCTGGGTTACCTGAGCGGGGCGGCGCTGATCTGGGGCATCCGCATCCTCGGGACGTTCGCCTTCGGACGCGAGGCGATGGGGCTCGGCGACGTGCACCTGCTCGGGTCGGTCGGCGCCGTCCTCGGCTGGTTCGATCCCATCCGGATCTTCTTCATCGCGCCGTTTTCTGGCATCATCTGGGTGCTCGTGTCGATGGGGATCTCGTCGGTCTTCCGGACCGCGCGCCGCGAGCTCTCGTACGGACCTCACCTCGCCGTGGCCACGCTCATCGTCATCCTGTGCCGACCCGGCATCGACTGGCTGCTCTCGACGCTGATGCCGGGCGTCCCGTTTCCGCAGCCCGGATTCGTCCTGGCCGAGCCGGCGGCCGGAGATGGAACCCGTGCCGGGCCCGCGGGCGGGACGACGCTGGCGTCTGCGGGTAACCTGTCGCCAGACCCGCGGGGAGGCGCCCCGATTTAGCCTGTCACCGGCGGCCTGGAGGCCGCGGAACCAATGAGCTGAGAAAGGATTCGATGCGATGGAAAGGAACCTGCCGAGATGCATGAAGGCCGTCTGCGGTCTCGCCTTCGGGGCGATCCTGCTGGGCGGCTGCAATGGTCCGACGACGGACGAAGCGACGCTTCTCCTCGAGGAGAACCGTGAGCTGCGGGACCAGCTCAACCAGCGCACGGCCGCGATCGAGACGACGCAGGCTGAGATCCGCGATCGCGAAGTGACGATCGCCGAGCTCGAGCGCAGTCTCGCCGACGCCAGGTCGGCGCCGCCGATGGAGGCCTACCCGACGCCGGTGTACAACACGCCGGCTCCCGGTCCGTTCGGCGGCATCGAGGGCGTGACGAGCACCGCGAGCGCGGGCGAGGTCACCGCGTCGCTCGAGAGCGACCTGCTGTTCGATGCCGGTCGCGCGACGCTGAAGTCGGGCGCGAAGCGATCGCTGGAGGCGGTGGTGCGCATCATCAACGAGTCCTACGCGGGCCGGACGATTCGCGTGGCCGGTCACACGGATTCCGATCCGATTCGCAAGAGCGGTCACAAGAGCAACTATCACCTCGGCTTCGAGCGGGCCTACGCGGTGCGCAGCTTCCTCGTCGAGAAGGGGGTGCCCGCGAGCCAGGTCTACATCGCGAGCCACGGCCCGAACCGCGCCCGCCCGAGCAAGAAGGAAAGCCGCCGGGTGGATGTCGCGGTCGTCCTGAACGATTCGTGAGAGGCGGTCGCGCGACCTGTCGTTCCTTCCGCTGCTGAGTGAGCCTGAAACGTACCGCGCGTGCGAGTCCGATCTGCTGATCGACCCGCACGCGCGGTCGTACTGGATCGATCTCTTCGCGACGCAATTCGCGGTGCACATGGAATGCGCCCGCGCGATGGGCGTGCCGAACGAGGCCCGGGAGCGCGCCCGCGACGCGCTGCTCCACGCGCTCGGGCTCGTGCGGGCGGACCCGCCGCGTCACGGCACGCTCGACATTCTCGTGCTCGACCGGCTGCGGCGGCAGGCGCTGGTGGAGATGGGCGTTGACGACGTCTTCCGCGACGTCAAGCAGCGCGAGAACGAGGCGGCGCTCGCGCTTCTGCCAGGGCACCTCGCCGCCATCGACGACGCGTCGAAGGGCGCCCGGCTCGAGCTGATCGTGCGCGGCATGCTCGCGGGCAACTTCTTCGATCTCGGCGCCGAGGCGACCGCGTCGCGGTACGCGGCGGGGGCGCTGGCCTTCGCCGAGGCGCGCGCGTCCGTGCCGCGCCGTCCCTGGCGTTTCGACGAGCTGGACCGGGCGAACGACTTCCTCGCGTCGCGGCCGCCCCGGCGCGCCGTGCTCTTCGCCGACAACGCCGGTCCGGACGCGGTGCTCGGCCTGCTGCCGCTCGCCCGCCACCTCGCGGCAGGCGGGACGAGCGTCGTGCTCGCCGCCAACGCCCGGCCGAGCCTCAACGACGTCACGCACGGGGAGCTCCGGACGCTCGTGACGCGGGCGGCCGAAGCCGACGCGGCGCTCGCGGGAGCGGCGATCGAGGTCGTGAGCAGTGGCTGCGCCGCGCCCCTCATCGACCTCGCCGACGTCAGCCCGGAGCTGGCGGCCGCCTCCGCCGACGCGGACCTCGTCGTCCTGATCGGGATGGGCCGCGCCGTCGAGAGCAACTGGTCGGCCCGGTTCACCTGCGCGTGCCTGCGGGTCGCGATGGTGAAGGACCCGCAGGTCGCCAGGGGAATCGGGGCGGAGCTGTTCGACGCGGTGGTCAGGTTCGACGAAGTGCCGTAATGTCTGCGCCATGTCCATCCTCACCGGAAAGCGCGGCCTCGTCGTCGGGATCGCGAACGATCACAGTTACGCCTACGCCATCGCGGAATCGCTGATTCGCGAGGGTGCCGAGTGCCTCTTCACGCACCTGCCTGGCGAGAAGATGGAGCGCCGCTGCCGCAAGGCGATCAGCCAGCTCGGGATCGAGGATCCGTGGCTGCGTTCCATGGATGCCGGAAGCGACGACGAGCTCGACCGGGTCTTCGAAGCGGTCGGCAGCGACTTCGCGAAGATCGATTTCCTCGTGCACTCGATCGCGTTCGCCGACCGCGAGTGGCTCCAGGACGGCGTGTTCAGGGCGACGCCGCGGGCGGCTTTCCTCCAGGCGCTCGACATCAGCACGTACACCTACCTCGCGATGGCGCACCGAGCCGCGCCGCTGATGACCGACGGCGGCGCGATGATCGCGATGAGCTACTACGGCGCGGAGAAGGCGGTTCCGGGCTACAACGTCATGGGCGTCGCCAAGGCGGCGCTCGAGGCGACCACGCGATACCTCGCCGCGGACCTCGGCCCGGCCAACGTGCGCGTGAACGCGATCTCCGGCGGGCCGCTGCGCACGATGTCAGCGCTCGCGGTGGGGGGGTTCAGCCGCATCCTCGACCACGTGGAGGAGAGGGCCCCCCTGCGTCGCAACGTGATTGGCCGCGAGGTGGGCGACACGGCGGCATACCTGCTGAGCGATCTCTCGTCGGGGGTGACGGGCCAGATCGTGCACGTGGACTGCGGCTACAGCGCGATGGGGCTCTGAGCAGCCGCGTGCGCCGGTCCTGTGCTCTGACAGGGCCGGGTGGTGTGCCGATGGAACGACGGTGTCGGAGGTTCGTAGCCCACCCGGCCCTTGCCGAGCCAAGGACCGGGGCACACAGACCTTTGGTGTCCTGACGGGGCCGGGTGGTGTGTGTCCCGTGTGCCCCGGTCCTGTGCTCTGACAGGGCCGGGTGGGGTACCTATGGAACGACGGCTTCGGAAGTTCGTAGCCCACCCGGCCCTTGCCGAGACAAGGACCGGGGCACACGTTGAGCTCCTGTGATCCGACGGGGCCGGCCGGGTGGTGTGTGTCCGTGTGCCCCGGTCCTGTGCTCTGACAGGGCCGGGTGG
>CAZXBB010000155.1:0-9874 GCA_964638815.1 uncultured Isosphaeraceae bacterium
GATCGCCCAGGCGCAGTTCGACGGGGTGGCGAGCAAACTCGAACTCGGCCGCGGGGCGCGCGATCTCCTGCGCAGCCCCCTCCGGGAATACTCGTTCGCGATCCCCGTGCACATGGATGACGGCCAGTTGCGCGTCTTTCGCGGCTTCCGTGTTCACCACAACGACGCGCGCGGACCCTGCAAGGGCGGTGTGCGATTCCACCCGCTCGAGACGCTGGACACGGTGCGGGCGCTCGCCATGTGGATGACGTGGAAGTGCGCGGTCGCGGACATCCCGCTCGGCGGGGGCAAGGGCGGGATCATCTGCGATCCGCACAATCTCAGCGCGGCGGAACAGGAGCGGCTCTGCCGCGGCTTCGTGCGACAGATGGTGCGCAACATGGGGCCCGCGCTCGACGTGCCGGCGCCCGATGTCATGTCGTCATCGCAGCACATGCTCTGGATGCTCGACGAGTTCGAGACGATCCACGGGTGCAAGCAGCCGGGCTTCATCACCGGCAAGCCCGTCGGCGTGGGAGGATCGCACGGGCGCACGGAGGCGACCGGGTTCGGCGTGGTGTTCACCATCCGCGAGGCGCTCAAGGAGCTTGGCATCCGGCCGCAGGACACCCGGATGAGCATCCAGGGAATCGGGAACGTCGGTCAGTACTGCATCGAGCTCTACCGCCAGATCGGCGGAACGGTTACCTGCGTCGCGTGCTGGGACCAGGAGGACGGGACGAGCTATGCCTACAGGAAGTCGGAAGGCATCGACCCGGCCGAGCTGCGGCTGATCACCGACCGCTTCGGCGGCATCGACAGGAACAAGGCGATCGGCCGCGGATACGAGCAGCTTCCGGGCGAGGACTGGATCGCGCAGGACGTCGAGATCCTGGTCCCGGCGGCGCTCGAGAACCAGGTCACGGAGGAGAGCGCGGGGCGGATCGCCGGCACGGTGAAGCTGGTCGCGGAGGCCGCGAACGGACCGACCTCGCCCGACGGCGACCGGGAGCTCAACGCGCGAGGCATCTACGTGATCCCCGATATCCTCGCGAATGCGGGAGGCGTCGTGTGCAGCTACTTCGAGCAGGTGCAGAGCAACATGAACTACTACTGGCCGAAGGACGAGGTGCTCGGCAAGCTCGACGTCAAGATGACGGCCGCGTTCATCGCCGTGAGCGAGCTCGCGCGGAAGCGAATGCTGACGCCGCGCGATGCGGCCTACCTGATCGCGGTCGATCGCGTGGCGCAGGCGTGCCGCGATCGCGGCTGGCTGTGACGGGCCGGCGGGCATCGTGGCAGGGGGCTCGTCGCGGGACGCCTCGCGGGGCGCCTCGCGCAGCTCGTCGCGTGGCGCCTCGCGCGGCTCGTCGCTGGGCGGACACGCCGGAAGGGGCCGTCGAAGCGTGACGATGGGCGAACAGAGACAGGATCGATGCGAAATCCCGGTCTTCGACCGGGCCCCGGCCGGGCCGTCGCTGCCGATCTCGCGCCTCGGAGGCGGCTCGATCGGCGGGAAGGCCGCCGGCCTCGCGTCGATCGCGGCGATCCTCGAATCGCAGATCGAGGCCGACGCGTTCCCCGGGGTCGAGCTGTGCGTGCCGAGACTGATCGTGATCGGGACCGACGTCTTCGACGCGTTCATGGAGCGCAACGACCTGGCGCGCGTGGCGTACGGCGATCTTCCCGACGAACGCATCGCCCACGCCTTCCAGGCAGCGAGCCTGCCGGTGGAGCTCGTCGGTGACCTGCGGGGCCTCATCGAGAAGACGCACCTGCCGCTCGCGGTGCGCTCGTCAAGTCTCCTCGAGGATGCGCTTCTTCGTCCGTTCGCCGGCGTCTACGAGACGAAGATGACGCCGAACGACCAGCACGACCCGTCGGACCGTTTCGCGAAGCTCGTCGAGGCCATCAAGTTCGTGTATGCATCGACCTTCTTCGCGGCCGCCCGGCGCTACATCCGGGCCACCGATCACGAGTCGGCCGACGAGAAGATGGCAGTCGTCATCCAGGAGGTGATGGGGCGACGCCACGACCGGCGCTTCTATCCGGATCTCTCCGGAGTCGGCCGCACGCACAATTTCTACGCCACGCGCGGGCGACCCGAGGACGGCGTGGTGGACCTCGCGCTCGGTCTCGGCAAGACGATCGTGGACGGCGGGCTGAGCTGGACGTACTGTCCGAAGCTCCCGCACATTCCGCCGCCGTTCGCATCCGCCCGTGACATGCTGAAGAACACGCAGCGAACCTTCTGGGCCGTCGGCATGGGGCGACCGCCAGCGTTCGATCCGGTCCGCGAGACGGAATATCTCGTGGAGGCCGACCTCGCCGCCGCCGAGTACGACGACACCCTGCGCCTTCTCGCCTCGACCTACCTCGCCGAGTCCGATCGCATCTGGCCGGGAGTCGGCCGCGACGGTGCGCGCGTGCTCAACTTCGCGCCGCTCCTCGATCGCGGACCGATTCCGTTCAATGCCGCCCTGATGCGGATGATGGACGCGTGCCGCGCGACGCTCGGGACCGACGTCGAGATCGAGTTCGCGATGACGCTGCCGGCCCGCGGCGAACCGGGCGACGCCCGGCTCGGGTTCCTCCAGGTGCGACCGATGCTCGTGTCGGACGAGCGCGTGGACGTGAGCGAGGACGAGCGTACGGGTCCGGCGACGCTCGTGGTCTCGGATTACGTCATGGGAAACGGGACCCGCCGGGATCTCTCCGACGTCGTGTTCGTGCGGCCGGCAACCTTCGAGACGAAGCACACGCGCGAGATCGCCCGCGAGATCGACGACTTCAACACGAAGCTGCTCGCCGAGGAGCGACCCTACCTCCTCATCGGGTTCGGCCGCTGGGGCAGCTCCGATCCGTGGCTGGGCATTCCAGTGGACTGGGGTCAGATCTGCGGCGCGCGGGTCATCATCGAAGCCTCGCGCCCCGACATGATCACGGAAATGAGCCAGGGCTCGCACTTCTTTCACAACATATCGAGCTTCCGCGTGGGCTACTTCTCGGTGGGGGGGGAGCGGGGCGCGATCGACTGGGAGTGGCTCGAGCGGCAGCCGACCGTCCGTTCGTCGCGGTTCGTCGCGCACGTGCGCCTCGACGCGCCGCTCCTCGTGAAGATCGACGGGCGCACGGGAACGGGCGTCATCAGACGCGAGGAAGCATGAGCTCCGGCGACGGCGACAGGCCGATCGAGCGGGTCCTCGACGCACTCCAGGAGCGCGCGAAGGAGCTGAACTGCCTGTACCGCGTGGACGAGGTCCTCGGCCGGGGAGACGTCCGGTCGCGCGACATCTTCACGGAGCTGGTCCGCTCGCTGCCGCAGGGATGGCAGTTCCCGCATGATTGCCGGGCGCAGCTCAAGATCGGCGGGGAGGTGTACAAGTCGGGCGAGTTCCACGAGACGCCCTGGGTGATGCGGGCGGCAATCGCGTTCGGGGGCGAATCGGTCGGCGAGATCGCGATCTACTACACCGAAAAGCACCCCCCGGCCGACGAGGGGCCGTTCCTGCAACAGGAGCGTCGGCTCATCAGCGCGATCGCGGAGCGGATCGGACTCTTCGTGATGCAGCAGCGCATGCGCCGCGCGCACCGGGGCCTCGAGAACATCACCCATCCGGTGTCCGACGCCGGCGGCCAGCCGTGGCGCGTGCTGCTCGAGTTCCTCGCGCGCAGCGACCCGGGGCTGCTGGCGCGTCTGACCCGCAAGATGATCAATCATCTCTGCTGGTCCGGCGACGAGAAGGCGGAGGCGCTCCTTCAGGAAAGTCTCTCCGACGATTTCCGGCTGGCGACCGCCGACGACGGCAACAACCGTCCGCTCGGCCGCGAGCTGGTCCGGCGCACGCCCGACCTCACCGATCGCGTCTTCGACCTGGCGGGCCGCCATCTCAGCGAGCGCGAGGTGATCACCTGCGTGCAGGCCTGGATCAACGAAGAGAAATCGACGTTTCTCATCAAGGCGCTGGAGAACCCCGGCACAGGTCTCACCGAGGTCGCGCAGGCCATCGAGCGGTTCGAGAGCGCCGACATCAACGAGGCCGAGCTGCCGTTCTCCGTGCAGACCAGCCTGCGCGTCGCGCTGCTCCGCCGGTTCTTCGTCGATCAGCTCGAGTTCATCAACGCCGCGAAGGACTTCGTCGCGGTCAGGGATTTCTTCGGGCTCGTGCACCATCTCGTGCACCCGGCGAACAGCCAGGGCAAGCTCGGAGGCAAGGGCGCTGGACTCTTCCTGGCCACGCAGGTCATCAGCAAGTCGCCGGAGTGCGCCGAGCTGTGCCGCAACCTGAAGGTGCCGAAGACCTGGTACGTCGCATCGGACGGTCTTCTCGACTTCGTGCACCACAACAACCTCGAGGAGGTCTACAACCGAAAGTACATGGAGATCGAGGCGGTGCGGCGGGATTACCCCCACCTGATCAGGGTGTTCAAGAGCTCACAGTTCCCGCCGGCCATGGTGCGCGGGCTCGCCGCCGCACTCGACGACTTCGAGGACCGTCCGATCATCGTGCGCAGCTCGAGCCTGCTCGAGGACCGCGTCGGGTCAGCCTTCTCCGGCAAGTACAAGAGTCTCTTCCTGGCGAACCAGGGCACGAAGAAGGCGCGGCTCGCGGCGCTCGTGGACGCCATCTCGGAGGTCTACGCGTCCGTGTTCTCGCCGGACCCGATCGAGTACCGCACCGAGCGCGGCCTTCTCGACTTCCGCGAAGAGATGGGCATCCTCATCCAGGAGGTCGTCGGACGCCGGGCCGGGCGCTATTTCGCTCCGGCGTTCTCGGGCGTCGCCTTCAGCAACAACGACTTCCGGTGGTCACCGAGAATCCGACGCGAGGACGGGCTGGTCCGCCTGGTTCCCGGGCTCGGGACGCGCGCCGTTGACCGCATGAACGACGACTACCCCGTTCTGTTCTCGCCGGGGCAGCCCGGGCTGCGCGTCAACGCGACGACCGACGAGATCGTGCGTTACTCGCCGCGTCAGGTCGACGTCATCAACCTCGAGACGAACGCGTTCGAGACGATCCCCGTCAATGACTTCCTGGCGGAGGCAGGCGAAGCGTTCCCGAACCTCCGCGGCATGATCTCGATCGTCGACGGGGACCGGATTCGCCGGCCCTCCATGCTCGAGCCGGACTGGGACACGGACGAAGTCGTCGTCACCTTCGAGGGCCTGCTCGACGGCGATCCGCTCGTGGCGCAGCTCGACACGCTGCTGACGGTACTGCGGAAGAAGCTCGGCTTCCCGATCGACCTCGAGTTCTCGCACGACGGCGAGAGCCTCTATCTTCTCCAGTGCCGCACCCAGAGCTCCTCCCGCCAGCGCGCGCCGGACGCGATCCCGCGCGACATCCCGCGGCAGTCGATGCTCTTCTCGGCGAAGCGGCATGTCTCCAACGGAAGCGTTCCGGATATCACCCACGTCGTGTACGTCGATCCCGAGGCGTACGCCCGCATCGCGGACATCGGCGATCTCCGGCAGGTCGGCCGGGCCGTCGGCAAGTTGAACCGCCTGCTGCCGAAACGCCAGTTCATCCTGATGGGTCCGGGGCGCTGGGGCAGCCGCGGCGACATCAGGCTGGGCGTCAGCGTGACCTATTCCGAGATCAACAACACTGCGGTCCTCATCGAGATCGCGCGGCGCAAGGGCGACTACCTGCCCGAGCTTTCGTTCGGCACCCATTTCTTCCAGGACCTGGTCGAAGCCGAGATCCTCTATCTCCCGCTCTACCCGGACGAACCGGGCATCGTCTTCAACGAGCCGTTCCTTCGCCGCGCGCCGAACATGCTGGCCGAGCTCGCACCGGAGTTTGCGCACCTCGCGGAGGCGCTCCGCGTCATCGACGTGCCCCGGGAGACCGGGGGAAAGATCCTGCGCCTGCTCCTGAACGCCGACCTCGACGAGGCCGTCGGCCTGTTCGCCTCGCGCTCGCAGCCCGCATCGGGCGTCGCTCTCGCGGACGGCGGGGACGCGCATCCGGTCGTCGAGGAGGAGGATCACTGGCGCTGGCGTCTGCGTATGGCCGAGCAGATCGGCGCGCGGATGGACGCAGCCCGCTACCACGTCAAGGGTCTCTACCTCGTCGGAAGCACGAAGAACGCCACGGCCGGACCCGGCAGCGACATCGACCTGCTCGTCCACGATGGCGGCGCGTCGGCCGCTCGGGAGGAGCTGAGCACGTGGCTCGACGGCTGGAGCCAGGCGCTCGCCGAGATCAACTACCTGCGGACGGGCTATCGGATCGACCGGCTGCTGGACGTTCACTTCGTCACCGATCACGACATCGCGCAGCAGACGAGCTTCGCGGTCAAGATCGGCGCCATCACCGATGCCGCGCGGCCGCTGCCCCTCGGCGGGGCGGTCAGTTGATCGTCGCCCGCGTCGCGTCCGCGGGGCGCTCGGGGTCGAAGCTGACGAGGGCGAGCTCCGGACCATCGTGCGCGGCCGACAGCATGTGCGTGCGCCCGATGCGGTCGCGCCACGCACCGGTCAGACGCGCCGACTCGTGCACGTGCCCGTGCAGCGTGAGCAGCGGCTGACGGGCCTCGATGAGCCGGCGAATCGCGATGCTGCCGACGTGGACGTCGAGCGGAACGTGATCGACGAGGCGACCGTCGAGCGCCGCGCGATCGAGACGCGTGTCGTACGGCGGCGAATGAAAGAGGAGGATCGCCTGCGAGAGGTCATCGTCGGCCGTGAGGCGATCGAGGTCGCCGCGGATCGTCGCGTACCGCTCCCGGTGCGGTTCGACGGCGACGGTGCGCACGCCCTGCTCCGGGCTGACGCATCCCGGGTCCACGTATTGCGACACGTCGTAGCGCTCCCAGTCCTTCAGTCGGAAGGGTGTCGGGGGGACGTACGAGTATCCGTAGATCGTGTAGGGGCCGAGTGTCAGGCGGCGATCGTGCGCGTACGTCCACAGGCCGGCCGCGTCCCCTTCGAGGAATGCAGGCTCCTCGCTGCGCGGGTCGTCGTTGCCGAGAATGAGGAAGATCCGGGGCCAGGCGTCGCCGAGCCGCTCGCGGAGCGCGCGGCAGGAGGGCGCGAGGAGGTCGTTCACGAGATCCGCGGGGTCACCGGGCCCGGCGCCCGCGCCCGCGAACGGAGGCAGCAGGTCACCGCCGAGGAACACGCACGCGGGGCGCGTGGCCTCGATCGCGCGGAAGAGCGCCCGGTACCGGGTCGCGCTCCCGTGCAGGTCGGATGCGAAGAGACAGGCGGGCATCGCCCCATTGTCGCCCGCGGACGCTCCGGCGCCCAAGTCAGGGGCGGTCGTGCCGTCGGTGCGTTCGGTCCGGCTCCCGTCGGTCGCCCCCGCCTCCTCGACGGCTGATCATGCCTCGACCCCGCACACGCAGCGCGCGAAGCGCGTCGAACGCTCGTGGTCCTTGCATCGCGGCAGGCTTCATGAATAATCCGGCCGGACGACCCGGTTCATGCATGATGCGGGTCCGCCTCCCGACTCATTCGATGCACGGAGAACGACCATGAACGCCAGGGACCTCCTCCGCCACAACATCAGGTTCACCCACGGCGTGACGAAGATGTATCTCAAGGATCTCAGCGACGACGAGATGCTCGTTCGCGCCGTCGATGGCTCGAACCACATCGCGTGGCAACTCGGGCATCTCATCGCGTCCGAACGGTCGCTGCTGAAGGCGATCGGGGCCGACGTGCCCGATCTTCCGGAGGGATTCGAGGAGGCGCACGGTCGCGACAACGTCGGCAGCGACGACGCGAGCCAGTTCCTCAGCAAGGACGAGTACTTCGACCTCATGGCGAAGATGCACGCGGCGGCCGAGGCCGCGATCGACAGGACCGACGACGCCGATCTCGATGGACCCGCGCCCGAGAACGTGCGGAGCTTCTGTCCCACCGTCGGCGCGGTCCTGCTCATGACGGGATCGCACGAGATGATGCACTCCGGCCAGATCGCGGCGATACGCCGCAAGCTCGGCAAGCCGGTGGTGATCTGATCTTCGTCTCCGCGACGAGCAACCACCTTCACGTACTCGTGCAAACCAAGGCGGCATGGATGCCGCCGGTCGCCGCGCGACTTCTGCAGACCCGCCTGCAGACCCGGAGGGTCTGCGAAAACCAGCGTCCTGAAGGGCGATCGCGCGCTCACGGTTGACCATCTGAAGAAGCTCGCCGCCCGGTTCAAGGTCAGCCCTCAGCTCTTCATCGATTGATCTGCGGCGCGCAAGCCGGTAACCCGCCGTCTCTGAATCGCGGCGCACACGGCAGCCGTCGATTCGCGGTGTTCACGAGAGATCAAGCGTGAGTCACGGGGCAATGGTCATGAACTCCAGTTGCCGAGGACGGTCAGCAGGTCATCGATGCCCACCTGGTGATCGCCGGTGACGTCCGCCGGACATTCTGCCGGAGGCGCCGGGCATGAGCCCCAGGCGCTGATCACGGTCAGCAGATCCTCGAAGTCCACCCAGCCGTCGCCGGTCACGTCGCCAAGTACGGGCTCGAGCGCCTGCCACATCACCGCCTCGTACTGGGCCGTGGTGGTGTTGAACGCGGCGCCCACGATCCGAGTTCCGTCTGTGCTGATCCAATTTGCCACCGAGTTGATGTACCCGGTCGGCATGAACACGCTCAGGTCGGTCGCGCTTTCCGGAGTGCTGGTCCAGAGCGTCGCGCGGCTGCGGCCCTGGGTGTTGGTGCGATGTCCGACCTGTCGTCCGTTGCTGATGTGGAACACGCCTGATTCGTGATCCTGGTAGTGCAGGTTCGTCATCGCATGGGTCTGGGCGTCCCAGGTGACGGCGCGCCGAAGTCCGCCGAGGCTGATGTAGCCGCCGATCTGACTGCAGTCGATCGCGAGGGCGAAGCCGGCCGTGATGCCTGTCGGAGTCAGGTCGACCACCGATGCAGCGGTTCCGCGCCAGAGGTACGCATGGTTCTGCCCTTGACCGACGGGGCGTCCGTACCCGACCTGGACGTCTCCCTCGCAGCTGGTCGCGAAGGTCTCCTGGTAATCGGCGGGGTGCAGGTCGATGGCTCGATCCGCCGAGGGCCCGGTCCAGAAGAACGCGTGATTGAACATGTCGCCTTCCGGTCGGGCGTAGCCGGCGAGTCCGCTGGCCGATCCGCCGGTCACGAACGCATTGTTGAAGCCGACCGGCGTGATCACGACCGCGGATCCATCAGTGTGCCACACGAGCGCTTCGCGACGCGGCGGAAGGACAATGGCATCACCGGAACCAAGGGCAAGCGCGCCGGTGACACCCTGTTGCACGCCCAGGACCACCGCACTGCGGTAGCCCGCCGGGGTGATGTCCTGGTGCACCAGATCGCTCGACCATCGCGCGGCGCGAGTGAAGAAGTCGTCCGGCTCCGTCGTGTAGCCGTAGATGACATGCTCCTGCGTGATGGCGAGCGCGTTTGAGCCGGCGGTCCCGCCGGGGTCCACGCTCCCGAAGCCGTACTGCGACTGGGCGTACGCCGTCGTGGCGAGAACGACAGCCGACACGGCAGCGATGCTGACTGAGCGGTTGCCCGACGGGAAATGAGCGCTCATGACATGCCTCCTGTGAACAGGCCAGCGAACACCCCGCGCGGCGAGGGCTTTATCGCTCATGCCGCGCTCCATCCAGCAGAGCAGCGCATCGGCGCAGGGGATACAGAAAAAGTCGCACGACACACGAAAGTCCGAGAGTCTCGGAGCCCGGTGCCGACTCCGGGCTTCCTTGATGCACCCCCCGGCGCGCCCCTGACCTCGGGACCTCGGACGCTCCACGAGGCGCCAGACAGGGGCTCGCTCGCGCCACGACCGCCGGACTCGATCGCGCGGCCGGCACCGCGCCACGTGCTCAAGGGGATCCGTCCTCCCGTCGACGACTGCTCACTATTGCAGACGCGGCCCCACTTCCCGGCCCCACTTCCCCC
>CAZXBB010000156.1:0-2624 GCA_964638815.1 uncultured Isosphaeraceae bacterium
GCGCGCTCACGCTCGAGGTGTATTACCGGTACCTGCCGCTGTACGCGCGCGAGCGCGTGGCCGAGGCGGACCGTCGGCCCTGAGCTCCGGAACCCCGTCCTGCCGGCGGATGCCGCGATGCCGCAAAGTTCTCAGTGTGCCCGGCCACCGGGACGCATTCCCCGCCTGCTCGGACGGCCGGGCATTCCATCCGTAAGTGTTTGTTGAACATCGCGTTCCATGCCCGGACGGCGTTTCGGCCGGCGCGGCTTCATCCTGCCGGTCCTGTGCGGTTTCTGATAGTCCGATTACCGAATCTCGAGTTCGGCTTCACCCCGCCGCGCCGCTTGCCGACATAGATCGCACCTCGCTCCGGAGTGTCGCGTGACACCGGGGACCGGGGACCTCTCAGACCAGCAAGGAGACATCGTATGTCCAGCACCACCACGACCCCCGTCCATGACACCAGGCGTCTCAGCGGCCCGAACCTGAACAACCTCATCCCCTTCGAGCAGATCACGCAGCCCGGCACGTACATCTGCAACTGGAACGGCTTCCTCCTCCGCATTCCCGCCGAGGCCATTTCGCCGACCGGCCTCCCGGTCTGGAACCTCGTGGGCCCCGAGCCGCTGTTCGTGACGAAAATCAGCAACGATCCGTACGTCACCCTCTCGCACGCGCGCATGATCGCCTGCAACTTCGACGTCCAGGTCAACTTCTGATCTGCGTTCGAACCTGATGCAGTCCAGGGCGGAGTCGTCGCGGCTCCGCCCTGTTCGTTGACTTGCCGCCGACGGCCGGAACGCCGGTGGGAGCGGGTGCGCGCCGTGAGGCCCGCGCCCCCCCGGTCAACCGCCCCAAATAAACCCGCCCCCGATCAAACCGCCCGCACCGATCAACCCGCCGACACCGGCGCCGCCGGCCGCTCCGCGGTCAGCGTGCGCGGCGCCGACGGCGTCGCGAGGCCGGGCCACTGTTGCGGATAGGCCCGATCGGGATGACAGGCGGAGCACGTCGGCGCGGCGTCCGGCCGCCGCTCGTCGTGACACCTCGCGCACTCGAAGCGGGCGTGGCTGCCGGCGAGCGGGACACCCGTCGCGGCGTGATCGAAGCGGGACGGATCCGCGTTCGCGTGACATGCGCGGCAGCTTCGCGCGGCCGGCACGACGAACGCCTGCGGCGCGCCGTGACAATCGGCGCACGCGCGCGACGCGTGGTGCGGCCCGAGGCTCCAGCCCGAGCGCGCCTCGTGCTCGAACCGCGGGCGCGGCGCCTGGTCGTGGCACAGCGCGCAGCGGTCACCGGCGTGACACGTGAAGCAGCGGTCGTGGCGGTCGATCGCCACGCGCTCCGTCGCCGCGGCGGATCCATGACAGCTCCGGCAGGACGAGCCGCGGTGGCATTCGACACACGTGACGCCGAATTGCTCAACGTGGTCCGCGTGCTGGAACGTGACGAACGGCGCCCCCGCCAGCGTCGTCTCGAAGACGAACGCCGCGCGGGGGTCAAGATGCGCCTGGGTCGCGCGCGGATGCGTCGCGCCCGGATTCGTCGCGCCCGGATCGGTCGCGCCCGGATGCGTCGCGCCCCAGCGCGTGGCCCCGACGATGTCGCCCGGATCGTGAACCACGACCGGCGTTGCCGCGCCGTCGCCGCGCTCCTCGTGACACGACCCGCACGCGTTCTCGCCACTCCAGTCGCGGTGACAGGCCAGGCACTGGCGGTGATACGCGGCCTTGAGCCCGGGCATGTCGAACGTGCCCGACCCCGCGCCCGTCGCGTGGCACGCGCGGCAGGCCAGCACGCGCGTCGCCGCGGCGTCCTGCCGGTGATGGCAGCTCGCGCAGCCTTCCTCCAGTCGGGACATGGTCGCGTGCACGGCGTGATCGAAGCGAACGGCGCCGAAGAGCTTTGCGAGCCCGTCGATGACGACGACGTCGGGGCCGTGGTCGGCCGCGGACACGTCGCCCGCCTGCCGGACGACGCGGTCCGGCGCAGGGTCTGTCGCCGACGCCCGCGTCGTCCGGACCGGGGAGACGATCGACGGCGCGCGGCTCGCGCGGCGGACCGTTCGTGCCTCACCCTCGTCCGGTCCCGCCGGAACGAGCAGCAGCAGCGGAAGCAGGAACACTGCGATCCTCCTGACGGCACCTCCTGCGCCGGCGGGCGCTTCGCGTGCGCGCGGCGCGACGAGAACCTGCCACCGGCGACCCGGGCGATTCCCACGCGGGCCCGCAGCACCCCGGCGGCGTGTCGCGCCAGCGCGGGGCGCTTTGCTGCGGCCGTTGCGGGCTGCCGTGGCGGTCCGGACACACGGGTCGGAGCGACCGCCGGCGCGGGAAGCGCGTCGATCACCGGGAAGTTGAGCACGACGAAGCGGTACGCGAGCACGATCATCGCGATGAAGCCCAACGTGACCGCGATCTCGGTCCACGCTGGAACGTAGCGGCCGCCCTCCACCGGCGTGTAGCCGACGAGGAACACGTCCACGCGATTGAGCACGACGCCGAAGATGACCAGCGTGGAGCCGGCGAACAGCCACCGCGTCGATCGTCGCCGGCGCGCACCGAGCAGGATGCCAAGCGGCAGCAGCACGCCCAGCCCGATCTCGGCCCCGAACACCGCCGTCGCCACCGACGCGTCGC
>CAZXBB010000157.1:0-5026 GCA_964638815.1 uncultured Isosphaeraceae bacterium
AGCACGGCGGGCGGGACGCTCATACCGCGGTGCGCGCGCGCGATCAGGCGGGCGGGATCGATCGCGGCGTTGATGCGGACCGCGTCCCGGGCGTTGACCGCCGCTTCGTACTGCGTGACGAAGGCGCGCGCCTCGTCCTCCGTGACGGCGGAGCCGGCGGCCGTGGCCGCGCGCGGCGCGAAGATCGCGATGATCAGCGCAGCGGCTGCAGACCACGCGCGGTGAGCGGACTTGGTCATGATCCTGTCCAGTGGAGATTGGCCCGTGATAGCCGGTCCGTGATAGCCGACCCGTGATAGCCGGGTCGGTGATAGTCGACCCGGGGAAGTCAGGCCTGAACGTCGACGCGCGGGCGCCCGTCCTCCGGAGGCGCGGGCTGGTCCTTGGCATCGCGCTCGGCGTCGGCCTGCCCGGACTCGTTGTGCGGCAGCTTGCGAACGGCGTCCGACGTCTCGACGCCGGCGACGCGCAGCTCCAGCATGTCCTCCTGGCGCACGCGCCGATCGGTGGTCGCCCGCTCTCGCGAGCGCGCCTTGCCGGCCACCTGCTGCGCCTGAGCCGCCTGCAGAATGGACGCGTCGATGGGGGAGCCGATCGAACTCATAGCCGGAATATCGGCCCGATTCCGGCGCGCCCTGAAAACTGGACGCACCGCCGATAATCGCCTACTTCCCGGGCTCTTCCTCGCCCAGCCAGATCGCGCGCAAGAGCGGAAGCAGCGGATCGTCGGGCACTTCCTCGGCCAGCACGTCGAGACCGCGCCGGATGGTCTGCGGCTCCTCGAGCAGGCGCCCGACGTACGCGTAGAGGAGCGCCGCGTTGCTTCGGTCGCGCCGCGCGTCGTCGAGCCGACCGGCGAGCGTGTCGACGGCGTCGAGCAGACGCGGGCGGTTCGGCAGCAGCCCCGGCGCGAATCGCGCGTCGATCATCTCCGGCTGGTACACGTAGAGGCTGCGCAGCGTCAGGGCGGCGGAGAGGTAGAGACCGGCGCCGATCTGCGTGTGGACGAGCCCTGTGGTCGCAAGCGGATGCCCCGGCGTGAAGCGCAGCGCCCGGTTGAACCGGCGCTCGGCCCAGAAGTAGCGGCCCTCGCGCAGTGCCTCCTCGGTGGAGGCGAGCAGCTCCGCGAATCGCGTTTCCTCGCGCCCCGAGGTCAGGTGGTCGATGCGCTCGCCGTGACGCAGGACCATCCCGATGTCTGCGACCTTCAGGTCCGCGACCTTGATGTCGCCGCCGACCGCCTGGTCCGGGGAATCCGTGAGCGGGCGGTCCGGATCGAGGTCGTCGAGCGTCGCGACGGGCGGCGGCAGCTCAAGGGATTTGGCGACTCCGAGGCCGCGTCGCGGCAGCGTCGCGTCGTCCGGATCCGGGGCCTCACCTTCCTCCTGCGCACTGCCGGTGAGGTAGAGACGCAGGGCACGAAGGTCCTCCTCGACGCCTCGCACGGTCTCCTCGTCGAGCTCGGGCGTGATCTTCCGCGAGATCACGCCGGCGGCCTCCATTTGCGCGTATCGCTCCGCGACCTTCGTGCGGATCGCGCGCAGCTCCGCGTCGCCGGTGGTGACGGCGTCGCCCCCCTCGGCGTCGGGGCCCTCCGTTTCGCCTTCCTTCGGAAGGTCGCCGAGACGCAGCGGGTTCACGCGCGCATCGTTCGGCGTCAGGCCGAGCCGCGCGCTCGCGAGCAGCTCGGCGTAGGAGCTCTGGTACGGCGCTCCGACTCCCGTCGTCTTCGTCTTGTCAACCTCCTCGGCGACGCGCGCGAAGTCGTAGGCCGTCAGTCCGATCATCTCGCCGACGCGGTTCACGGCCGTTCGCTCGAGACCGCCGAGCGCCGACGCGCGCACGACGTACGCGTTGCCCTCGGGGTCGTACATGTTGCCGACCACGCTCGGCTGGATCCGGCTCTCCTGCGTGCTGGTCGTCAGCGACGCGAAGCTGAGCTGATCGAGCCGCATCCGCGCGTCGTTGATCGCGCGGGTCGAGTAATCCGGCTCGAAGGTCCCGCTGGTGTTGCCCTGACCGACGCGCGCGTACTGGATGATGTTCGCATCCTGCCCGAAGCGGAAGCGCTGGTAGGTCGTGTTGTAGTTGACGAAGTTCACCCCGGACCAGGCGCTGTCGGCGCGGAACTGGAAGAGGTCGTCCGAGCCCGCCTCGTCTCGAAAGGCGTCGGCCGCGGTGTACCCGACGCTCCCGCGGAACCCCCGCCCGCCGATGACGCTGTTCGTCACGATGTCATTGCGCGCGGCGAAGTCGGTCGGCAGGGCGGCCTCGTTGAGGCCCCCGGACGTCAGGGCGGGATTCGCGTCGAGCGCCCGCCCGTCCCCGATCGCGTTCTGCGCCGCGGCGGGCGCGGCGAGCGCGAGGGCGGCGAGGATCGAGGCGTTCGCGAGTCGGTGATGGGGCGTCAGCATCGGGCGATTCCTGGGTAAGCGTCGGCGTTTCCCCCGGCGGGCGTTAGATACTACGTTTCGCGCCGGCGGACGGATCGCGCCGGTTTCGCCCTCATGGCCGCCAGGCGCGACCCTCGCGGCTGATCGTGTCCGCGATGGCCGGGATCTCGACGTCGTTGCAGCACACCATGAAGTACACGAGGCTTCCGTCCTCCGCGCAGGCGACGGTGCGCCCGCACGTCGGGCGGTCACCGATCCTGACCCACGCCCAGTGCTCGCCGACGCGCATCCCGGGCCCGATGGCGTCGCTCGGCACGACGAAGAGGCTCAGCGTCGCATTCGGGCAGCCGTCGCTGCCGCGTTCCGTGCTCGCGTAAACGAGATGCGCGGACAGGTCAGCCCCCGGTATATGGCAACGGCCGGCGCCGATGAACTGGTATCCGGGCACGTGGAAGATGGGCACCTCGTGTCCGAGGTACCCGCGCAGGCCCTCGGCCGCCGCCGGTCCCCGCCACGTCGCCTTGCGCTCGCGGGCATCCGGATCGCCGGCGCAGCGATGGTGTTCTCCCGAGACGAACTGGGCGATCTCGGTGGCCGGCTCCGCGATCGTCCGCCTGACGGAGTCGATGGGACGGCCGAAGATGCCGAAGAGCACGGCTCCCGCGATCACCGCGAGCGTGGCGGCGACGGCGAAGACGTTGGCCCGCGGCGGGCCGGCAAGCCACGACCGGGCGGCGGGACGCGGCACGGGCCGGGCGGCGGGACGCGGCACGGGTCGGGCGGCGGGTCGGGCGGCCGCCCCCGGCGCCGGCGCGAGGCCGTTGCCGCCGGGTGTCGGCGCCCCGTCCTCGCGCGAGTCCGTCGCGAGCTCGAACGCCGGCTCCGCCGCGGCTGCCGCCAGCGCGGCCCGGACGCGCGGCGCGAGATCGGCCGGCGTCGGGGCGGTCGTCGCATTCATCTCGTTCATCGCGCGCGAGATCTTCTCGCAGAGGGTCCGTTCGAACCGCACCTGCCCGGCGAGGTCGGGATCGGCTGCGATCCGGCGCTCGAAGGCGGCGGTCCGCTCGTCGTCCAGCTCTCCGTCGCAGAACTGCCGGATCAGGCTGCCGATGTCATCTGGCGTGGGCTGGGTCATCTCGTTCCCTGGTCCTCGGTTCGGTGGGACCTCCAGCTAATCCTTGAGCAGCCCGTTTTCTTCGGCCAATTCGGACAACTGGCGGGCAAGGAGGTTCCGGGCCCGATGGAGCCGGCTCATCACCGTCCCGATCGGGATCCCGTGGATCTCGGCGATCTCGCGGTACTTCAGCCCCTCGACCCCCCACAGGAGCAGGACGCTCCGGTACTCCGGCCGCAGCTCGTCGATCGAGGCCTTGAGCCGCTCGTCCACGTGCTCCCACTCCAGGCTCGCGAGATCCCACGCCGGGGGCGGCTCGTCGGGACCGGGCTCGCCGCTGATCGCCATCGGCAGATCGTCCATCCCGACGGGCCCGCGTCGCGCCCGGGCCACGCGCGAGTAGAACACGTTGTGGAGGATCTTGAACAGCCAGGGGCGGATCCCCCCGCCCATCTCCTCGTAGCGATCCGCGACGCGGAGGGCGCGCAGGCAGGTCTCCTGAACGAGATCCGCCGCCTCGTCGGGGTGCCGGGCAAGCTGCATCGCCATGCGGTACAGGGCGTCCAGATGCTCGAGCGTGCGTTCCTCGAATAGGGCACGTTCCAACGCGATGACCTTCGTGGGGCGCCCCGGGGGCCGGGGGGGCCGGGGGCCGGGGAGGGACAGATGGAGGCGAGGGCATGATACGGCCGCCCCCGCCGCCGACGCCGGGGCCTTCGGGCCGGGGCCGCCGGCACGCCCGTGAGCGGATACCAGGGGGTGATACCGCCGAAGCCGCGGGAGGCGCCGCGTGGTGTCGTAGAACATCGCGATGCGAGTCCGGGACACGCGGGCGGGCCGGATCAATCTCGTCGCGCCGGCGTTCGCCGCAGGGATCGCGGCGGGTTCCGCCGCGTGGGCGCCGCCGCCGGAGACGTGGCTCGTCGCCACTGCCGTCGCGGGGACGCTCTGCTGGGCGATGCGCCGCCGTGCGGCGGGCGCTCTGGCGGCGCTGGCGGTCGCCGTCGCGACGCTCGGCGGTGCGTGGGTCGGCGTACGGCGGGACGGCGTCGGGACCGACGATCTCCTCGCGCGTCTCGCCGCGACGCCGGTGCACGTTCACGCGGTCGGCACGGCGCTCGCCGGACCGGAGCCGCGGGACGGCGCGGGCGGGGAGCTGGGGCGCTTCGGCCACCGCGGGCCGTACACGGAGTTCCCGCTCGCGGTGGATGCTCTGCTCGGACGCGACGGCCACCGGCAGGCCGTCCGGGGGAACCTGCTGGTGCGTGTCGGCGAGACGGTCGCGCCGTTCCGCGCCGGCGACCGCGTAGCGGTGCGCGGGACCGCGCGGCGCGGCACGCCGGCACGGAACCCGGGGGGATTCGATCACGACGCGTTTCTTCGCTCGCGTGGCTACGCGGGGGTGCTGTCCGTCGGCGGGCGCACGCTGCTGACGGTCACGCCGGTCGCGCGACCCGGCCCGGCCGCACCTCGTGCGCGGTTGCCCGCCGCCCCCCCCGCCGCCGCGGCGCGCCCGCGC
>CAZXBB010000158.1:0-3238 GCA_964638815.1 uncultured Isosphaeraceae bacterium
GCCCTGGTACAAGGCGTTGGCCTGCAGATGCGGCCACACGAAGTCGGTGACGAAGCGCTCGCGGGCATCGACGACATAGGCGCGCGACGCTCCGGCGGACATGGCGCGCTCTTCGACCCCGGGACGCAGCGATCCGCCGCCAAGGTCGACGGTGAGCGTCACGACCTCGACCCCGTAGTGCTCACGCAGCCAGGCGACGGCGACCGACGTATCGAGACCTCCGGAATAGGCGAGGACGACCTTGTTCATGGCGGACGACGGAGCCTCCGAGCTCAATTCGGCGATGTTGCGCTGACGGCGAGCGAGTCCTGGAGCGCACGGAACCGCTTGAGCCACCGCTCGAGGCGCGGTTCGTCGGCGAACAGCACCAGGAGCGTATTGTCGCCCGCGAGCGTGCCTTCCTGTTCGTGGAGCGTCGATTCGTCGATGGCCTGGGCGACCACGCTGGCCGTGCCCGGTGTGCCGGTCAGGACGAGGATCAACCCGCTCCGACCCACCGTGACGGGGACGTCGAGCAGGATGCGGCGCAGGCGTTCATCCGACGCGGCCGGAGCCGGAGCTGCGACGTCCTCCCGGGCGATGTAGGCGTGGCCGTTGGCGCCGCCGTCCCCGCGCGGGACCTTCAACAGGCCGAGCTCCGTGATGTCGCGGCTGACCGTCGCCTGCGTGACGTCGAAGCCCTGCTCGACGAGCGCGTCGACCAACTCGCGCTGGCTGCCGACGGGTCGCGAAGCGACGAGCTGGCGGATCGCCCGCTGACGGAGGCGCTTGAGCTCCTGGCTCGGCGTCATGCGGCGCCCACCGGCGCGGCTCGCCCCGAGGTGATCCGGGTCCCGAAGGCCGGGTCCCCGAGCGCGCGCTCCAAGGCGCGGTCCGCCGCCGAGTCCGCGATGATCGCCTCCGAGCCCTCCCATCCGAGGGCGGACAGGGCGGCGCGCACCTTGGGCACCATCCCGCCGGCGATGACGCCGCTGTCGATCAGGTGCTCCGCCTCCGCGACGGTCAAGGTGTCGAGCCTGCGCCCGTCGGCGTCGCGCACGCCGTCGACGTCTGTGAGGAGCACGAGCTGGCGGGCGCCGAGTCCCGCCGCGATCCCGGCGGCCGCGTCGTCGGCGTTCACGTTGCAGACGATGCCATCCGCGTCGCGGGCCAGCGGTGCCACGACCGGCACCTGGCCGCCGACCAGGATCGCGTCCAGGAGGTCGCGCCGGAGGTCCGTCACGCGCGCGACGAGCCCCAGCTCCGGGATCCGTTCCGCGACGAGCAGCCCGCCGTCGACGCCGCTGAGCCCGACCGCATCGACGCCCAGGTCGCGCAGCGCGGCGACGAGCTCGCTGTTGACGACGCCACGGAGGACGGCGGCGGCGACTTCGAGGCTCTGGGCGTCGGTGACGCGAAGGCCTCCCTCGAACCGGCTCGGGACGCCGAGGCGCTCGAGCCACTCGGTGATGCGCTTGCCACCGCCGTGGACGAGGACGACGGGACGGCGACGCGCGACCGCGGCGACGTCCGCCAGCACGTGGCTCTGATCGGCGATCGTGGTGCCGCCGAGCTTGACGACGAGGATCTCGCTCACGTCGTGTACTCGGAATTCTCGACCACGTATGCCTCGGTGAGGTCGCAGCCGAAGGCTTCGCCGGTGCCGTCGCCGAGGCCCAGGTCGAGCTCGATGACGAGCTCGGCGGCGTTCATCGCAGCGCGTGCCGCTGCCCGATCGAAGGCGAGGGGTCCGCCGCGTGCCCCTTCGAAGACGAGATGCCCGGCGATGGAGATGCGCAGCCGATCGGGATCGAGCGCCGCGGGCCGTCCGGCACGTGCCGCGGCGCCAGCCGGGTCCATGCCCGCGGCCTCGAGGACCGGCTGGCTGGCGACCGTGGCGTTGCCCGCCGCGCCCGCGACCCGGCCCCAGTTGGGATCCTTGCCGTGTGCGGCGGCCTTCACGAGGCTGCTCGACACGATCGCGCGCGCGACCGCCCGGGCATCCGCGTCGTCCTGCGCCCCACGGACGGCGGCCGTGATCAGGATCGTCGCGCCCTCGCCGTCGGCGGCCTGCTGGCGGGCGAGGTCACGGGCGATCGCCTCGATCGCCCGGCCGAGCGCGGCCGCGGCTGGACTGCCGGCGGTCACCGGGGCGCTGGGCGTCGCGCCCGAGGCCAGGATGAAGACCGTGTCGTTCGTGCTCGTGTCGCCGTCGACCGAGAGCTGGTTCCAGGTGCGCGCGGCGGCGGGGCGGAGGAGGCTCCAAAGCACGGCCGGCTCGACTACGGCGTCGGTGAGGATGACCGACAGCATCGTGGCCATGTTCGGATGGATCATGCCGACGCCCTTTGCGATGCCACTCACGGTGACGGTCACGGTCGAGCCGCTGGCTCCGCCGCCAACGCCGTCCGGTTCGGGCAGCTCCACGGTCGTGCTGACGACCTTCGTGACCGAGTCCGTCGTGCGCAGGGCGTCGGCCACGGCCTCGAGGGCCGCATCGTCCGAAGCGAGCCGCGACACGAGGGCATCGAGACCCTTCGCCACCCGGTCGAGCGGCAATCGCGTCCCGATGATGCCGGTCGAGAGGTGGAGCACGTGCGTCTCAGCGATGCCGAGCGCGCCGGCCACGAGCAGGCCGACCTCAGCCTGGTCCGCGTCGCCGGCCTCGCCCGTGGCGGCATTGGCGCAGCCGCTCGTCGAGACGACCGCGCGGGCCCAGCCGAACCCGCCACGCATGTCGCCGGACGTGGCCGCGAGGTTTGCCCGCGAGCGCCGCACGGGCGCCGCCACGAACGCGTTCGGGGTGAAGACGGCGGCCACGGCAGCGGGACCGTCGGTCGTGACGGCGAGGGCAAGGTCCGGGCGGCCGGAGGCCTTGATCCCGGCTGCCAGCCCACCGGCCCGAAAGCCGGCCGGCAGGCTGGCGCGTCGCTCGACCAGTGGGAGATGGGTCGGCGACACCGGGTGGGACGTACCGGACAGGGTGGCGGTCATCGCGGGCGACCCATCGGACACTACGGGGCCAGCGGGAGCTGCTCGAGGCCAGCGGTCTCCGGCAGTCCGTGGACGAGGTTGAACGCCTGGACAGCCTGGCCGGCTGCACCCTTGACGAGGTTGTCCTCGACGCCGATCGCGATGATCCGGCCGGTCCGCTCATCGAGCCGGATATGGACGAGCACGTGGTTGCTCCCGGTGGTGTGCTTGGTGGACGGCGGCGCGGCCACGACCCGGACGAACGGCTCGCCCGTGTACGCGGCCG
>CAZXBB010000159.1:0-1997 GCA_964638815.1 uncultured Isosphaeraceae bacterium
GCACCTTCGTTAGTCGTCAGCGGCGTCAGGACGCACATCGTGGTTCTCGACCAGTCGGTGAATCGGTGACGGCTTAACGAAGGTGCGGCCCCGTGCGCTCCCCGTGCGCTCCCGGTAACGACTAACGAAGGTGCGGCCCCGTGCGATCCCCGTGCGCTCCGGTAACGACTAACGAAGGTGCGGCCCCGTGCGTTGCTCGTAACGACTAACGAGGGTGCGGCCCCGTGCGCTCTGGTAACGACTAACGAAGGTGCGGCCCCGTGCGTTGCTCCGTGCGTTCCCCGCCGATCCGGTAACGACTAACGAAGGTGCGGCCCCGTGCGCTCCCTCGACGACGCTCTCGTCGTGAGCGACGCGGCCTTCGATCGTGTGCTCGTGTTGCGCAATACGGGCGGCGGCATCTTCGACGGTTTCGACGCGTACGCGGTCGGCTCCGCGCCGAGCGCAGTCGCGCTGGCGGATCTCGACGGCGATTCCGACCTGGACATCGTGGTCGCCAACCGCGCGAGCGACAGCGTGACCGTCCTGCTGAACACCGCCGGCGCGTTCGGCAGCGCGCAGACCTACGCGACGCCGCGCTCGGCGCCGACGACGGCGCGATCTCGGTGCTCTTCAACGACGGCGCCGGCACGCTCGCACCGGAAGTTCGCTACGCCGTCGGAGTCGGCGCGAGCGCGCTCGCGATCGTCGACTCGCCCGGCGACGGAACCGGTGATCTCGCCGTCGCCGGACCAATCGATCAACTGGTCGTCCTGTCCAACGACGGAGCCGGGGCGTTCTTCGGTCCGGTCACGTTCGACCTCGGCCCCGGCCCGGCGGACATTGTCGCCGGCCGCCTGAACAACGATGGACGGCTGGACCTCGCGGTCGCCCTCGAGGATGCCCAGGCTCTCGTCACGCTGCGCAGTGTCTGCAGCTGCCTCGGCGATGTGATCGACAACGGCGTCGTCAACCTCCACGATCTCATCTTCGTTGTGTCCTTATGGGGCCGCGAGGGGACATCCGCGGATCTCGACCGCAGCGGCGTCGTGGACTTCGGCGACATCGTGCTCGTGCTGCGGGCGTGGGGGCCTTGTCCCTGACCCGAACACCGGTCATACGGGCGCGGAGCTCCTGACCCGACGTCTCCATCGGGCGGCCGCGAAGTCGAGGGCAGCCCCGTCGTGACCGGCGGCGCGTTAGTGCACCGTCGATGACGGGATCGCGGGATCGCCGACAACGGGATCGCCTCGCAGATCGCCTCGCAAGACAGGACCTCGCGCGGAATGACCGAATGACGGAATGACGGAAACACGCCCGCGGGACCGCGGCGACAAGGGTCGAAGCGTCCGTGACCTCTCTTCCGCCTCTTCCGCCTGTCGACTGGATCTCGTGGGAAGCCGCGTCCCCGGCTTCAGCCTTCGAGCCGCCGCAGGGCTTCACGCTTCCCCATACCGCGAATGGCCGCGAGCGCCGCGAGCTGCTGTTCACGGGGTGTCGAGTGACCCTGCTCCCAGTTGTAGATCGTCTGCGATGAGACGCCTACGAGCTCCGCGTAGTCGGCCGCCGAGAAGCCGAGACGCTCGCGATGCGCCTTGAGCCACTGCGGCGAGAAGCGCTTGCCCTTCGCCTTGGAGGCCGGGACCCGTGCCTGAGCACGCTTTTGCTCCTGCCGGCCAAGAAAGCCGAGGTCCTTGTGCATCTCACGGACCTGACGCTTCAGTTCGGCGATGTCGCGGCGGTATTGAGCATTGGACTTTCGGAGGGGTTCGGTGAGGGCCTTCGCTTCCTTGCGGGCAACTCGGGCGATCTCGGCCTTAAAGACACTTGCAATGTTCGGCATGGACGTAAGTGTAACGAACCTGGCGGGACAGGTGCCACCACGCGGGGATGGGAGAGAGCCCCGGCGGTGCCGGTGGGCCTCGGGAGGGGCCGGGCCCGGAGCGCGGAAGGCCAGGTGCCCGAGGGTGCCGGGGCCCTGGGTCCCGGGGTGCCGGGGTGCCGGAGTGCCGGGGTGC
>CAZXBB010000160.1:0-12305 GCA_964638815.1 uncultured Isosphaeraceae bacterium
GGGCCTCGAAGCGAAGGTGCTCATCACGACTTCGCCGCGAACATGGTCCTTCGCCTGGGAGGGTGGGTTCCTGCCTGAAGAGGTGCTTGAAGGCCCGCTCCCGGATGACACTGAGCGAATCGACTACCGTGGCCGGCTTCCCCTGGCGACCATGATTGACGGCGTGTTTCCGCTGTGGAATCCGCCGCCCCCGCCGCCGCCTCCGACGTTCGGCGAGACGCCGTCACCCGCGCCGGAGCAGGAGCCGTACGAGCCGCTCGACCTCGCCTCACTCGCGAACGGCTCGCGGAGCCGGCTGCTGCTCATCGGCGGGTCTGAGCTCTTCAAGGACGATCATCTGCTCGACAAGGAGTTCAGGGCCGACCACCTGCTTCTGAACTCGGTTGCCACGCTCTCGCTCGATACGGAACTGGCGTCCATCGCTACCAAACGACCTGTCTCGCGCGGGTTCGATTACCTCGATCCGTCGCATCGCCTGCGGTGGCGCGTCGTGGTCATCGGAGCAGCGCCGGCGCTCACGATGCTCCTGTGGATGGGCTTGGCGGTGGCGCGTCGCCGCTCGCCCTCTTCATTCGCAGCGCAGCCACCAGCATCATCGGTGGCCGGTGCAAAGGAGGAACCTTGATCATGTGGTCGCGCGTCATCCTCCTGGGCGCAGTCCTGATCGGCGCATTCATGGTCGATCGCACGCTCTCGCGGCACCGTGACGAGCGGCGACACGCGGGCGCCACCCCGCGACGGCTGGCCGACCTGATGCCGAAGCAGCCTCGGATAATGGGGGTGCGCATCATCGATGGTCAAGCACGCGAGCTGGCGTTCTCCAACGGCATCGATGGGATGTGGCGGTGTATCAGCCTGAATGGCGCGCCAGCCAGTGTGAGCAGGCTCGAGCGATTCGTGACCACATTGCTCACGGCGGAGGGATTCATCCGCAGTACCGAACCGTCGCAGGCGCGGGAGTACGGCGTCGAGGGGCCGGCAGCGCTGCGGGTGACGCTTCACGGCCCCGGGGCCATCGAGGCGCCCGGCTCGGACGTGCTGCTCATCGTAGACATCGGATATGGCCTGACCGAGGCCGACCAGTGTTTCGTGCGGCCTGCTCCGGGCTCGGGAGAAGAGGGAATCTGGGTGCTGGACAGCGATCTGCGAGCTCTGCTTGCGCCGCCCAGCGGATCGGGCGAAGTCGCCGCCGGGCCGCCGTTGGTCGATCCGCTCATCATCCCGGCCATATGGTCGGGCCACCAGAGCATCGTGCGCCGCATCGAAATCGTTCGCGACGACCACCCGAGTCTCAGCCTGCTCCGGCACGACCATGAGCCGTCTCCCGCCGAAGGACTGCCTGACGCCGGGCCGTCCTGGCGTTGGACGCTGAACGACGAGACGGGCGGCAGCCATCCGATCGAGCCGCAAATGGCCATGAGTTATGTGATGCATCTCCTGCGTGCGCCCTTTTCGGGCGTTGTTGGTGGCGAGACCGCGACAGGTCTTGCATGGGAAAAGCCACGCGCCCGCGTGCGCTTGCATCCCGATGAAGGGCCGGCGCTGGAGCTGCGCGTGCTCGACCCGCAGCCCTGGGGCGTGCCTGTGTACAACAGCTTCACTCGCGTCGTGTACGCAGTCTCTTCTGATGCCGCCGATTTGATAGTGCCGGATGCAGTGCAGCTCGGCGCAGGTGCTGCGGAGAACCCGTGGATGCAGCCGGAGCGATGAACAGGCAGTCCGCGGCGTCGCTTCGAAGGCGCTCCCGTGCCATCCCGAGCGCGATGTCCATGCGTTCGTGCCGACAGCCAATTGACGATCAGGGCAAACGATCAGGTCGTCTCCGCCAGTATGCGGTGCGCCTTGCGGCGGCGCGTTTGAATCACTGTCAACCGAGCGTCCTCCGCCATGACAATGTCACCCACCACCGGATCGCGCCCCAGTTGCTGTCGCACCCAGACGGACAGCGTCACGGATGGATCGCCCGGCGTCGTCACGCCCGTCCGGCTGGTAAACGCCGACATCTTCACGCCGCCACCGACCTTCCAGCGGCGATCGGCGACCTGGAAGATTTCCTCCGGCTCCCAGTCGAACTCGTCCTGAAGCTCTCCCACGATCTCTTCCATCAAGTCCTCGAGCGTGACGAGTCCGACAATCCGATGCCCGCTGTCCTCGACCAGTGCCATGTGTTCGCGGCGGGCGATCAGAGCCCGGAGGGCGTTGTTGAGGCTGGCATCCGCGGGAATTCTCGAAAGGGGCCGGATGAAGGGTTGAATCTGTGCCTCGCGCCGGCTGGGCATCATGGCCACGATCTCCTTGAAGTTCACATAGCCGGTCACGCCGTCGACGGAGCCGTCTGAACTCACAGGGTAACGTGTGTGCAGCGACGAGGCCGCAGTCTCGAAGTTCACGATATTGGACTGGCGCGCGTCGAACATCACGATTCGGTCGCGGGGCACCATGATTCTGGAGACCGGCATTGTCCGCAGTTTCGTGGCGTTGATGATGATGTTCTCCTCCTCCGCGCCGATCAACCGTTCCGAGCGCGCCACGTCGGCCATCGTGCGCAGGTCGGCCAGCGTCAGGCGAGGCTTCCCGCCCTTGCGTTTGAACGGACGTGCGACCCAGTCGGTCACCGCGATGAACGGCGTGAGGGCAACGGTCATGAACGCCAGGGGCCGGGCCAGCACGACGGCCAGTTGCTCGGCAGAATTCACGCCGATCACCTTGGGGATGATTTCGGTGCCGAGCAACACCACCACCGTGAAGATGAGGGAGAAGAGCCAGATCCATTCGTCGCCGTAAATCTCGTCGAAGGCGCTGCCCGCGACGGTGGCTCCGCCGGTGTGGGCCACGGTGTTGAGGATGAGGATGGCGGCGATGGGACGGCCGATCCGCCGTTTCATGCTCTGCCAGATGGCCGCGTAGGAATGCCCCTCGCGGCGTTTGGTTTCCAGGTGGATGTCGTCCAGGCTCAGAAGCGTGGCCTCGAGCAGGGAGCAGAAGAACGAGACGGCAACCACCGTTACACAAGAGAGGATGAAGAGGGTCATGAAATGCTTTCCAGTGCGGTCGGGCCGTCTGTGGCTGCGTCAGCCAGGCAAACGCGATTTCGCACAGCCCGAAATGTTGTGTCGAACGCCTCTCCGATCAGCGGCCGGCAGAAGGCCTGTTCGCTGACTCGCCGAACGAGCTACGGAAGGACCGTGATCCGCTGGAACCGCTGTTCGTCGCCGACGCTCAGGACGATGAGCAGCTCGACGGGATACTCGCCCTGCACGGTGTACCGGAAGGTCTGGCTGACGATGTTGGCCGCGCCGTCCCCGCGGGCGGGAAGGACCAGCTCGGCGATGCGGACGTCGCGCTTGGCCCGGCTGATCTCGTGCGCCGTCAGGTTGAGGGTGTCGCCGTCGTGTCCGCGCACGTACACCACGATCGCGATCGCGTCGCCGCTGCGAAAGCGACGCTGCCCGCGGTCGCGGAGCACGCTCGTGTCTGCGTCGTAGCCCGTGCCGAGATCGAAGAACTCGATGCCGCCGGCGTCGGATGCGGCGACGTCGCCGGTCCGGTCCCCTGTCCGGTTCCCGGTCCGGTCCGCACTCCCGTCCGGGGCCGCCGCGCACGCCGCGAGCGCGAGCAGGATCACGATCATGACCAGGACGATGGGGCCGGTGGATCGCATGCCGCGATCATAGTCGATCAACGGCAGGGCTCCCACGCCGCCGGCAGGGCGGGCCCGCCGCCGAGGTCCGTGGGCGGCTCGTCCGGGCGGCTGCGCGCGACGACACGCGCGCCGCTGCGGGATCGGCGGTCATCGCGGTTCTTTACGCGGCATGAGGAGGACCGCATGAAGCGGACCGCATGAACAGCACCGCATGAACAGCACCGCATGAACGGCACCGCATGAACAGATCGATGACGCGCATGAACGCAAGGCAAGCGCGACGCTGCCGGCGCGAGAACATGGTGGAGCTAGCGTCTGCCTTCAACCGTCCCGCCGACCGCCCCGACGCCGCCGGCGTCCCGGCGTCCCGGCGCGGACGGCCGCCGCGTGCGTGACCCGCATCACGCCCGCATCACGCCCGCCTTACCCAGAGAGTCAACGGAGGAATCAACTCATGGACCGACGCTTCCCCTCCTGCATCGCGGCCGCCGCGATCGCAGTCACCGCCGCCGGCCCCGCGCTCGCCGCGGATCACCGTGGGCGCGAGACACATTTCGAGCGTATCGCGAGCTTCCCGGTTTTCCTCAACACGGATGTTGACGTCCAGACGGTCGCGGAGATCGTCTCCGCGTCGGAAGACGGCAAGACGCTCATCTACACCGACAGCGCGACGGCGGGCCTCGGCTTCGTGGACATCAGGAAGGCGAAGGACCCGAAGCCGCTCGGCGAGATCAAGCTCGCCGGCGAGCCGACCTCGGTGGCCGTGCTCGGCGACTACGCCCTCGTCGGCGTGAACACGAGCGAGAGCTTCGTGAACCCCTCGGGCGTGCTCCAGATCGTGCACGTCAGGGACCGGCAGATCGTGCGCACGATGGATCTCGGCGGGCAGCCCGACTCCGTCGCGATCAGCCCGGACGGTCGCTACGCCGCGATCGCCATCGAGAACGAGCGTGACGAGGACCTCGGCGACGGCCGTCCGCCGCAGCTTCCGGCGGGGTTCCTCGTGATCGTCGACATCATCGGCGGTGTGGACGACTGGTCGCTGCGCACCGTCGATCTCGTCGGCGTGCCCGACCTGTTCCAGACCGATCCCGAGCCCGAGTACGTGGACATCAACGAGCACAACATCTGCGTCCTCACGATGCAGGAGAACAACCACATCGCGCTCATCGATCTCGCGAGCGGCGACATCGTCGGCGACTTCTCCGCCGGCGCCGTCGACCTGACCAAAGTAGACGACAACGAGAACGACCTCATCGAGCTGATCGCGTCGCTCAATGGCGTCGTGCGCGAGCCGGACGGCGTGACCTGGACGTCCGGGATGACGTTCGTCACCGCCGACGAGGGTGACCTCGACGGCGGCAGCCGCGGCTTCACGATCTTCACCGACCAGGGCACGACGTTGCACGAGCCCGGCAGCGCGGTCGAGCACATCATGGTCCGGCACGGCCACTACCCCGAGGCGCGCTCGGAGAACAAAGGCAACGAGCCCGAGGCCGCCGAGTACGCGGTGTACCGCGGCAACGAGCGTTTCCTCTTCGTCGGCTCGGAGCGTTCGAGCGTCATCGTCGTGTACCGCCTCCGGGGATTCCCCGCGGGCGAGATGATGCCGGAGTTCGTGCAGGTGCTGCCGGCGGGCGTGGGACCCGAGGGCGTCCTCGCGATCCCGCGGCGCGACCTGCTCGTCGTGGCGAGCGAGGAGGACAGCCGCGAGGACGGCATCCGCTCCGTCATCTCGATCTACCAGCGCACGAAGAAGGACGCCAACTACCCGACCGTCGTCTCGGCGAACCGGGCCGACGGCCTGCCGATTCCGTGGGCAGCGCTTTCGGGGCTCGCGACCGGCCAGGGTGACGGCGACGATCACGACCGAAGCAACGTGGTCTACACCGTGCACGACAGCTTCTACGCCAGGAGCAGGATCTATCGCATGCAGGTGGACCGACGCAACCCGCCTGCCGTCATCGACGCCGAGATCGTTCTCAACGACGCGGACGGCGTGCTGCTCGGCCTGCTCCAGGACCTCAAGGACGCGCTGCCAGGCACCGACGACTTCGACCCGAACGACATCGTCAACGACGATGGCACGGTGAACCTCGATCTCGAGGGCATCGAGGTCGCCGGCGACGGCAGCTTCTGGCTGGCCTCCGAGGGCGCGGGCAACCTCGACGACGGCGTGAGCGATCCCGACGATCAGCCGTTCGCGAGCCCCAACCTGCTCGTGCACGTCGCGGCGGACGGCACGATCCTCGACGCCGTCTCGCTGCCCATCGGGCTGGTGCGCAACCAGTTCCGCTTCGGCTTCGAGGGCGTCGCGATCGCACGCGGCAATGACGGCGACGGCGCGATCTACGTCGCGTTCCAGCGGGCATGGGCGAACGCCGGCGATCCGGGCGACCGCGTCCGCATCGGCCGCTACACGACGGAGGATGGGTGGCTCTTCGCCCACTACCCGCTCGACGCACCCGAGTCGCCGAACGGCGGCTGGGTCGGTAACTCGGAGATCACGTACGTCGGAGACGGCGATTTCGTGGTCATCGAGCGCGACAACCAGGCCGGTTCCGACGCGGCGGTCAAGCGGCTCTATCGCTTCGCGGTTGAGGACGTGGAGTTCATGCCGTACGACGAGGTCGCGTCGTTCGACGTCATCGGGAAGTCGCTCGAGCGCGACGTCCTCGAGAAGCGGGACTTCAGGAAGACCGGTGGCGTCGTTCCGGAGAAGCTCGAGGGCCTGGCGATCGTGGACGGCCGGATCTTCATCGTGAACGACAACGACGGCGTGGACGACTCGAACGGCGAGACGCAACTGCTCGACCTGGGCAGGATCCGCTGACGCGATGGACGACACGGTTCGTCGGAGGAGAACGGGGCCCCGGAAACATGGACTCCGGGGCCCCCTCTCGCCGGCGGGGCGTCGGGAGCGCGCGACCGGCAGGGTTCTGCGTCCCGGTCCGGCCGGCGCCGGCCCTTCGACCGCGGAACGTGAAGTTCGGCCCGCCTGTCCGCAGCCCGTTCACCCCGCGCCGGTTCCCGCGCCGACGGCCTCGTCGCGCAGGGCGTACTTGCGGATCTTGTTGTAGACCGTCACGCGGTCGATCTCCAGGATGCGGGCCGTGCGCGCGATGTTCCACCCGGTGCGTTCGAGCACGGCGGCGACGTGCCGCTTCTCGAGATCGGCGAGCGACTCGTCGCCCCCAGGTTCGACGCCGGTCCGCCGCCCCCCGCGCTGCGCATGCAGCGGAAGGTCGTCGGGCTGGATGGCGGGGGGCTGGCCGACGACCATCGCGCGCTCGATGGCGTTCGAGAGCTCCCGCACGTTTCCGGGCCAGTCGTACTCGCAGAGCAGGGACATCGCCTCCGGGCTGATCTGCGCGATGTGCTTATCCATCTGGTGCGAGAAGCGCTGGAGGAAGTGACGGGCGAGCAGGGGGATGTCGCCGGGACGGTTGCGCAGCGGCGGGGCCTCGATCGTGAAGACGTTGATGCGGAAGAAGAAATCCTCGCGGAATCGCCTCTCGCGCACCGCCTGCTCGAGGTTCTCGTTCGTGGCGCAGACCACCCGGAAGTCCACGTGGACCGCCGCGTGGCCGCCGACCCGCGTGAACTCCTTGGTCTCCAGGGCGCGGAGGAGCTCCACCTGCATCTTCGGAGGAATCGCGCCGACCTCGTCGAGGAACAGCGTGCCTCCGTTCGCCATCTCCAGCCGGCCGGGGCGCCGGTGGTCGGCACCCGTGAAGGCTCCCTTCTCGTGTCCGAACAGCTCGCTCTCGAGAAGCGTCTCGGGAATCGCGCCGCAGTTGACGGCGACGATCGGCTTGTAGCGGCGTTGGCTGTTCGCGTGGATCGCGCGGGCGATGAGCTCCTTGCCGGTGCCGCTCTCTCCCACGATGAGCACGGTGGCGTCCGTCGGCGCGACGTGGTGGATCAGCTCCATGAGCTTGCGCACCTGGGGACTCTCGCCCACGATCGTGTTGACGTCCACGAGCTGGTCGATCTTCTCGCGCAGTTGCACGTTGTCGCGCTCGAGGCGGCGCTGCTCCATCGCGCGGCGCACGAGATGGCTGAGCTCGTCCGGATCGATCGGTTTCGTCACGTAGTCGAACGCGCCCTCCTTGAGCGCGCGGACGGCGCTCTGCACGGAGCCGAACGCCGTGATGACGATCGCGGCGATGTGCTCGTCGATGCGGCGGATGTGCTCGAGCAGCTCGAGCCCATCCATCCCCGGCATGCGGATGTCGACGAGCGCGATGTCCACGGTCCGGTCGCGGAGGCACTGGAGGGCCTCCGCCGCGCTCGCGGCCGCCAGCACCTCGAAGCCGTCCTTGCGAAACCAGTGGTGGAGCGAATCGCGTACGGAGTACTCGTCGTCAACGATCAGGATGCTCGGCTTGTGATCGGCCATGGTTCGGCCTCCTCGTTCCCTGACGGTGATGTCGTCGCGTCGGACGCCGGCGGCGCGGTCGCTTGCGGTCTTCGCGGCAGACGCAGGCGGAAGGTCGTGCCGCGCCCCGGCTCCGACTCGACGGCGATGCTGCCGTCGTGGCGGTTGACGATGCCGTAGACCACGGCCAGCCCGAGCCCCACGCCGTCG
This sequence comes from uncultured Isosphaeraceae bacterium, assembly GCA_964638815.1. Lineage (GTDB taxonomy): Bacteria > Planctomycetota > Phycisphaerae > Phycisphaerales > SM1A02 > CAZXBB01. The sequence goes on from CAZXBB010000160.1 coordinate 8,235, forward strand.
CCGCCCTTCGTCGAGAAGAACGGCTCGAAGATCCGCTGGAGCACCTCCGGCGCGATGCCGATGCCGCGATCGGCGATCGCGATCTCGACGTGCTCCTCGTCGCCCGAGACACGCACCGTGAGCCGGCGCTCCGGCTGGGGTGTGTCACGCATCGCCTCGACGGCGTTCACCAGCAGCGCGACGAGCGCCTGCTGGATCTGCCCGGCGTCGGCGACGATCGTCCCGCCGCCGGCGGGCCCCTCGAGCACGAGTTCCACGCCCCACATCTCCACGTGATGCCGAACGAGGGCGACGCTGCGAGCGACGATCTCGGCGACCTCCGCCGGCTGCATCTCGGTTCCCGTATGCCGCGCGAACGTCAGCAGGTTGTGCACGATCGTGCCGCACCGCGCGCACTCGCGGTCGATGAGATCGAGGTAGCGGCACACTTCCGCGCGGGTCTCGTCGTCGAGCGGCGGAGACTCGAGCTCGCGTTTGACGAGCCGCGCGTACGTGAGCATGCCCCCGAGGGGGTTGTTGAGCTCATGGGCGACGGTCGCGGAGAGCTTGCCCAACGAGGCCATCTTCTCCATGTGCAGCACTTGGCGCTGTGCGTGCCGGAGATGCTCGGTCTTCTCGGCGACCTTCTCCTCGAGTCGGGACGACCAGTCCAGCACCGCGTGCCGCGCCTGCCGGAGGTCCGCCATCATGCCGTTGAACGCCTCGGCAAGCCGGGCGAGCTCGTGGGTCCCCGGGACGTCGAGCTCGGTCTCGAGGTCGCCCGCGGCGATGCGTCGCGTGCCCTCGCGAAGCTCCTTGACCGGCCGGTGCACCAGCCGGCGTAGCGCGGCCACCACGGCGAACCCGCCCACGAGGATCAGCACGATCGTGGTCAGCACGAGGTGGCGGTTCGCGGCGCCGAGCGACGCGTGCAGGGTGTCCATCGACATCTCGACGTCGAGCACGCCGAGCACGGGGCGATCGGCGGGGGACGCGTGGCAACCCGACCTCGCGCAGCTCGACTCGTTCGCGATCACCGACAGGTGACGGAGTACGGCCGGTCGGCCGGGCACTTCGTACAGACCGCTGCGTTCGAGGACCGCGTCCTCGCGCGTGCGGCCTTCCACGTGACAGCTCAGGCAGAGGTCGGAGGACGGATCGATCCGGCCGGCGCGCTCGTCGGGGGCGCCGGACAGCGCGATGACGCCTTCCTTGTCGTAGACGCGGATCGCCACGACGTCGGGCGTGGCCGTGAGACGCTCGATCGTCGCCTGGACGTCGTCGAGGCGGTTGAGGAGCATGCCGTCGTGGGTCGCGCTGCGAATGAGGGCGCTCGACCTCAACAGCTCGCCGTGGACGAAATCGGCCACGCTCTCCCGCGTGGACCGCGAGCTCAGCAGCGCCTGGACCGTCAGCGCTGCGCCGATGGTCAGGGCGGGAAGCAGGAGCAGGCGAAGCTCCAGCGACCGGAAGGCTCTTCTTATCCAGCCGCCCATGGGATCTGTGTCCGTCGGTTCCGGTGTTCCTCGGGCTCCCGTGTTCCGCGGGTTCCGGTGTTGCGCGGGTTCCGGGGTTCCGGGGTCCGGGGGTGCCGGCTGTGCTCGTTCCATTTTACGAGGGTGGTGAATCGCTCGACGCGGCGCGCAGAGAATGTCAACACGAACGGGGTGAATTCCCGGTCATGGGCGGCGCGGGCGCCGTTGGCACCTCGTTTGCGGCTGTCGTGAGTGGCCGGACGCACCCGACCCGAACGAAGGGACACCCGTGTACGCCACGATCACGAACCCGAACGCTCCGACCTGCGTGTGGATGGACGCCGGCGTGCTCAACTTCAAGCTGTGTGATCGCGACTTCGACTGCGAGCACTGCCCGCTGAACGCCGCCCTGCACGGGACGGACCTCGCGCCGGCGCGCCGAGAACGTCAACGCCGCCGTTGCGTTTCTCAGCGCGACCCCGACCCACGCTCCCGCTGAAACCCCGCCCGCGACCCCGCGACGATCATCCCGTCGATTGGAGCGCGGCTTGCACCACTCATCGTCGGGCCCCGTTCATTCTCCGCGGGCCCGCCAGGAGGTCGCCATGGGCTCCCTCTCCACCCGGTTTCCGTCGTTCCTCACCGACTGCTGTATCGCGGCAGGCGCGGGAGTGCTGCTCGTGGTCCTGCTTCCGCTGCTGGCGCTCGCGGCTTTCACCCTGCGCCCGATGATCCTGCTTGCCGCGTTCGTGGGGCTGGTCCTCGCGATGTGCGGGCCGATCACGCGCCAGGTGCGGCGGCGGACGCCCGACGATCCGCGCACGCGATCCGCGCGCCGCGAAGGTCGGGAGTGAATCGGCTCTGCCCGCGAGGAGGTTCCCGATGAAGACGGTCGCGAAGATGTCCCCGCCGGCACGGCAGCACCGGACGACGCGTGCCCGCTCCGGCCCTGCCCGACGCGACTTCCTCAAGCTCGGCGGCGTGGCCGTCGGCTCGGTCATCCTGGGACGCGAGGCCGACGGGGCGGAGCATGCGAAGCTCGACGACGATCGCCTCGGCGTCCTGGTGGACCTCACCGTCTGCATCGGCTGCCGCCGCTGCGAGTGGGCGTGCAACCGCGCGAACGGCTTGCCCTGCGGGCCGCCGTCGTCGTTCGATGACGACTCCGTGTTCGCAGCCGACCGGCGACCCGGTCCCGACCGGTACACGGTCGTCAACCGCGTGACCGGGGAGAACGGCCGGCCCGACGTTCACCTCAAGATCCAGTGCGCGCACTGCGAGAAGCCGGCGTGCGTCTCGGCGTGCCTGGTCGGCGCGATGCGGAAGCACGCCGACGGCCCCGTGACCTGGGACGCGGACCGCTGCATCGGCTGCCGCTACTGCATGGTCGCGTGCCCGTATCAGCGTCTCGCGTACGAGTACGACGAGGCGCTGACGCCGCGCGTCTGCAAGTGCAACTTCTGTCGCGAACGCACCGCCGCCGGCGGGGTGCCGGCGTGCGTCGAGGTCTGCCCGGTCGAAGCGCTGAAGTTCGGCCGGCGACGCGAGCTGATCGCGCTGGGGCATGAGCGCATTCGCCGTCACCCGGACCGCTATGTCGATCACGTGTACGGCGAGACGGAGGCGGGCGGCGCGTCGTGGCTGTACCTGTCCGATCGCCCGTTCGCCGAGCTGGGGCTCCCCGAGCTCGGACCGGAGAGCAGCGCCGAGCTGTCGGAGACGATCCAGCACGGCATCTTCCGCGGCTTCGCGGCGCCGCTGCTGCTCGCCGGGCTCCTCGCCGCGCTCCACAGGGTCGCCCATCCCGGAGGCCAGAGATGACGCGCGGACCCGCCATCAACGTTCGATCACGCCCGAGATTCTTCACGCCGGGCACGATCGTGATCACGGCCGTCGCCGCCCTCGGCGCGGGCGTGCTCGCCGCGCGGTTCACGCTCGGCCTGGGCGCGACGACCAACCTGAACGACGACTACCCGTGGGGCATCTGGATCGCGATCGACGTCGCGTGCGGCGTCGCGCTCGCGGCCGGCGGCTTCACGACCGCCTTCCTGGCCCATCTGCTCGGGCGCCGCGAGCACCACGGCGTCGTGCGCGCCGCCCTGCTCACGGCGCTCATCGGCTACACCTTCGTCGCGTTGGGCGTCCTGACCGACCTCGGCCGCTTCTGGGCGCTCTGGCACGTGCTGCTGCCGGCAATGTGGCAGCCGAACTCCGTGCTCCTGGAAGTCGGCCTGTGCGTCGTCACGTATCTCACCGTGCTGTACCTCGAGTTCCTGCCGATCGTGTGCGAGCGATTCATCGGTCGCGTGCGTCTTCCGGGTCCGCTCGCGCGGCTGAACGGCGCGGCCGAGAGGCTCTTGCGCGTCCTCGACTCGGGCCTGGCCCGCATCATGACCGGCCTGGTCATCCTCGGTGTCGTCCTCTCGTGCATGCACCAGTCATCCCTGGGCACGCTCATGGTGATCGCCGGCGGCAAGCTGCACCCGCTCTGGCAGACGCCGGTGCTGCCGATGATGTTCCTGCTCTCCGCCTTCGCGGTCGGCCTGTCGATGGTCGTCTTCGAGGGGCTGCTCGCGGCGCGGAGCTTCGGCTTCGCTCCGGAGCACGACACCCTCGG
>CAZXBB010000161.1:0-1777 GCA_964638815.1 uncultured Isosphaeraceae bacterium
TGGAAACGGCGTCGGCAGCAACCCGCAAGGCTGGGGCACGATCCTCGTCGCCGGGCCGCTCCTCACCCGGACGTACACGACGACGAACGCCACCGGGGTCGCGTCGGTGCTGATCCCCGTCACGGCCCCCCTCGTCGGGACCACGCGGAACTTCCAGTTCGCGGCGCGCGATCCCGGCGTCGGCGGCGACGTCCAGGCGTCGAATGCCGTGCAAGTGACGTTCTGCCCGTAGGCCGGTTGGCCCCCGACGGGTGACCGCGCCCTCGGCGGCGGTCACCCGTATTTGGGGCTGGGCTCCAAGTTCTAGGTGGGGAAGCCGACGAAGCGCGTCAGGCGCAGGAACTCGATCGGCGACTCGGTGCGTCCGTCCAGCGCGAGGTCGGCCAGCGCGTCGCCGATCGCTGGGGCGAACTTGAACCCGTGACCGCTGAACCCGGCGCCGAGCGTCATGCGCTCGCGGCCGGGGTGGCGGTCGAGGATGAAGTGCTGGTCGGGCGTCATCGTGTACATGCAGACCTTGATCCCGAGCAGCGGGCCGTCGGCGGCGGGGAGGTAGCGGACGAGCGCGGGTCGGAACCCGGCCTCGTCGGCCGGCGTCGGCGTGCGGTCGACGCGGTCCGGATCGATCGACGGCCCGACCTCGTGGCGGCCGATCTTGACGCCCGGCCGGCCGTGGACGCGCGGGAAGCCGTAGTAGATGCCGTCGACGTCGGGGTCGTCGAACGCGAAGCAAGGCAGGCGTTCGGGCGTGAAGAGCTCCGGGTGTCGCGGCGAGACCCAGCCGATCGGCTGCCGCGTGACGACGAGCGGCACGCCGAGGTCCTGGAGCAGCTTCGCCGTCCACGCGCCGGCCGTCGCCACGACGTGGTCGGCCTCGTACGCGTCGCGGTCGGTCTCGACCCGCACGCCGCGGCCGCGCTCCTCGATCCGCCGCACCGGCTCGCGCGCGTGCACGACGGCGCCGGCCGCGAGCGCGTCGTCCACGAGCGCCGCGACGCCGGCCTCGGCGAACACGAACCCCGCGTCCGGCTCGAACAGCGCGGCGTGGTTCTCGGGCACGTGGAAGAGCGGAAAGCGGTCCGGGACTTCGTCGCGGGGGACCTCCTCCAGCCGCACGCCGTGCCACGTCGACGAGCGACGGACTCCGGCGAACACGCTGCCGTCGTCCGGCCCCACGTAGAGCAGTCCATTGCGGACGAACAGCGACTCCCCGATCCGCGCCGCGAGCTCGTCCCATCCGCGGTAGGCGCGGCGGAGCAGCGGAACGTACTCGGGCGACTCGAAGTAGGCCATGCGGATGAGGCGCGTGTGTCCGCCGCTCGACCCGAGGTCGTGAACGAGGTCGAACTGCTCGAGCCCGAGCACGCGCGCCCCCCGCCGCGCCAGGCTCCGGCAGGTCGCGGCGCCCATCGCCCCGACCCCGATCACGATCACGTCGAACGTCTCGGTCATCTCTCGCCCGTCCCGAGTCCTAGTCTAAGTCTAGCAACCCGTGGTGAAAGTCATTCCGGCTGCGGCGGGCCCTCGCGACCGATCTCTTCGTTGCAGGATCCTCGACGTACAGGCAGTACGCCTGCGGTCCTGCGCCTCGATCTCGGTCGCGATGACCTCGCCTCGCTTCGAAAGCACTTTCACTACGGGCTGCTAGTGGTGTGATTCAGATTGTTGGTGGATTATCCGGAGGTCATCGTCGTCGCTGGCAAGGCGCGACGACGACCGCGTATTCGAGATACGTCGAGGAGGAGCAACGCAGCAAGCGATGACGAGGGCCCCGGAG
>CAZXBB010000162.1:0-3306 GCA_964638815.1 uncultured Isosphaeraceae bacterium
AGGGGAGGGGAGTCTCGATCGCCCCCGACCGACTCAGCCCGCCCGCCGTACGGAGTGCTCTAATAGTCCCGGCGTACAAACACGAAACACGCCAGCGCCAGCACCACCGCCTCGAATGCCAGCGAGCTTCCCGTGATGTACCACGTCGACTTTGACGCGTAGTCCTCCTCGAGACGCCGCTCGACCTCGCGGGGCCGCGTAGCGTCGCGGGCTACGGGGTTCCCGGCGGGGTCGAGTGTCGCCGTGCCGCGCATGATGTCAAGGATGTTGACGTCGGTGTCGCGCCGCAGCCACCGGTCGAGCAGGGCGATCGTGTCGCTCGTCTTCGGCATGAGGGCCTGCACCGAGCGCGTCGGCCCGTGCCAGACGTCGAGCCTGTCCACGACGTCGGCCTTCTCCGCGCGCTGCGTCTTCATCGTCTCGAGCTGCACGCGAAGTCGGGCCGTCCCGCTTGCGTCCGCGTCCGGGTGCCCGGTCGTGACCTGCGTCAGCGAGCTCTCGATGCGATCGATCGACTCGTCGAGCTCCTCGATCTGCACGGCGTGGTTGGTGCGGAACTGGTTGAGCATCGCCTCCGTCGCGTTCGTCGCGAAGAGCGAGAACCAGAAGAGGAGCGTCGCGAGAAGCGCCGCCATGGCGGAGCGCGTCCACACGCCGACCAGCACGTTGACCGAGAACAGATAGCTGTAGAACAGCACCACGAGCGGGATCGCGGCGAAGATCTTCCACTCCCAGTCGCCGAGCCGCAGGCCCATGCAGAAGAAGATGCCCACGCAGAAGACGCCGACCTGGAGCAGCACGAACAGCAGGCTCGCGAGGTACTTCATCGCGAAGAGTCGGACGCGGCTGATCGGCTTCGAGAGCACGAGGTCGATCGCGCCGTCCGCGATGAAGTCGGGGAAGATCGTCGTCGTCGAGATGAGGGCGAGGATCGTCGCGATCCACGCGAGCCAGAACCCGACGATGAACGTGGAGAAGATCGACCGGTACAGGATCTTCGACACGATGCTGTCGCGGGTGAGGACCGGGTTGTCGATGCTCCACAGCCCGAAGAACATCGACATGCCGTTCTCGTCGAAGCCGATGGACGCGAAGTACAGCACGATCAGCGCGGACAGGCCGAGGATTATCCAGAACAGCCGGCGGCTGTTGAGCTGCCGGTAGGAGTCCACCAGCATCGCGACGAAGGCGTTCATGCGGAGACCTCCTGCCGCCCGGACTCGCCGGGAGCGGCGGCGGGTTTCTTCGCACGGCGATCGGACGCCGCGCCGGGCCGGAACGCCGCTCCGGTTTCCGGGTCCGTGACGGCCCGCATGAAGAGATCCTCGAGTGATTCGCGCACGGGGAGCACGGAGACGATCGTTCGCTGCTCCGCGCGGAGCCTGTCGATCACGCCCTGCACCGGTTCAGGCGCCGTGCCGGCGATCACGATCCGGCAGGTGTCGCGGTCCCCGGCCTCGGTCCGCACCGCGTCGTCGTGCCTGGTCCAGTCCGGCGCCGTGCCGGCGATCGTGATCTCGTACCGCCGGCTCGCGGCGGTGAGCTCGTCGATCGTGCCCTGCTGCGCGACGCGCCCCTGCACGAGGATCGCGACGCGCTCGCACACCATCTCGAGCTCGCTCAGCAGGTGACTGTTGAGAAAGACCGTCTGCCTGCGGTCTTTGAGCCGCATCAGCACGTCGCGGATGTCGCGGCGGCCGAGGGGATCGACGCCGTCGGTCGGCTCGTCGAGCACGATGAGGTCCGGCTCGTTCATGAGCGCCTGCGCGAGCCCGATCCGCTGGAGCATGCCCTTCGAGTACGAGCCGATCTTCGTGTCCGCCCATTCCTCCATGCCGACCGTCTCGAGCAGCGGCCCGGCCCGCTTCCTGCGCTCGGCCCGGCTCACGCCGGCGAGGGCCGCGTAGAACTCGAGCACCCGGCGGCCCGTGAGATACGCGGGCATGCGGTGGTGCTCGGGAAGGTAGCCGACGCGCGCGAGCGTCGGCTTGTGCCCCACGGGCCTGCCCAGCACGGTCCCCTCGGCCCGCGTCGGGCGGACGACCGTCATCATGATCTTGACCAGCGTGCTCTTGCCCGCGCCGTTCGGACCGAGCAGCCCGAAGATCTCCCCCCGGTGCACCTGCATCGCGATGCCGCGCAGCGCGCGGATCCGGCCCTTGTAGACCTTCTCGACGTGGTGGAGATCGATGGCGAGGGCGGTCACGGCTGGATGTTATCGGGTCCCGCGTCCCGAGTCTTGAAACGCGGGGACGACGTGCGAAGCCTCCGGCCGGGCGGGCGCGAGCAACTCGACACCCGCGAACGGGGCTCGAGCCCCGCGACTACGATGCCCGGATGCACCGCACCCTCCGGGCGTTTCTCACCACCCTCGACCGCGCCGGCGAGCTTCACCGCGTCGCGGCCCCCGTCTCGCCCATCCTCGAGGTCGCCGCGATCGCCGATCGGCACGCGAAGCGACCGGCGGCATTCCCGGCGCCGTGGGCGCGCGCGTTCGATCCCGAGCATTGCGGGCAGGGGGGTCACGCGCTGCTCTTCGAGAACGTCGTAGGCTGCGACTTCCCGCTCGCCATCAACGTCTTCGGATCCTATCGGCGCATGGGCATCGCGCTCGGCTGTGACGCGACCGGAGGATTCGAGGCCATCGCCGCGCGGATCGCGGCGCTGACGAAGCCCGAGCCGCCGCGTTCACTGCGCGACCTGGCCGCGAAGGCGCGCCTGTTCCTGCCGCTGCTGCGGACGCCGCCGCGTCGCGCGCGGAGCGGACGCTGCCAGGAGGTCGTGCGGCTCGCCGCGCGCGGCGACGTGGATCTCAGGCGGCTGCCGATCATCAAGTGCTGGCCGCTCGACGGCGATCCGGTCGCGGTCGGCTACGGGGTCACGCCGGAGCGGGCCGGCACGGTGGCGGGGCAGGGACGGTACATCACCTTCGCGGGCATGCACACGATCCACGCCGACGACGACGGCGCCGCCCGCCCCGCGTCGCACAACATCGGCATGTACCGCGCGCAGCTCGCCGGCGCCACGCGTCTCGTGATGCACTGGCATGTCCACCACGACGGCGCGGCGCATTGGCGGAGCTGGAAGAAGCTCGGCCGCCCGATGCCGATCGCGATCTGCCTCGGCGGCGAGTCCGTGCTCCCCTACGCGGCGACGGCGCCGCTGCCGCCCGGGATCAGCGAACTGCTGATGGCCGGGTTCCTGAACGGGCGCGGCATCCCGCTCGTGCCCGCGAAGACCGTGCCGCTGCGCGTCCCCGCGAACTGCGAGATCGTGATCGAGGGGTACGTGAGCACGGAGTGCGGG
>CAZXBB010000163.1:0-1979 GCA_964638815.1 uncultured Isosphaeraceae bacterium
GATGGTGGCGTGTTCCGCGCCCCGGGCCGTCCAGCAGGCCCGCCAGGGCGGGGCGGACCCGGCGGTCCCGGGAGACCCGGCGGACCCGGCGGACCGGCGGGCCGCGGCTCCCCGGCCGATCGCGCTCCGCGCGGCCCAGAATCGGACGGCTGGCAGCAACTCTGGATCGGTGGGGGTCGGCGGGCCGGCCTGCGGCCCGGCGACCTCGTCGGGGCGATCGCCAACGAAGCGGGTGTGCCTGGATCCGTTGTGGGCGCGATCCAGCTCTTCGACGACTTCGCGCTCGTCGACGTCCAGGGCCAGGTCGCGGACGCGATCGAGCATGCACTCCGCAACGCGACGATCCGCGGTCAGAAGCTCCCGGTCCGTCGCGAGCGCTTGCCCGGCCGCCGCTGAGCCGGCAGTGCGTCACTCCAACGCGCCTCAGCGGCCCAGCAGTTGGTCGACCGGGGCGAAATCGTCGCTGAGGACCGCGGAATCGCCGATGAACGCGGTCACATCGGCCGGATCGGCCAGGATCCCGGTCGCGTCGCCCTCGCCCCAGGCCCCGATGCGCGCCGTGATCGCCGCAACGTCGAGCGGTTCGGCGCTCGCGACCAGCACGACATTGCCACCGGCCTCGTTGGCGAGCGTCGCCTGCCCGCTGATCACGGCGACGTGCTCGAACAGCCGACCCGCAGTCGCGGCCTCGGCTCGCACGAAACCGAGCGGCGGATAGTCGATCAGGTTCATCACGTACATCCCGCCTGGGCGCATGACCCGCCCGATCTCGTCGAGAAACTCGGTGGTGGTGAGGTGCCATGGCACCGCCAGCCCACCGAACGCGTCCCCGACGACCAGGTCGGCGCTGTCGTCTGGCAGGCGCTCGATCGACAGGCGCGCATCGCCGACGATGACCCGGATCGCGTCGCTCGGCACGAAGCCGAGCTGCTCCTGGGCGACCGCGAGCACCCGCGGATCGAGTTCGAGCACCGTCTGCGACGCCACGGGCCGGGTCGCCTCGAGGTAGCGCGGGAACGTGAACCCGCCGCCCCCGATATGGAGCACGTCGACGGGCCGCTCCAGCCGGTCCAGGTACGGCCCGACGGCGTCGGAGAAGCGCCGCTCGTACCCGAATACGAGGTTCGTCGGGTCGGCCAGATCGACGTAGGCGTGGGTCAGCCGATCAAGGATGAGGATCCGGCCGTCCGGTTCGGCTGGATCGACCTCGACCGCGATGCAGTAGTAGGCGCTCTCGGTATCGCACGGGGAGGGACCGGCAAGGGCCAGCCCGCCCATCGCGACCGCGGCCAATGCCAGCACTCCCGTCCGTGGCCCGCCGCCTCGCCCGAGCGCGACCGTCAACGCGAGCCCCACCACGACGAGCACGCCACCGACGGCGACGATGAGTACGCGCGTCGGCATGAGCCCGAGCAGCACGAAACCGGTCAGCAGCGTGCCGGTGATGGCGCCCGCCGTGCCGATCGCGGAGAGCCGCCCCACGATCGAGCCGCTCGTTTCGAGATCCGTCAGCGTCGCCCGGACGATCATCGGCCCGACCGCGGACAGGATCGCGGCCGGCAGGACGAACCCGATCGTCGCGAGCGTGACGATCGCGAGGAATCCCTCGCCAAGGTCGGCCTCGCCGAGGGCCGCTACGATCGGCACCGCCGCGATGGCCGCCGCCCCGCCCAGCACGAACGACGGCCCGAGCAATCGCTCCGGTCCGAGCGCGTCCGCCAACCGCCCGCCGATCCACGCCCCGAGGGCGATCCCGGCGAGGATGGCACCGATGATCCCTGTGTACGTTGTGAGCGACACGCCGACGTACGGGGCCAGCAACCGGCCGGCGGCGATCTCGAGGACCAGCACGCAAGCTGCCGCGAGGAACGTGAGGATCGCGGCGACCGGCCAGGCGAGGCGGCGTCCGCGGCGGTCGGCACCCTCGGCCTCCTCGGTCGGGCGCGGCTCAGACAAGCGGTGCGACCTCACGGGCGAAC
>CAZXBB010000164.1:0-11198 GCA_964638815.1 uncultured Isosphaeraceae bacterium
GAAGACGGGCGCGATGCTGCCACCGAGCGTCTCGAATGCAGTGCCGCTGATCCCGGTATTGTCGGCAAAGGTGCTGTCCAGTACACAGGCCGCCGCGCTACTCGCGACAGCGCCGTCGCCCGCGTTCCGCGCGAACGTGCAGTCGTTGATGGTGAGCTCGCCTTGGGTCGCGAACAGCGTCCAGCCGGAATCGTTGTCTTCCATCCGGCTCCGCAAGAACACGAGCGTGCAGTCCGTCGCCTCGAATCCGCTCTGGGTCGCGTGATTCTCGCGGATGAGGCAGTCGCGTATCTCCACGGTGACGTCCTCGAGCCAGAACGAGGCGCCCTCAGCGTCGTCCTGGAAGAGGTCCGCGTTCCCGGACCGGATCGTGAGCCCGTCGAGAGTCGCCCCGGTGACGTTCGTCGCGTACACCACGTGGAGACTGTTCTCACCGTAGTTCGTGAAGGCCGGTCCATCGTCTCCCGCGAGGTCGCCCGACAGGATCGTCTGGTACAACGGGACATCGCGGGCGTCCGGATCCGGCGCGCCGACTCCCGCGTAGCCGCCCGCGTACGCCACGTTGTCGAGCAGCGGGAAGCTGACCGTCCGCACACCGGTTCCGATCGGATTCGCCTCGTCGCGGTCAGGTCGGTAGACCCCCTGCCCGATCCGGATCTCCTGCGCGTCTCCCGCATTCGCGAGAGCGTCCTGAAGAAACCGGTACGCGGTGGCCCAACTCGCACCGTTACCGGCGGGCGGGGCGTCGTCGTCGACGTACACGATGCCACCCGCGAAAGCGGGCGCCCCGGCCGTGAGGACGACGTACACGACACCCGAAAGGAACCTCGTCATGGGACCCTCCTGTGGGTTCTTTATAACCTTCTCGCCGCCAATCGCCCAACCGGAACCGACGAGTTTCGTCGGTGTGGGCGTCCGCCGCCGGTGGCAATACCATGCAGGAGTAACGAATCCCCGGAGATTCCCGATGTCCACCGCCACGCCCGATACGCCGGCGACCGGGGCTGCCCCCGGCCGCATCCGCGCTCCCCGCGGCTCCACGCTCACCTGCCGCACCTGGCAGGCCGAGGCGGCGATGCGCATGCTCATGAACAACCTCGACCCCGAGGTCGCCGAGAAGCCGGACGAGCTCGTCGTCTACGGCGGGCGCGGGCAGGCGGCGCGCAACTGGGCCGCATACCACGCGATCATCGCCGCGCTGAAGACGCTCGCCCCCGACGAGACGCTCCTGGTCCAGTCCGGCAAGCCCGTCGGCATCGTGCGCACGACGACCGACGCGCCGCGGGTCATCATCGCCAACAGCAACCTCGTCCCGCACTGGGCGACGCAGGAGCACTTCGATGAGCTCGCCGCGAAGGGGCTCATCATGTACGGGCAGATGACCGCGGGCTCGTGGATCTACATCGGCACGCAGGGCATCCTCCAGGGAACCTACGAGACGTTCGCCGAGTGCGCCCGGCAGCACTTCGGCGGGACGCTCGCGGGGCGGCTCGCCGTCACGGCGGGCTGCGGCGGCATGGGCGGCGCGCAGCCCCTGTCAATCACGATGAACGAGGGCGTCTGCCTGATCGCCGAGACGTGCATCGAGCGTCTCGAGAAGCGCGCGCACGACCGGTATCTCGACGAGATCGAGCTGGACCTCGACGCGGCGATCGACCGGGCGCTCGCGGCGAAGAACGCCCGCGAGGCGGTCTCCATAGGCTGGCTCGGCAAGGCCGTCGATCTCCTCGAGACGCTCGTCGCCCGCGGGATCACCCCCGACGCCCTCACCGACCAGACCTCCGCCCACGACCCGCTCAACGGCTACTACCCCCAGGGTCTCTCGCGCGAGAACGCGGATGCGCTGCGCGAGCGCGACCCGGAGACGTACGTCGAACGCGCCATGGACTCGATGCGGCGTCACGTCGAGCTGATGGTCGAATTGCAGAGCCGCGGCGCGAAGACCTTCGACTACGGGAACAACATCCGCCAGCGCGCCCTCGACCGCGGCTTCGCCGGCGCGTTCGGGTTCCCCGGCTTCGTGCCCGCGTACATCCGCCCGCAGTTCTGCGTCGGTCGAGGCCCGTTCCGGTGGTGCGCCCTGTCGGGCGACCCCGCCGACATCCACGCGACCGACGACGCGATCCTCGAGCTCTTCCCCGGGGACGAGCCGCTGCGGCGGTGGATCACGATGGCCCGTGAGCGCGTCGCGTTCCAGGGGCTCCCCTGCCGGATCTGCTGGCTCGGGCTGGGCGAGCGCGACAAGGCGGGGCTCCGCTTCAACGAGCTCGTGCGCGACGGCGTGGTGAGCGCGCCGATCGTGATCGGCCGCGATCACCTCGACTGCGGCTCGGTCGCGTCGCCGAACCGCGAGACGGAGGCGATGCGCGACGGCTCGGACGCGATCAGCGACTGGCCGCTCCTCAACTTCGCGGTCAACGCGGTGAGCGGCGCGAGCTGGGTGAGCTTCCACCACGGCGGCGGCGTCGGCATCGGCTTCTCGCAGCACGCCGGCCAGGTCATCGTCGCGGACGGCACCGACGAGGCAGCGGCGCGCCTCGAGCGCGTGCTGACGAACGACCCGGCGCTGGGCGTCTTCCGTCACGCCGACGCGGGGTACGAGGAGGCGATCGAGTGCGGGCGCGCGCGCGGGCTGCGGGGGCTGGCCGACTGATCCCGCGGACGGCTCAGCGGGGAGGGCCGGGTTCGCCGATAGAGAGACCGTGAGCGAGCCCGAGTCCCCATCCGACATCCGCGCGCGTCTTCACGAGATCATCTTCGAGGCCGACACGCCGCTCGGGAAGGCATTCGACGTCGTCCTGCTGGCGGGGATCCTCCTGAGCGTCCTCGTGGTGACCCTCGAAAGCGTGGACGAGATCGATGCGAAGCTCCACGAGACGTTCCTCGTCGCCGAGTGGGTCCTCACGATCCTGTTCACGATCGAGTACGGGCTGCGGCTGTACTGCGTGAGGCGGACGCTGCGGTACGCGTTCAGCTTCTTCGGCATCGTCGACCTGCTCGCGATCCTCCCGAGCTACGTGAGCCTCTTTATCCCGGGCGCGCACGCGATGATCGTGATCCGCGGTTTGCGGCTGCTGCGTGTCTTCCGGGTCTTCAAGCTCGCTCGCTTCCTCTCGGAGGCCACATCGCTCCAGCGCGCGATCTGGGCGAGCCGGGCGAAGATCGTCGTGTTCCTCATGGCCGTCTTTATCGTGGTGGTCATCATGTCCTCCGCGATGCACATCGTGGAAGGGCGCGAGGAAGGCGCCTTCGACTCGATCCCGAAGTGCATGTACTGGGCCATCGTCACGATGACCACGGTCGGGTACGGCGACGTCACGCCGGTGACGCCGCTCGGAAAGACGGTCGCGGCGATGATCATGCTGCTCGGCTACAGCTTCCTCATCGTGCCCACCGGCATCATCTCGAGCGAGATGGCGCGGGCTTCCCGATCCACCGTCTCGACCCAGTCGTGCCCGGAGTGCGGCCGCGAAGGGCACGCGATCGAGGCGACGCATTGCATGTACTGTGGAACGAGACTCTAGCTCCAGCCGAACGGCCAGGCGAAGCCACGGAGACGCGAAGAGATGCGAAGCCGGCGAGGCGGGGGAATCCGGCGATCGTCCGAAGTCGCGCGGCCCTCCGCGCCTCCGTGCCTGCGTGCCTGCGTGCCGGTTGCGCGGTAGGCTCCCCCGATGGCCAGGCTCCTCATCACCAACGCGCGCATCCTCACGATGCGCGGCGCCGACGGGCCGCGGCGGGGCGAGGCCCTGGCAGACCTCGGCGTCATCGCCCGCGGCTACATCCGCATCGACGGTGATCGCATCACCGGCGTCGGACGGGGCGACGCCCCGGAGGTCCCCGCGGACGACGAGGGACACGTCATCGACGCGGGCGGCTCGGTGGTCCTGCCGGCGTTCGTCGATTGCCACACGCACGCGTGCTGGGCCGGCAACCGCTTCGACGAGTTCGAGATGGCCCTGAGGGGGGCGACGTACCTCGACATCCTGCGTGAAGGCGGCGGCATCACGGCCACCATGCGGGCGGTGCGCGAGGCGGCGCAGGACGATCTCTGCGCCTCGCTGCTTCGCCGGCTCGCGGGCATGGCGGCGCTCGGGACCGGGGCCGTCGAGGTCAAGAGCGGCTACGGGCTCGATACGGAAGCCGAGCTGAAGATGCTCCGCGCGATCCACGCCACGTCGCAATTCGTGCCGCAGATCGTCGTCGGTACGTTCCTCGGCGCGCACGCGATCGACCGGGCCAACCCCGACTACGTGGAGATGATCATCAACGAGACCCTGCCCGCGGTCGTGCAGGAGTTCCCGGAGATCGTCTGCGACGCCTACTGCGAGCAGGGCGCGTGGTCGGTGCGAGACACCGAGCGCCTGTTCGCCGCGGCCCGCGAGCTCGGCTGCCCGCTTCGCGTCCACGCCGACCAGTTCAACAGCCTCGGCATGACACGGGTCGCCGTCGAGATGGGCGCGCTGAGCGTGGACCACCTCGAGGTCACCACCGACGCGGACCTCGATCTCCTCGCCGCCAGCTCGACGTTCGGGGTCGCCCTTCCGTGCTCCGGCTTCCACCTCAACGACGTCTACGCGCGCGGACGCCGGTTCATCGACGCGGGCGGCGCGCTCGCCATCGCGACGAACTACAACCCCGGCTCCGCCCCCACGCCGTCGATGCCGTTCGTCATCGCGCTCGCGTGCCGCAAGCTGGGGCTCACGCCGGACGAAGCCATCTCGTGCGCGACGTGGAACCCGGCGGTCGTCCTCGGCATCCAGGACCAGGTCGGCTCGATCGAGGTCGGCAAGCGGGCGAGCCTCCAGCTCCTCGACGCGTCGGACGAGCGCGAGCTCGCCTTCGAGCTCGCCGCCGCGGGGCCGCTGATCGTCCTGCTCGATGGCGAGCTGGTGCACACGCGGGCGATCGCCCCGGAGGACGACGGCGACGACGAGCCGGACGAGGACGAGGATGAGCCGGAGGAGGAGGACGACGATTGAGGCCGGCCGGCGGTCTCGCGGCCGCTGGAATCGGGCGCCGTTCCGGCCGATGTATTTCACGGCCCGGTGCTTTCCGTTTGACGCTAGGACGCTAGGATCTCCCCGCAATGGTCGTCACCGCCGTGCAGGACATCGAAGGAGCGCGGGCCGCCGCGCAGCGCGTGCTGTCGGTGCACCGGGAGCTGGTCGGGTTCCTTCGCGCCGGGCTCACGCTGGCCGGGATCGACGGCTTCGTCGGCCGCCTCCTCGAAGACCTCGACTGCCGCAGCGCGTTCCTGCGCTACCGGATCCCGGGGCATCCGCCCTTCCCCAGCCACTCCTGTCTCTCGCTGAACGACTGCATCGTGCACGGCACGCACCTCATGACGGACGAGCCGATCCGGCGCGGCGACGTGCTGTCGATCGACATCGGCGTCGTGCACAACGGCTGGGTCGGCGACGCCGCGTGGACGTACGTCGTCGAGGAGGCGACGCCGGAGGTCCGGCGTCTCCTGGACTGCGGCCGCGAGGCGCTCCGCCGCGGCATCGGTTCGATGCAGTCGGGCCGCCCGCTCGTGGACTGGGCCCGCGCGGTCCAGACCTGCGTGGAGGAGGAACACGGCTATGCGCTCGTGCGCGGCCTCGGCGGCCACGGCTACGGGCGCAAGCTGCACGGGCCGCCGTTCGTGTCGAACGTGCTGCCCGCCCACCGCGGGGAATGGCCGGACGCGTGGACCACTTTCAAGCCGGGCATGCTCATCGCCGTCGAGCCGATGATCGCCGTCGGGAGCGCCGAGATCCGCACCGAGAGCCGCCGCTGGCCGATCATGACGAAGGACGGCTCCCTGAGCGTCCACTACGAAGCCGACGTGCTGATCACGGAGGACGGGCCGGAGGACCTGACCGCGGGGATGGACGAGTTGCCGGATGTGGTCGGTTAGCAGGCGACGAAACGCGCGGGCGGCGAAGCAACCGGTGCTCGCGACGCCGACCCTTCGCATCGCCGCGTCGCCCTGTCGCTTCGTCGCCTCCCCGCCCCGGACATGACATCACTTCACGCCTCAATCCGAACCATGAACACATCCCCGCATGGCGCCGCCGACATCCTGCTCACGGAGGGCATCCACGCCGCGGCGGACGAGGTACTCGCGCCGAGCGGACTTCGCGTGCGCCGTCACGACGGGGCGCTGCCGCCCGGCGGCGACCCGGATCTGCTGGCCGGCGTCAGGATGCTCGGCATCCGGTCGAAGTCGCGCGTCACCGCCGATGTGCTCGCCGGCGCCGCCGACCTCCACGCCGTGGGCTGCTTCTGCATCGGCACGAACCAGGTTGACCTCGAGGAGGCGTGTCGGCGCGGCGTCGCGGTCTTCAACGCGCCGTTCTCGAACACGCGCAGCGTCGCGGAAATGACGATCGCTGAGATCATCGCCCTTCATCGCCGCCTCTTCGAGAAGAGCATGGCCATGCACCGCGGCGAGTGGGACAAGTCCGCCGCGCACGCTCACGAGGTGCGAGGACGCGTGCTCGGGATCGTCGGCTACGGGCACATCGGCTCGCAGGTCTCGGTGCTCGCCGAGGCGCTCGGGATGCACGTGATCTACCACGACACCGCGCCGAAGCTCCCCCTCGGGAACGCGCACCCGCTCCCGTCACTCGGCGACGTGCTCGCGCAGGCGGACGTCGTCACCGTCCACGTGCCGGAGACGCCTTTGACGAAGGGGCTCATCGGCGCCGCCGAGATCGCCCTCATGAAGCCCGGCGCGTTCCTGATCAACAACGCGCGGGGCTGCGTGACCGATCCCCTCGCGATCGCGGCGGCGCTGCGGGAAGGCCGCCTCGGCGGGTACGCGACCGATGTCTATCCGTCGGAGCCGGGCGACGGCAAGGCCCGCTTCGAGTCGCCGCTCGTCGGCCTGCCGAACGCCATCCTGACCCCGCACATCGGCGGCAGCACGGAGGAGGCGCAGGCCAACATCGCCCGCGAGGTCGCCGAGAAGCTCACGCGGTACATGCTCAACGGGACGACGACGAGCGCGGTGAACGTCCCCGCGGTGGAGCTGCCGCAACTGCGTCCGCAGGAGCACCGGATCCTCCACTTCCACCGCAACGTCCCGGGCGTCCTGAGCAAGATGCACGCGGTGCTCGCCGATCTCGGGGTGAACATCAACGCCGAGTACCTCCAGTCGAATGCCGAGGTGAGCTACGTCATCCTGGACGTCGATCCGCACCACGGAGACAAGGTGCGGGAGAGGCTGAGCGCGATTCCGGAGACGATCCGGGTGCGCACGCTGTATTAGGATGAGAGCGCTCGAGGTTCGAGGATGCGGTCGATGCGGTCGATGCGGTCGATGCGGTCCGGGTCGCTGAGGCCAAACCCGTCGCCGGCCGTAACCGGCGGTATCATTGGTTTCTTCATCCCCCGCCGGAGCCTTCCGATGTTCAAGCCCGTGCTGCTCTCGCTGTCCGTTGCGACCCTCGCCCTTGCCGCCCCGCCGCCGCCGACCGAGGCTGTGCCGGTCGAGGAGCTCGTCCACGGGGAGCGTCTCGTGGACGAGTATCGCTGGCTCGAGGCGCTCGACTCCGAGGACCCGGAGGTCGAGGCGTGGACGACCGCGCAGAACGAGTACGCGCGCGGCGTCCTCGACGCGCTGCCGGGACGCGCGGCGCTCGAGGAGCGGCTCGGCCAGCTCATGCGGATCGGCAGCATCTCGGCGCCGAGCATGCGCGGGAACCTGTACTTCTACACCGAGCGGCGGGGCGACGAGAACCAGCCCGTGCTCTACGTGCGCGAGGGGTTCGACGGGACGCCGCGCGAGCTCCTGAACCCGAACACGCTCGACGAGCGCGGCCTCTCTGCGCTCGACTGGTACGTCCCGAGCCACGACGGCAACTTGCTCGCGTTCGGCCTGAGCCACGCGGGCGACGAGATGACGGTGCTGCACCTCATGGACGTCGCGACCGGCGACTGGCTGGCGGACGAAATCAGCGGCAAGATCGACTTCGGCGGCTGGGCGCCCAACGACGCCGAGTTCCTCTACGGCGTGCTCGAGGACCCCGACGACGCCTACTCGCGCGCGTACCGGTGGCACGTGGTCGGTCGGCACGCTCGGCAGGATCCGCTGCTCTTCATGCAGGACGAGCCGAGCCGCATCCCCGGCGCTTCCCTCAGCGACAACGGCCGGTGGATCATCAACTCGTTCTTCGAGGGATGGTCGAAGCAGGACGTCTACGCCGTCGATACCGCCGAATGGAAACGCACCGGCGAGTTCCGCCGCGTGCCGGTCGCGGTCGATCTCGGCGCGCGCTTCACGCCGTCGTTCGTCGTCGGCGACACGCTCTATCTCTTCACGACCCTCGGCGCGCCGAACGGGATGCTGTACGCCGTCGATCTCAACGACCCCGACCGGGGCTCGTGGCGGGTCGTGATCCCCGAGGATTCCGGCGCCGTCCTGCGCGGCGTGACGCTCGCAAAGGGCATGCTCGTCGCGAGCTACCAGCAGGACGCCACGTCGCGTTTCCGCCGGTTCACGATGAACGGCGCCCCGCTCGGCGAGATCGCGTTGCCCGGTCTCGGCACGGCCAGCGTGTCGGCGGACCGGGACCGCACCGAGGCGTACCTTGCCTACACGAGCTTCAACGAGCCCTCCAGCATCTACCGCATCGACGTGGCGACGGGTGATCACGCGCTCTGGGCGCGGCCCGACGTGCCGGTCGACCCGAGCCAGGTCGTCGTGAAGCAGGAGTGGTGCACGTCGGCCGACGGCGCGCGGGTGCCGATGTTCATCGTGCACAAGAATGGGCTGCGCAAGACGGGCGACACGCCGACGCTCATCTACGGCTACGGCGGCTTCAACGTCTCGATCACGCCGAGCTTCGACGCGACGCGTTTCCCGTGGTTCGAGAAGGGCGGGATCTACGTCTCGGTCAACCTTCGCGGCGGCGGCGAGTACGGCGAGTCCTGGCACCAGGCCGGCATGCTGGCGAACAAGCAGAACGTCTTCAACGATCTCTACGCCGCGGCGGAGCACCTGATCGCCGAGGGCTACACGAGCCCCGAGCATCTCGCGGTGCTGGGCGGCTCGAACGGCGGCCTTCTCACGGGCGTCGCGGCGACGCAGCGTCCGGACCTCTGGGCGGCGGTCGTCTCCGCGGTGCCGCTCCTCGACATGGTGCGCTTCCCGGAGTTCCTCATGGCGAAGTTCTGGGTGCCGGAGTACGGCGACCCGCAGAACCCCGAGCACTTCGAGTGGATCCGCGCGTACTCGCCCTATCACAACATCGACCCGGGTCGCCGGTATCCCGCGATCATGTTCACCGCCGGCGAGAACGACAATCGAGTCCACCCGATGCACGCCCGCAAGATGGTCGCCGCGATGCAGGCGACGGCTGCGAACGACTTCGACGAGGACCCGATCCTGCTGTGGGTGGACCGCGAGGGCGGCCACGGCCAGGGCAAGCCGCTTCACCTGCGCATTCGCGACGTGGCGGACCGGTACTCGTTCATCATGTGGCAGACGGGGATGTATTACCGCTGACGTTCCGCCGACCTCCTCATCGTGCCGGGCGGTCGGAGTATCCGAGTGTACCCCGGTCCCTGGCTCGGCAGGGAGTTGCGGGCTGCTTTCGCGGGTGAGCTGCCGGAACGCCGGGCGATGGCTACGATGTCGTGCGTCGAAGCGTCGCCAGCGAGGAGGACCGGCCATGGCACACCAACGAGGTCGTCGGCTCGCGCTGCTCGTCATCAGCACCGTTTTCACCACGACACTCGCTGCGCAGGCCGCGATCATCCGCGTTCCGGGCGATCAGCCCACGATCAAGGCGGGCGTCAACGCCGCGTCGGATGGCGACGAGGTCGTGATCGCCGACGGGGTCTACACGGGCGAGGGCAATCGTCACATCTCTGTGAGGGGGAAGGTGATCACGGTGCGCTCAGAGAATGGGCCGGCGATGTGCATCGTCGATTGCGAAGGCAAGGGCGGCGGTTTCAGCCTGGACACCAGTTCCACCGTCGAGGGGCTGACGATCACGAACGGGGCCGCCATCTATGGCGGCGCTATCTCGTGTAGGGACGCCAGCCCCACGATCCGTGGCTGCGTGCTCATCGGCAACTACGCCGAGATTCGGGGCGGCGCCCTGCACAGCAACGGCGGGCGTCCCGTCCTCATCGACTGCCTCATCGCGGAGAACACGGCCAGCGAAGCCGGCGGTGTCGGCATCAGGGACGGCGAGGCGGTGCTGATCGACTGCGAGATCCGCGACAATGAAGTGTTCTACCAGGGCGGCGGCGTCGGCACCCGCGGGTTGGGGGGAACCGTCACGCTCATCGGGTGCACGGTGACGCGCAACCGGACGATGTACGTGGGTGACGGCGGCGGCGGGGTCTGGTGCGACTTCGCGGACATCGACCTGATCAACTGCCTCATCACGGACAACGTGTCGGGATCGGGCGCGGGCGGAGCGATCTACTCCGACCTCAGCGGGCATGCGACGGCCACCAACTGCACTATCGTCGGGAACACCGGGGCGCTGAAGTCGACGACCCTCGTGACCGCGCGCAACTGCATCCTGTGGAACAACGGGACCACCGAGATCGTAGGCAACGTCGACATCGGCTTCTGCAACGTGCGCGGTGGCTGGAACGGGACCGGCAACATCGACGTCGAGCCCCGCTTCGTCCGCGCCGCCAGCGGCGACTACCGGCTGCGCTTCTCGTCGCCCTGCATCGACGCCGGATCGAACGACGTCGTGCCGGTCGGGATCAGCGAGGACTTCGACGGCAACCCGCGCTTCGTGGACGATCCGGGCACGCCGGACACCGGAGAGGGGACCGCGCCCCTCGTCGACGTCGGCGCCTACGAGTACCAGGTTTCGATCGCCTGTCCGGCCGATCTCGACGGTAACGACGCCGTCGGCTTCGCCGACCTCGTGATCCTGCTCGCGGCGTGGGGACCGTGCCCATAGGACGGGATGCCGTTTACTTTGCGCGCAAGTATCTGTCGCCGCCGCGCCGATTCGAGGGCTCCCGACTCAAGACCGCCTCCCGGCCGCCCGATAACCGGACGATGCCCACCTACGACCTCATCTGTCTCGGTTGCGGCCCCGCCGGCGAGAAGGCGGCGACGCAGGCTGCGTACTACGACTACCGCGCGGCCGTCGTCGAGATGGCGGCGCGTCCGGGCGGGGCGATGGTGAACACGGGCACCGTGCCGTCGAAGGCGCTGCGCGAGACGGCGCTCG
>CAZXBB010000165.1:0-11438 GCA_964638815.1 uncultured Isosphaeraceae bacterium
CGCGACCGCACCGTTCAGCTCCGCGCCGCGAGGAACTCCACGACGTCGATCTTGCCGATGATCCCGATGATGTCGTCGTTGTCGATGACCACGGCGATGTTGTTGTCGTCGAACACCTTCTGCACGCGGGCGAGCGGGGCGTCCACGGCGACCTGCCCGGCGAGCGGCTTGGCGGCGCGCATCACCGAGTCAGCCGGTGTGCACTGCTCCGTCACGAGGCACTGGAGCAGGTCCACCTCGTGGACCATCAGCAGCGGTCCGCCGTTCACGCGCTCGAGCGGCATCTGGGAGATGCCCAGCTCGTTCATGCGTCGGGCGACGCCGGCGAGCGTCTCGTCGCGACGCGCGAACTCCACCGGCGAGAACTCGATCAGGCGGTTCTTGAACGCCAGGACCTCGCGCACCGTCCCCAGCCGCTCCTCGAGACCGAGGTAGCCCATGTCCTTCATCCAGCCGTCGTCGAAGCACTTGCTGAGGTAGCGGTCGCCGGAGTCGCACAGGATACAGACGAGGACCTTGCCCGGACCGAGCTCGCGGGCGACCTGGAGCGCGCCGAAGACGGCCGTGCCCGTGGAGCCGCCGCAGAAGATGCCCTCCTCCCGGGCGAGACGGCGGGCCGTGAGGAACGAGTTGCGGTCGGAGATCTCGCGCACCTCATCGACCACACCGAAGTCGAGCGTCCCGACCATGAAGTCGTGCCCGATCCCCTCGACGCGGTAGATCTGCGGCACTCCGTGCGTGCCCTTCTCGTGCATGTCCTTGTAGATGCTGCCCTCCGGATCGGGGCACACGATGCGGATCGTGCGGCCGGCCGCGGCCGCCTTCTCCTTGAGGTACTTCCCGGCGCCGGAGATGGTGCCGCCCGTGCCGATGCCGCCCACGAGGCAGTCGATCGTCCCGTCGGTGTCCTCCCAGATCTCCGGGCCCGTCGTCAGGTAATGGGCCTCCGGGTTGCTCATGTTGTAGTACTGGTCGGTGTAGAAGCCGCCGGGCGTCTCGCGCGCGATGCGTTTCGCCACCTGGACGTAGCTGTCGGGATGCTCGTGATCGAGGTCGGTGCGCGTGATGACAACGTCGGCCCCGTACGCCTTGAGCATGTCGATCTTTTCCTTGCTCATCTTGTCGGGGATGGTGAACACGCACCGGTAACCCTTGACCGCGGCCGCCATCGCGAGGCCGAGGCCGGTGTTGCCCGACGTGCTCTCCACGAGCGTCGCGCCGGGCTTCAGCAGGCCCGCTTCCTCGGCGCGGCGAACCATGTTCACGGCCATGCGGTCCTTGACGGACCCGCCGGGGTTGAGCTGCTCCATCTTGACGTAGACGTCCGCCATGCTCGCGTCCACGAGCCGCTGCAAACGCACCAGCGGCGTCTTGCCGATGAGGTCCAGGACAGTCTCGGCGTATTTCATGTTCGGGGGGGGCTCCGGTGACTCCGGGGATCCGTGGATCCGGGTGGATCCGGGTGGATCCGGGGGATCCGGGGGACTCCTGGCGGGGATCTTCGGCATTCTATCCGGTTGCATTAACCGCGCGGACCGACGAACGTCCCGATCCCGTGACGATCGAACCCGCGCATCCCGCGTCCGACTCCGCTCCGGCGCCGATCCACTGGGTGCTGGCGGTGGTCTTCCTGCTCTCGCTCGGCACCGGTGTCTTCTGGCACGGCCTGGCGTTCATCGCGAAGCACTCGTACGACTTCGGGCAGATGCGCAACCTCACGCTCTACGCGGGCATGGGCGTGATCTACACGGTCGGCGCGATCAACGCCGGCCGGGCAACGCGCGCGATCGAGCGATGGCTGTCCCCGCGTCTCGTGCTCGCGCTCACGATCGGCGTGCAGGGCGTGGCGTGCGTCGTGCCCGTGGTGTTCGCGACTGAAACCGCGCTCTGGATCTCCGCCGGGGTCGCCACGCTGTCGGTGGCGTTCGCGTGGCCGTTGCTCGAGAGCTACGTCACGGCCGGTCGGCACGGGCCCGCGATGCGGTCGGCCATCGCGTGGTTCAACCTGATCTGGATGCCGGCGATCGCGATCCCGATGTTCGCGATGGCGCCGCTGATCGAGGACCACGGCGCCTGGGCGATCGCCGGCCTGGCGGTCGCCAACTTCGCGGCCGTCGCGCTGCTGGCTTTCGTGCCCGCGCGCCCGACCGCGCACGATCACGCGACGGCCCTGCCGCACGTCGCGGACAGCTACCCGTTCCTCCTGCGGTCGGCGCGCGTGCTGCTGCCGATGAGCTACCTGCTGTCGTCCGTGCTCTCGCCGCTCCTGCCGTACCGGTTCGAGCAGATCGGGATCGACGTCGCGTGGGAGACGCCGGCGACCGCGACGTGGATGGTGACGCGCGTGCTCATCGTCGTGATGATGTGGCGTCTCCCGTTCTGGCACGGGCGGTGGGGGATGCTCCTGCTGGCTGCCGCGACGCTGACGGCAGGGTTCGCGGCGATCGTGCTCGCGCCCGCGCTGCCCGTAATGCTTTGGGGATTCGTGTCCTTCGGCGTGGGGCTCGGCGTGATCTACTACACCGCGCTGTACTACGCGATGGCCGTGGGCGCGGCGGCCGTCGACGCGGGCGGCACGCACGAGGCGCTCATCGGCGCCGGCTACGCGGCCGGACCGCTGACGGGCCTGGTCGGGTCGGCGATCGGCGGCCCGGCCGGAGTCCTGTGGCTGGTGGCGCTCTTCGTCGCCCTGAGCGCGCTTCCCGCGATGGAGCCGTACCGGCGATGGCGCCGGGGGCGCGCGGCCGCTGATCCGCATCCACCCCGGGCGCCGTGACGCGGCGGGACGGGCCATGGTGTGACACGCAGGGTCGTCGCGCTGAGTCGACGCGCTGGGTCAATGCGCTGGCTCGACGCGCTGGCTCCAGCGCCGGATCAGCCGCAGGGGCCCCACGCCGCGAGGATGATCAGCACGTCGGCGAAGGTGACCGCCCCGTCGCCGGTGAGGTCCTCCGGGCATCCCGGGCATTCGCCCCATGCCGCGAGCACGGCGAGGACGTCGGCGAAATCCACCCGTCCGCTGCCGTCGAGATCCTCGACGCACGCGCTCGTGATCCTCAGGTCGTCGATCATGCCGCGCGGTGCGGTGAACTGGCCGTCGAGCCGCGCGAAGAGATGAAGCTGATCGAAGGGGGCGCCCTCGATCGAGAGCGTCGCGACGGCGCCGTTGTCGCGTCCTCCCTCGTCCATGATGAGGAACGAGTCGGTTCCGACGACGGCGCCCTCGCGCAGCGCCTCGAGCACGTACTCGATGCCGCCCCACGGTCCGTTCTCGAGGTAGCCGAGATCGAGGTGGACGCTCGTGCCCGGCTCGTCGAGATCCATCCACACCGATGCGAGCGGGCCGATGGTGAGGTTGTCGCCCGGAATGAACGCGCGTCCGAACGTCATGGAGTTGTCCGGGCTGCCGTATTCCGGGAACTCGGCGTAGAAGACGGTGGCGCGCTCGATGATGTACTCGGAGCCGAGCTCGTTCTCGTCGAACGGGATGCCGTCGGGAAAGACGCCGGAGACGCGGTTCGCGTCGCGGTAGGTCACGCCGTCGTGCACCACGGTCTCGCCGAGGAAGCCCTCCGCGAAGTTCTCGTAGTCGTGGAAGACGTCCGCGACGGCGCCGCGACTCGCGGTGGCGGCCACGGTGATGGCAAGGAGGATCGTCGGGCACTTCATCATCGAGCGGTTTCCTTTCATGGCATGACGGGCCGGATCAACCGGCGCACGGGCCCCAGTGGCCCAGGAGAATCAGTATGTCGGCGAAGGTCACGAAGCCGTCCCCGTCGAGGTCGGCGGGGCAGCCGGCGCATGGGCCCCAGCTCGCCAGGAGGTCGATCAGGTCGCCGAACGTGACCGCGCCGTCGCCGTCGACGTCGCCGGGGCACGGGACGGATACGGTCATCAGGAAGGCGCGGAAGCGGCCGTCAACGAGCGCGGTCCCGGCGATGTCGCCGTGCTCGTTGATCTCGCTCGCGTCCCAGAGCACGCCGTCGAAGCCCTCCGGCGCGAAGTCGTTGAGGTCGTGCAGCGCGACGCCGTCGTAGTAGATCGCGCGGCTCGTCGTGTCGGAGTACGAGCGCCCGACGGCGTGACCGGCATCGTTCACGTCGGAGAGCTCGCTGAGGAGCGTGTCCGGCAGCAGACCGAGATCGGTCACCGTTCCGTCGGGGGCCCAGGTGGTGGCGTGCCAGTCGCCCTGCGGGTGCGCCATCAGCCCCACCGCGAGCCCCGGGTTGTTGACGTCGTTCGCCTCGGCGTTCTGGAACTGTCCGAATCCGCCGATCTGGACCCATCGGTTGCCGTCGTGCAGCATCGCGTCGTTCGGGGAGAAGAGGTTCCACGCGAAGCCGACGACGATGCCGGTGTCGTTCAGTCCGACGCCCCGGTTGTACTGGTGCGGCTCGTCGTCGCCGAGGTTGTCGATGACGCCGCCGACCCACGTGACCGCGCGGTCGCGGAAGACGTCCGGGTCCTGCGTCCACCCGACGATCACGCCGTTCTCGTTGACGTCGTGCACGAAGCTCTGACCCTGGCCGAGGTCCGGCAGCGGCGTCATCGTCCCGTCCCATGAGAAGCCGTGGAAGACGCCGGAGCCGGCGATCACGTCGCGCTCCGACGTGCCGACGATGAGGCCGGCGTCGTTGATCGCGCGGCCGACGCTCTCCTCGTCGCCCGCGAGCAGCCCGAGGCCCTCCATCGAGCCGTCGGTCCACAGGAACGCGTGACGGCAGGGGCGTCCCTCCGCGGGGCAGTCGTTCTCCGCGGACACGTTCGACCAGCCGACGACCTGGCGAGCGTCGTTGAGACCGAACGCCCGCGCCTCCGGACCGCCGAGGGTGCCGAGGTCGGTGTATTCGAATGTCGGCGTGCCGGCGGCTGCGTGCCCCGCCGCAGCGAGAGCGGCAAGGAGCGGAATCAGGATGCGGGTCTCCATCGTCTGGCTCTCCGGATGAAAGGCGCGGGGCGGAACCGGGTGGGGCGGGGCGGGGGGGGAGCGGGGTGGGGCGGAGCGGGGCGGGAATCCGGACCCGGGGCGAATCCCGGCGGCAGTGTATTCGGAAGTCGCGGGTCAAGCGATGCAATTTATTACATATTTATTGGTCTTTCTCGCGATCGAGTGCTCTTCCCGGTGGGTGAGATGGCGTATAAGGACAAGCATGGCCCGCCCGTCACTCGAGCCCGTCCCGACTCCCGAAACGGCCCCCCGGGTGGCCTCACCCGTGGAAGGCCGCATCCGCGAGGTCGGCGAGGGCCTCGCGCGGACGATCGGCGCGATCCTCGAGCGGCTGGGCGCCCTGCGGCCCAATGCCCTGATGCGCGAGCTCGACGTCAACCGTGCCGTGGCGAGCCGGGTGCTCAATGCGACCGCGGCGAAGGACCCGCTGGAGGTGGTGCACCTCATCCCCGGTCCGGAGCCCCTGCGGCAGATCGTTCGGGCGGCGGCCGGCAAGGGCGTCGATCCGGATCTCGTCCGTGAGGCCGAGACGGCCGTCGCGGCGTTCGACCGGCTGATCCGGAACGAGGCGGGCACCCGCAGCGCGCTCGACGCCCTGATCAGCTCGAGCCTTCCGGGTGCGCGGGAGAGGTTCGAGCTCGCGAGCCGCTACTCCGTCTTCAAGGGAATCAGCCAGCTCAAGGGCGCACGGGCCGAGACATGGCTCGGCACGGCGATCGTGCATCCGTCCGCGCGCGATCCGCTGAAGCACGATCTCACCTGGCTCAACGGCGGGATCGCGATGCAGCGGCTGCGCCCGGGCGTCGCCGTTCGCTTCAGCTACCGCTCGAACCTCGACGAGAACGACGTCGAGCGAGGGGCCGGCGACGCCGCGCTGCCGGATCTCATGACGCTCGAGCAGTTCTGCACGAACCCGCCCGCGCAGCTCGAGGCGCACCGGTCGGGCCGGATCATCAACTACGTGCTCCCGCCCGACCTGCTCGGGCCGCGCTCGGTCACCGACCTCTTCGTCGTGGACCACCACGTGGCCACGATGCGGCGCTATCGCAAGGACGAGCCGCGCGCGCGAACTTCGCTGTTCGTCGAGCCGGCGCTTCCGGTCGCGCTGCTGGTGTTCGACGTGCTCCTCGATGCCGACGTCTTCCCGGGCGCCGAGCCCGAGCTCGTGGCGTTCGACACGGGCTACGACGGCATCGCGAACGTGAACGACCCCGCCCGCGACATCGACCGCATGCCGCTCCACGAACCGATCGGGTTCATCGGCCACGACATGCGGAACGTGTACGCCACCGAGGTCCCGGGCTACACCGACGTCCTCGCCCATCTGTGCGCGCGGTTCCAATGGGACCCGGCCCGGTTCCGGGCGTACCGCGTGCGGATCCAGTACCCGGTGTACGGCTGGCAGATCTGCATGACGTTCGAGCCGCCGGCGGCGCCGTAGAACGACGGCGGCGCGCGACGCGCATCGATCGACTCCCGCCGCGTGCGCGCCTACGATCGGACGATCGACGACGGCGCTTCGCCGTCGTCACCCCGTCGTCACCCCGTCGTCATCAGAGAGGGCCGACAAATGACAAACGCGACCGTCTGGAAACCGAAGAGCGAACTCGAAGGCAATCCGATCGGGCTCGGGCTGGATGTCGTCCGCGCGGTGGCGCCGCTGCTGGACGAGCAGGTTTCCTCGCTCTTCGTTCTGTTCCACCAGTACCAGAAGCACCACTGGCTGGTCGAGGGGCCGCAGTTCCGCGACATACACGTCTTCCTCGAGGAGGCGTACACCGAGGTTCACCTGCAGGTGGACGCAATCGCGGAACGCATGACCGCGCTCGGGGCCGTTCCGACCAGCGCTCCCGCGCAACTGGCGGAGCTCTCGTTCATCGAGCATGAGCCGGAGGGCGTCTTCCGGCTGCGTGACATGCTCGAGCGCGACCGCAACGCCGAGGGCACGATCGCCCAGAAGCTGCGGCACGCGATCGAGACGTGCACCAGACTGGCCGACTACGGCTCGGAGACGCTGCTCAAGCAGGTCCTGCTGAAAGTCGAGAATCGGGCGCACCATCTCGATCACTACCTCGGCGACGATTCGCTCGGACGAGGCGTCGAAGGCTGACGGGCAAATCGCCGGGCTTCGCCCGCGAAGCACGTCACGGCGTCACGCCGTCACGTCGCCACGTCGATACATGCGCCGCTCGCCCTTGGCCGACGCCATGATGGAGCGGACTTCCCGGCCCGGTTCCACGCGGTATCGTGGTTTGGGTCGAGGAGTCCGCTTCCTGCACTCGAGGACTCCGCGACGGATCACCGACCATGATGAGCGCCCCGACGACGAGCACGCCGACCGGCAACCCATGGGAAGAGCTCGGCCGACTCGCGGAGAGCGGCGACGCATCGCGGCTGCGGCAGTATCTCGACGGGCTCTCGGCCGGGGAGGCGGCGCGCGCGCTTTCCCGTCTCCCGGAGGAGCTCCAGACGAAGGTCCTCACGACGCTCGCGCCGGAGGACGCGGCGGACGTCATCGAGGAGATTCCCGAGGCGCAGGCGGTCGAGCTGGTCGAGCAGCTCGCCGCCGACGAGGCCGCGGCGATCCTCGCCGAGATGCCGAGCGACGAGCAGGCGGATCTCATCGCGGCGCTCAGCCACGAGAACGCGCAGGCGATCCTCGCGAAGCTGACGCCCGAGGAGGCGTCGGGCGTGCGCGCGCTGGCCGGGTACGCCTCGGACGTCGCCGGCGGTCTCATGGTGACCGAGTTCCTCGCGTATCCCGATCACGCGAGCGTTCGCGACGTGATCGATGATCTCCAGACTCGCGCCGAGCAGTACGCGGGCTACGACGTGCAGTACGTGTACATCACGTCGGACGAGGGTAAGCTCGTGGGCGTGCTGCGTCTGCGGGACATCGTCCTCGCGCGGCCCGACCGCCGGGTCGCCGGATTGATGATCCGCGACCCCCACGCGGTGACCGACGCCACGCCGCTCGACGAGCTCGACGACGTCTTCGAACGGCACGCCCTGCTGGGCGTCCCGGTTGTCGACGCCTCCGGACGTCTCGTCGGGGTCGTGAAACGTCACGACGTCGAGGAGGCGCTCGGCGAGCGGGCGGACAACGACTATCGCAAGTCGCAGGGCATCGTGGGCGGCGAGGAGCTGCGCAGCATGCCGCTCTGGCGACGCGCCCGGCGGCGACTCTCGTGGCTCAGCATCAACGTCCTGCTCAACATCGTCGCGGCGAGCGTCATCGCCCTCTACCAGGACACGCTCGCGTCCGTCATCGCGCTCGCGGTCTTTCTGCCGATCATCTCGGACATGAGCGGCTGCTCCGGCAACCAGGCCGTCGCGGTGAGCATCCGCGAGCTGACGCTCGGGCTCATCGAGCCGCGGGAGCTTGCGCGCGCGTGGATCAAGGAGATCTCGGTGGGCGTGATCAACGGCGTGGTCCTCGGGCTGATCATCGCGTGCGCGGCGTGGCTGTGGAAGGGCAACGTCTTCCTCGGGCTCGTGGTCGGCGCGGCCCTCGCGCTCAATACGATGCTCGCCGTCTCGATCGGCGGCACCGTCCCGCTCGTCCTCAAGCGATTCGGGATCGATCCGGCGCTCGCCGCCGGCCCCGTCCTGACCACGCTGACCGACATGTTCGGGTTTTTCCTCGTGCTGAGCCTCGCCACCCTGGCGCTCTCGCGTCTGGTCGCTTGATTGGAATGTCGCCTGATTCCGATGTCGTTCGATTCCGATACAATGCGGACCCCATGGCCGAGACGACCCCGCCCGACAATCGCCACCTCACGATGATCGGGTGGCGTGAGCGCGTCGATCTCCCGGACTGGGGGGTCCGACGCATACGGGCGAAGATCGACACGGGGGCGAGGACCAGCGCGATCGACGTCGCCCGGATGGAAGACCTTCCGAACGACCGCGTGCGGTTCGAGGTCGTCGTGCGCGCGAGGCCGCGGCGGGTGACGAAATGGATCGAGGCCGAGAAGTCGCGGGAGACGATCGTCAAGCCCAGCAGCGGGGAGCGCCAGCAGCGCGTCGTCTGCCGGACGACCCTGGGCATAGCCGGCATCGAGCATGAGATCGAGCTGAGCCTGGTGTGCCGCCGGCGCATGCTCTGCCGGATGCTCATCGGCCGGACTGCGCTCGCCGGCGTGTTCAGCGTCGATCCGTCACGCATGTACGTCCTGACGCCCGCGAGGCACAAACCGTCGGAGACCGAGGGTAGTCGATGAAGCTGGCGATTCTCTCCACCGCGCCGAACTGCTACAGCACGCGGCGCTTCAAGCAGGCTGCCGAGGAGCGGGGCCACGACGTGGACGTGCTGAACACGCTCCGGTTCGCCATCGAGCTCCAGCGCGGGGAGCCGGACCTGTTCTACAAGTCGGAGCACATCGCGGACTACGACGCGATCCTTCCCCGCATCGGCGCGTCGAGGACGTTCTTCGGCACGGCTCTCGTGCGGCAGTTCGAGCAGATGGACGTGTACACGCCGAACACGTCGAACGGCATCACGAACTCGCGGGACAAGCTACGTTCGCTCCAGATCCTGAGCCGCCACGACATCGGCATGCCGCACACGACGTTCGTTCGCCACAGCGACGACATCCTCCCCGCGATCGAGCGGCTCGGCGGCGCGCCGGTCATCATCAAGATCCTCGAGGGAACGCAGGGCGTCGGGGTCATTCTCGCCGATTCCACCAAGGTCGCCGAGGCGATCATCGAGACGCTGCACAGCGCCGAGCAGAACGTGCTCGTCCAGCAGTTCATCAAGGAGAGCAGGGGCCGGGACATCCGCGCGTTCGTCGTCGGCGACACGGTCGTGGCGGCGATGCGTCGCGTCGCGCAGGGCGACGAGTTCCGCAGCAACGTGCACCGCGGCGGCATGGCCGAGCGCATCGAGCTCGACCCGGTGTTCCGGGACACGGCCGTGCGCGCCGCGCAGATCATGGGGCTGCGCGTCGCGGGCGTGGACATGCTCGAGGGCGAGAGCGGGCCGCAGATCATGGAAGTGAACTCGTCGCCGGGGCTCGAGGGCATCGAAGGCGCGACCGGCCTCGACGTGGCGGGCGCCGTCATCGACTTCATGTCGAACCAGGTCAACTTCCCCGAGATCGACATCCGCCAGCGGCTGACGGTGTCGAAGGGGTTCGGCGTGGCGGAGCTCATCGTTCCGGAGGGATCCGGCATGGTGGGCAAGACCATCGCCGAGTCCGGGCTGCGCGACCAGGACATCGCCGTTCTCAACCTTCATCGCGGGACGACGGTCGTCTCGAACCCGCGCGGTTCGCGCCAGCTCGAAGCGGGCGATCGGCTCCTGTGCTACGGCCGGCTCGAGTCGATGCGGGGTCTCGTGCCGGAGCGACGGCGGCGAAAGCGAAGCGTGAAGGCGGGGGCGCTCGACCCGCAGCTTCTGAAGGACCTCGCGGAGGACCGGGCCGGTGCATGAGCCCGATCCGAGCCGGTGGGGGGATGTGATCGTCGCGCCGGGCGAGCGCCGGGCTCACTACCTGACGATCGGCGAGGGCACGTCGGGCGCGGGCATCCGGCTTCCCATCTACATATGGCGGGGCGAGCGCGAAGGGCCCACGGTCTGCGTCACCGCGGCGGTGCACGGCGACGAGATCAACGGATCCGGGGCGATCCGGCAGATCGCCCGCGAGCAGCCGTTCGCGATCGACGCGGGCACGCTCGTCCTCGTGCCGGTGGTCAACATTCTCGGCTTCGAGCGTCACTCGCGCTACCTGCCCGATCGACGCGACTTGAATCGCTCGTTCCCCGGTACGTACAAGGGGAGCCACACCGGCCGCATGGCGAGGTCCTTTTTCGACCAGGTCGTCAGCCGGTGCGCCTACTGCATCGACCTGCACACCGCGGCGGTGCGGCGCACGAACTTCCCGAACGTGCGCGCCGACATGACGGATCCACAGATCGCGGCGCTGGCCCGCGCGTTCGGGGCCGAGCTGATCGTGAGCGGCAAGGGGCCGAAGGGGTCGTTGCGCGAGGCGGCGTGCGAGGTCGGCTGCGTCGCGATCATCCTCGAGGCCGGCGAGGTCTGGAAGGTCGAACCGAGCGTCGTCGAGTATGCCATACGCGGGATCCGGAACTGCCTCGTGTTCCTCGGCATGACCGGGGGCGAGCCGATCGAGCCGGCGTACCGCATCGAGGCGGATTCGACGAAGTGGGTTCGCGCCGAGCACGGCGGCTTCCTCGAGTTCCACGTCGGACCCGGGGACATCGTGAACACCGGCGACGTCATCGCGACGAACACGAGCCTGCTCGGCGACCAGATCAACACGGTCACCGCTCCGGAGGGAGGCGTCGTCCTCGGCATGACCACGATGCCGTCCGTCGTGCCCGGCGATCCGATCTGCCACATCGCCTACGCCCGCCGCGGCACGCTGCGCCGGGCCGAGAAGCTCGTCCGGGAGCTCGACGACGGGTCCCTGCACGAGCGTGCCCGCGGCGATCTCGCGAGCAGCGTCCTCGTGACCGAGGCCGG
>CAZXBB010000166.1:0-19408 GCA_964638815.1 uncultured Isosphaeraceae bacterium
TGGTCGAGACGGCGATTCCGAACGAGTGACGCACGGGCACCCGGCGCGGCGAGCCGGGTCGGCGCGGCCGGGTCGGCGCGTCGAGGTCGGCGCGGCCGGGTCGGCGCGTCGAGGTCGGCGCGGCTGGGTCGGCGCGGCCGGGTCGGCGCGGCCGGGTCGGCGCTGCTGGGTCGGCGCGGCGACTTGGCCCGGCACGCTATGCTTCCGTCATGATCCGCCTCCGATCGAACGGACCGGGCCTGCTCGCCATCCTCGCGCTGGCGGCGGTCGCCGCGGCGCAGCAGGACGAGGGCGCGCCCGACCCCTTCCGCTTCGGCCCCTACGAGACGACGATCGGACCGATCGAGGATCCCGGCGGCGTCGCCATCGCCGGCGACGGCGAGATCTTCATCGCCGAGACCGGCGAAGCGCGCGTCGCCGTCTTCGACCGGGAAGGCGCGCGGCTGCGCACGATCGGCCGGCGCGGCTCCGGATCCGGAGAGATGAGCCGGCCGCGGGGCGTGGGCCTCGCGAAGGACGGCACGCTCTTCGTCGCCGATGGCGGCAACCACAAGATCCTCGTCTTCGACTCGTCCGGCACGTTCGTGCGCGAGTGGGGTGCGCACGGGACCGCGCCCCTCGAGTTCAAGGACCCGCAGGGGCTCGCCGTCGATGCCTGGCACGTCTACGTCGCGGACCTCGGGAACGACCGCGTGCAGGTGTTCGACCACGACGGCGCCCTCGTGCGCGTCGTGGGCTCCCGCGGCGCCGCCGACGGCCGCTTCAACGGTCCGGCCGCCGTCGCGGTGGACAACGAGGGCTTCATCTACGTCACCGACGCGGACAACAACCGCGTGCAGAAGTTCGACCCGGTCGGCGCGCACGTCGTCTCGTGGGGCGATTACGGCCCGCACCGCGGCCTCATGGACCAGCCGACCGGTATCGCCTGCCGCGACGGGGAGGTCTTCGTCGCCGACACGCGCAACCACCGCATCCAGGTCTTCGACCGGCACGGCGATCTCCACCTCCAGTGGGGGATCCATGCGATCCGGCTGCACGAGGGCGAAGGGCGGCTTCACTATCCCGACGCGCTCGCGCTCGCGCCGTCCGGGGCCTTCGGCGTCATCTGCGAGTCGTTCGAGAACCGTGCGCAGGTGTTCGCGATGGGCGACCCCGACGAGGGAACGCCGACCCCGGCCCGCGCGATCAAGGCCAAGCAGTCGCATTTCGGCGCGAGCATCGACGTGGACGGCCGCCTGCTCGCGATCGCGGAGCCGGAGACGCACCTGCTGCACGTGTTCGAGACGGGCAAGGACGTCCCGATCCTGATCGGCTCGTTCGGCGAACGGGGGAAGCGGTTCGGCCAGGTGATCCGCGCTTCGGGCCTCGAGATCGACGCGGAAGCGAGACGGCTGTATGTCACCGACAGCGCGATGCGCCGCATCCAGATCTTCGCGCTGTCCTACGACCCGGCGGACTCCGTGAAGTACTCGACGCGTCGCGGCTGGTTCACGAAGGCGCTCGACCTCGACAGGCTCGGGGCGGTGCTCGCGCCGCTCGCGCTGCGCTGGCCGGTCGAGCCCGTCGAGATCGAGCGCTCGCCCGCGAACGAGCTCTACGTGATCGATCCGCGCAACGCGATGGTGCTGGTGTTCGACTCGAACCTCGGCTTTCTCCGCGCCTGGGGCGGCTACGGAAGCGGGACCGGCCGGTTCCGGCGTCCGACCGGCCTTGCCTTCGGCAGCGACGGCCGCACGGTGTTCGTGGTGGACGCCGACAACCAGCGCGTGCAGGTGTTCGACGACCAGGGCGGCTTCCTGCGCGCGTGGGGCGAGGCCGGCGATGGCGACGGCCGGTTCAAGCAGCCGTTCGGCGTCGCGGCCGGCCGCGACGGCTTCGTCTACGTCACGGACGCCGCCGCGCACCGCGTGCAGAAGTTCACCGAGGACGGCGTCTTCGTGACCGCATGGGGCGAGCACGGCACGGACCACGGGCAGTTCTGGAATCCGCGCGGCATCGAGCAGGACGACCGCCTGCGCGTGCTGGTCGTCGACCAGGGCAATCACCGGGCCCAGATCTTCACGCCCGACGGCGCGTGGCAGGTCACCTGCGGCACCGGGCGCGCGTTCACGGCCGATGCGCTTTCGCGCGACTGAGGCATGGACCGCGCGGCGACGTCCGCGGCGCGGCCGGCGGCGGAGCAGGATCGTGTCCGACTGCGGAGCGACGGTGAGCGGAAGTCCTGTTGCAGCAGCACGTTGAGCGTGTCGAGCCCGGATTGCCCGTCACCCGGCCGCCCCGGTCGCACGGAGGCCGAACGTCTCCGCTGTCACCGGGACGCGCGGGGTCGGGCAACCCACCGGCTCGCTTTACACATGATCCGCGGCTTTACGCATGATCCGCGCATGATCCGCGCATGATCCGCGCATGATCCGTGATAGAATCGGCGTTCCCGCCAGACGGATCCCCGGAGAACGAACATGCACTGCACGCGGCACATCGCCGGCGCCGGTACGGCCCTGGCGATCATCGGTCTCTGCGCCCCGATCCTCGCTCACACCGACGATCCGAAAGCGGGAACGATCGTCCCGAAGGACGGCGGCGCGGTGTGGCGACGCGCGGTCGAAGGCGCGGCGCCGGGCGGGATGGCGATGGCCGGGGAGTTCGAGTCGCTGGGCGTCAACCTCGAGTCGCTGTTTCCGCTCGACGCGTTCGAGGGGGACCCGCCGGAGGCGACCGACATCTGGGGGTACACCTCGCCGTCCGGTCGCGAGTACGCGCTCATCAGTCTGTATTGCGGCCTCGGCTTCGTCGAGGTCACCGATCCGGCAAATGCGCAGGTGATCGACACGATCTCCGGCGCGTGCAGCGGATGGGGAGACGTCAAGACCTACGGCCATTTCGCCTACCGCGTGACCGAGGACGACTCGATCGGCATCCAGGTGATCAACCTGGAGGCGATCGACGCCGGCATCGTCTTCGAGTACGCGCGGGTCGATTCCGGCAACGGCACGGGCGCCTCGCACAACATCGTGATCGACGAGGAGAGCGGCTACCTCTACCGGGTCGGCGGCTCGTTCTACGGCTTCGGCGCCTACGACCTCAACGAGGATCCGGGGCGTCCGATGTACGTGGGGAGCTGGTCGGACCGGTACGTCCACGACGCGCAGGTCGTCACGCACACGGACGGGCCCTACGAAGGACGCCAGTACATGTTCGCGTGCTCGGGCGACAACGGCGGCTGGTCGAACGGCCGGCTCGAGATCATCGACGTCACGTTCAAGAACGCCATGCACCCGATCTCCGAGGCGTACTACGAAAACGCCGTGTACTCCCACCAGGGATGGCTCTCGGAGGATCGCCGGTACTTCTATCTCAACGACGAGCTCGACGAGCAGGAACTCGGCAGCCCGACCACGACGCGGGTCTTCCTCGTGGCCAACCCGCACCTCCCCCTCTTCCTCACGACGTTCACCAACGGGCTCGAGACGATCGATCACAACCTCTTCGTGCGCGGCAACTACATCTTCGCCGCCAACTACACGAGCGGTCTGCGCGTCTTCGACAGGACGGATCCCCTCGCGCCCGTCGAGATCGGGTTCTTCGACACGAGGCCCGAGAGCGACTCGACCACGTTCCTCGGACTCTGGGGCAACTACCCCTTCTTCCCGAGCGGGACCGTGATCGGCTCGGACCGTTCGCGCGGTCTCTTCGTCTGGTCGATCGACGCCCTGAACCAGCCGTGCCCGGACGCCGACGGCGACGGTGAGGTGGGCTTCAGCGACGTGCTCCTGATCCTGGCGACCTGGGGTGAGCAGGGCGGCCCCGCCGACGTCGACGGCGACGGCGAGGTCGGCTTCGGTGACGTCCTCCGGGTGCTCGCGGAGTGGGGCGCGGTGTGCCCGGGCTGACGCCGGTCTCCGCTCCCGGAACTCCAGCTCTGGAAGGCCTCTCGCCGGGCCCCGAACGCGTCCTGGCGCCTTTGGGCGGAATTATCGCTACTGGTCGGCCGCAAATACAGTAGATTTGCGTACTTGGGGCAGTCGCAGGACCCCGGCGCCGTGCCGGGCAAGAAGAGGAACACGCACCATGCGCTTGACAGGGATCTTCGCCGCCGGGTCGGCCGGCATCGTTGCACTGACGCTCGGAACCATCGCGTCGGGTCACACCGACGACCCGAAGGCATCCGCCATTCTGCCGCCGACCTACCAGGGGCCGGTCTGGCGCCGGGCGATCGAAGGCAGGCAACTCGGCGGAATGGCGTACGCCGGCGGATTCGAGAGCAGCGGCGTCAATCTGGAGTCGAACTTTCCGGTGGGCGCGTTCGCCGGCAACAGCGACATCGCGAACGACATCTGGGGCTACGTCTCCCCGTCGGGGCGCGAGTACGCGCTCGTCGGTCTCGAGTGCGGCACCGGCATCGTCGAGGTGACGGATCCCGCCGCCGCCACCATCGTCGGCACCGTGCTCGGCGCGTGCAGCACGTGGGGCGACGTCAAGACGTACGGACCGTACGCCTACAAGGTCACCGAGGACTCGTCGATCGGCATCCAGGTCATCGACCTCACCGACGTCGATAACGGCAACGTCTCCGAGGCGGGCCGCATCGCGGATCAGGGCGGGATCGGCGCGACGCACAACATCGTGATCGACACCGAATCCGGCTTCCTCTACCGCGTGGGCGGCTTCTTCAATGGCTTCGGCGTCTACGACCTCAACGCGGACGCCGTGAACCCGCCGCAGGTCGGAGACTGGCCAGATCGGTACATCCACGACGCCCAGGCCGTGACCTACACCGGTCCGGACACCGACTACGCCGGGCGGCAGATCATGTTCGCCTGCTCGGGCTATAACGGCGGCTGGTCCGACGGACGTTTGGAGATCCTCGACGTCACGGACAAGAGCGGCATCGTCACGCTCGGCGAGGCTTTCTACTCCAACACGGTCTACTCGCATCAGGGCTGGCTGTCGGAAGATCAGCGCTACTTCTATCTCGACGACGAGCTGGACGAGGCCACCTTCGGCACGGAGACGACGACCCGCATCGTGGACGTCAGCGACCTCGACAACCCGGTGGAGGTCGGCACGTTCACAAACGGTCTGTTCACGATCGATCACAATCTCTTCGTGCGTGACGGGCTCATCTTCGAGGCCAACTACACGAGCGGGCTCCGCGTCTTCGATCAGGCGACCGACCCGCTCAACCCCGTTGAGATCGCGTACTTCGACACGCGACCCGAGGACAATGTCACCGACTTCTACGCGCTGTGGGGCAACTACCCGTTCCTGCCGAGCGGCACGGTCATCGGCTCCGACGAGCAGCGCGGCCTGTTCGTGTGGACGGTGGACGCGCTGGCCGGCGGCGATCCCTGCGGTGACGCGGACGGCAGCGGCGTGGTCGACTTCGGCGACGTGCTCGCCGTGCTGGGCGCCTGGGGCAACGCCGGCGGAGCGGAAGACGTGGACGGCAGCGGCACGGTTGACTTCGGCGACCTGCTCGTGATCCTCGGCACCTGGGGCCAGACCTGCCCCTGACTTTGGCCTGAATCCGACTGATCGAGGCGGCGGACCGCGGTTCGCCGCCTTTTTTTCTTTTTGCCGGAACGGGTCCTGTCGCCCGTCTCCTCGGGAGGGCCGTTTCCGCCGCTCGGGGACTGCTTTCCGGCACCCGAAACCGCCCGATCTGCGTAGGACTTTCGGGGCTCGCCGCGTGAACCCGGCTCACCGCCGGCCGATGGAGGATAAGGAACATGCGATCGACAGGCCTGATCGCCGGCTGCATGGCCGGCCTCGCGATGCTGGGAACCGCGACGATCGTTCTCGCGCACACCGACGACCCGAAGGGCCAGGCCGTCCTGCCCCCGTCGTTCGACGGACCGATCTGGCGGCGAGCCGTCGAAGGGGCGACCGGAACCCCGGGCGGAGCGATGTCGCCGGCCGGCGGCTTTGACGCCGACGGCGTGAACCTCGAGTCGCACGTTCCGCTCGGCGCCTTCGACGGAACCCACGACACCGCCAACGACGTCTGGGGCTACGTCGCGCCGTCGGGCCGCGAGTACGCCATCATCGGTCTGCGCTGCGGAAGCGGCATCGTCGAGGTCACCGATCCTGCGAACGCGCAGATCGTTGGCACGATCCTCGGTGCGTGCAGCCTCTGGGGTGACGTGAAGGTCTTCGGTCACTACGCGTACAAGGTGACCGACGTCGAGGCCACCGTCGGCGTGCAGGTGATCGACCTGAGCGATGTGGACAACGGGAACGTCACGCTGGCGAACACGTTTTCCGGCGAGACCTTCTGCCACAACATCGTCATCGACGAAGCCAGCGGCTTCCTCTACTGCGTCGGCGGCACGCCCTACGGCTTTGCCGTGTTCGACCTCAACGCGGACGCGGAGAACCCGCCGCTCGTCGGCCAGTGGGCGGACCGTTACATCCACGACGCGCAGGTCGTGACGTACACCGAGGGCCCGTATGCCGGGCGCCAGATCATGTTCGCCTGCTCCGGCGACAACGGCGGCTGGTCGGATGCGCGTCTGGAGATTCTCGACGTCACGAACAAAGCGAGCGTGTTCACGACGGGCCAGGAGTTCTACTCGAACGCGTTCTACTCGCACCAGGGTTGGCTGTCCGAGGACCGGCAGCATTTCTACCTCGACGACGAGCTCGACGAGGCGCAGTCGGGCAACCTGACGACGACGCGCATCTTCGACGTCAGCGACCTGAGCAATCCCACCGAGGCCGGCACCTTCACGAACGGCCTCGCGACGATCGACCACAACCTGTACGTCCGCGGCAGCCTCATCTTCGCGGCCAACTACACGAGCGGTCTTCGCGTCTTCGACGCCGCCGATCCGCTCGCACCGGTCGAGATCGCCTACTTCGACACGCGTCCCGAGGGCAACGAGACGGACTTCTTCGGTCTCTGGAGCAACTACCCGCTTCTTCCGAGCGGCACGGTGCTCGGCTCCGACGAGCAGCGCGGCCTCTTCGTCTGGTCCGTCGATGCGCTGAGCGGCGCCTGCGCCGACCTCGACGCCAGCGGCGTGGTGGACATCGGCGACCTCCTGGCGATCCTCACCGCGTGGGGCAACCCCGGCGGTCCCGAGGATCTCGACGACAGCGGCGTCGTGGACTTCGGCGACATCCTGATCGTCCTCGCGCAGTGGGGCTCGCTCTGCCCGTGACGACGCTCGCCGCTTGAGAGCCGGTCAGCCGACGCTGCGGATCGCTTCGACCACCCAGGCCGGAGTCCTCTGCAGGTGCGTCTCGATGTGGCGACGGCGCGTGAGGTAGTAGATCGCGGCGCCGCCGGTCGCGGCGAGGGCGCCGCATCCGACACCGATGTACACCGCGAGCATGATCGTCGTCTGCATCTGGTCGATCGGCCCGAGGATCGCGGCGACCTGCGGCCCGGCCGCGGCCATCTCCGCGGCGTAGACGCTCGGCCCCGTCAACGTCGCGTA
Source organism: uncultured Isosphaeraceae bacterium (assembly GCA_964638815.1). GTDB lineage: Bacteria > Planctomycetota > Phycisphaerae > Phycisphaerales > SM1A02 > CAZXBB01. The sequence continues at coordinate 7,443 of CAZXBB010000166.1, forward strand.
AACGCCCCAGCCGGCGTACGCGCACATCATCGCGCCGAGCCCGAGCTGGTTGAATGCGAGCCGGCGCGGCGCCGTCACGTCGAGCTGCCGGATCCCGCTCGCCCCGCGCAGCTCGATCCACGCGACGATCGCCATGCCGACGCCGAGCACGAAGGATGACAGGCTGAAGATCCCCGCCAGCAGCGTGATCCCCGCGAACGTCGCCAGGGTCCAGCCGCTGAACGACGCGGCCCGCGCCGCGCGCGCGACCTTGCGCCCGTTGCGCCGCGCGGCGTGCAGCTCCTGGAGTTGATCGGGGGTCAGCCCCGGCGGCGGTGCGGGCGCGGGGGGCGCGGGGGGCGTGGGGGTCGCGGGGGGCGCGGCCGGCGTGGAGGACCCCGGGGCGGCCGGCGTCCCGGCAGGCGGAGCGGCGGTGGTGGGCATTCGACCCTCATCGTCGCGGCGACGCGCCGGCTTCCCGTCGAACGCCGGGGCCCGACCGCCGGCACCGGGCTGCACGAGATCGGCGGAATGGGGCGAGGGGCCGCTGGCCGATAACCGCCTTACGGTCGTCCTGTCGTGCTGTCGTCCGTCGCGGCGGCGTCCGGCCGCCCACCCGGAGAACGCCCCGGACCAGTCCTCGTCCACAAGCTGTCAACACGCCCGCCGCGTCGATCGCGTCGTGCCCGTCCGCGCGGGATCACCCGCGACACGGGCGATCCCGGGCAGGTCGATGCCGCGGCCGGTAGCATGTGTCTTCGCTTCGTACCGAGCGTCCGAGTGGTGGGTGGGCTCTCCGGAAGAGACGGAGCGGTCGTGCTGCACGTGTCTCCCGGCGGGCCCCGACTCGGGTTCAGACGAAACGGTCCCGACCGCGCGGACGAGTCGCCGCGCCGGCTGTCCTGATTCCGCGCCCCGGCGACGCGCCGGGCCCCATGAGGTTGCCCCGATGCCGTACCTCCTCCCCCGGCTCCGCATGCTGGCCGCACTCCGCCCGCTCGTCCTGGTCACGGTCACGCTCACTCTGGCGCTCGCGGCCGCCCCCGTCCGGGCCGACGACGACGATCCGGCGGCGCTGCGGTAGCTGCACGCGGGGAACGGCTTCCTCAACCGCCGGCTCTACGACCTGGCGGCGGAGGAGTACCGTTCATTCATCGACGCGCACCCCGCGCACGTCGAGACGCCCATCGCGCGGTACGGTCTCGCCGTCAGCCTCTTCCACCTCGGTCGCTACGACGACGCCGCGCGCGAGATCGAGCCGCTGCGCGGTCTGAGCGACTTCGAGTACGCCGCCACCATCGAGGTCGTCCTCGGGCAGTGCCACCTCCTCCGGGGGCGCTACGACGATGCGGCGCGCGTCTTCGGCGCGGCGCTCGCGGCGCATCCCGAGCACGACCTCGCCGACGACGCGGCGGCGCTGCGGGCCGAGGCGCTGTACCACGCCGGCGCCTACGCGGAGGTCGCCGAGCCGTGCGCCCTGCTCGAGGCCCGTCATCCCGACAGCCCGCTCCGCGAGCGCGCCGGGTTCTTCGCCGCCCTCGCCCTCATGGCGCTCGACGACCCGGTCGCGGCCGCCGACCGGTTCGCCGCGCTGCTCGAGCGGTTCCCGCACGGTGAGTACGGGCGGCAGGCAGCGCTGCTCCTCGCCCAGTGCCGGCACCGCGCGGGCGCGCCCGGCGAGGCGCAACGCGCGTACGAGCGCGTGCTGAGCGACGAGGCGAGCCCGTACGTTCCCGACGCGATGTACGGGCTCGCGCTGGCCCTGTTCCAGCAGGGCGAGGTCGAGCCCGCCGGCGCCCGCCTCGACGACATGCTGAAGCGCTACGCGGACCACGAGCTGGCCGATCGCGCACGCTTCCTGCGCGGCCGCGTCTGGTTCGAGCGCGGCGACTTCGCCCGCGCCGAGACGCTCTTCGAGCAGGTCGCCGCCGCCGCCGGCGAGGACCAGGACGACGCGGCGTACTGGCTCGGGAAGTCCGCACTGCGACGCGGGGACGCGAAGCAGGCCGCGACGCGATTCGCGGAGGCCGCCCGCGCGCATCCCGAGAGCGCGCTCATGCCGGAGATGATCTACGACCGCGCCGTCGCCCAGACGCGCGACGAGGACCACGAGGGCGCGATCGGCACGCTCCGCGACTTCGCCACCGCGTACGCCGGTCACGCCCTCGTGCCGGACGCGCTCTATCTCGCCGCGACCGCCGGTCACCGCATCGGGGACTACGCCGGCAGCAGCGCGATCTGCCGGGGCTTCGCCACGGAACACGCCGGGCACGCGCTCGCATCCGCCGTCGCCTTCCTCGCGGCGGAGAACGATTTCCTGCGCGGGGACCACGCGGCGGCCGCTGGTGCGTTCACGGACTATCTCGACGCGTACCCGGACGGCGAGCAGCGCGACGACGCGCGGTACCGCCTCGGCATGTCGCTCTACCACCTCGACCGGTACGACGACGCGAGCTCCGTGCTGGTCGAGATCGCGACCGAGCCGTCCGCCGGAATCGATTTTCCGCTCGCGCTGTACGCCCTCGGCGACATCAACTTCCAGCGGGAGGACTGGGCCGCGGCGGAGCGAGAGCTGCGACGTTACGCCGCCACCGGCGACGTTGGTGCTCTGGACGACGCGACGCTCAAGGTCGGCCTCGCCGAGCTGCGGCAGGACGACGCGGCGTCGGCGCTCGCGGCATTCGACGAGCTGATCGAGCGGTCGCCGAACGGGTTCCACCACACCCAGGCGCTCTTCGAGCGCGGCCAGGCCCTCGTTACGCTCGGCCGTCCGGACGAGGCGAAGCGCGCGTTCGAGGCGGTGCTTGCCGCGGAGGGCGGCGACACGCGGTTCGCGCCCTACGCGCTGAATCACCTCGGCGCGCTCGCCCACTCCCGCGGCGACTACGAAGGGGCCGCCGCGCACTTCGCCCGCGCCGCCGCGGAAGCGCCCGGTTTCGACGACACGCTCGCGGCCGAAGCGACGTTCGCGCGCGGCCGCGCGCTCATGGCCGCCGAGCGGTACGCGGACGCCGCCGACGCCTTCGCCCGCGTGGTGGCGGCGCACCCGCAGTGGTCGTCAACGCCGGAGGCCGCGGCGCTCCACGCCGTCTCGCAGGCGCGGCAGGGCATCCACGAGGCGGCGCTCGAGGCGATCAACCGCGTCGAGCGGCGGTACGTCGATCAACTCGACGACGCGATCATCGGGATGCTGCTCTACGAGAAGGCGTGGTGCCAGCGCGAGACCGACCGCGGCGAGGCCGCGGAATCGACCTACCGCGAGCTGCTCGCGCTCGGGACGGCGGGCGACCTTGCCCCGCACGCGATGCTGGAGCTCGCCGAGCTCGAGGCCGACGACAAGCGGTACGAGGACGCCGCGCGTCGCCTTCGGAGTCTCGAGGAGATCCTCGAGGAGAAGCCGGGCGCGCTGCCGGAGCGGCGTCGCCAGGAGGCGGCGTACAGGCTCGGCGTGTGCGAGTTCAACCTGGGCCGGCGGGCGGAGGCGGCGATCGTGCTCGGGCGGCTGCTCGACGAGCACTCCGAATCGCCGCTCGCGGCGTCCGCCGGTCTGCTGTGCGGCGAGGCGCTCATCGAGAGCGGACAGCACGAGGCGGCCGCGCGGCGTCTCGAGCGTCTCGTCGCCGCGCATCCTGAGGACGAGAACTGGGGTCCCGGCCTGCTGCGCCTCGCCGAATGCCAGGGCGTGCTCGGCGACTGGAAGCGCAGCGGCGCGACGTATCGGCGCTACCTCGAGAAGTTCCCGGAGGCCGGGCAGTGGTACCGGGCGCAGTTCGGCGTCGGCTGGGCGGCCGAGAACGAGGGCCGCTACGACGACGCGATCGCCGCGTACACGACGGTCGCGGCCCGGCACAAGGGGCCGACCGCGGCGCGGGCCCAGTTCCAGATCGGCGAGTGCCTCTTCACGCAGAAGCGCTACGAGGACGCCGTGCGCGACTTCCTGAAGGTGGACATCCTCTACGCATACCCGGAGTGGAGCGCGGCGGCGCTCTACGAAGCGGGGCGGTGCTTCCAGGCGCTCAGCGATCCCGTGCGGGCGCGCGAGCACTTCGAGCGTGTGCGGGCGGAGCACCCCGCGACCGACTGGGCGCGTCTGGCGGGTGAGCGTCTCGCGGAGCTCTCGCGCAGCTCGCTGCCGGGGCACGCGGAGGAAGGTCGCGACGAAAGCGGCGGGGGCGGGCGGGGGGAGGCCGGGCGGTGAGACCCGGCGCGGTGAGACCCGGCGCGCCGGGCCCGAGGGAGATCCCGACCAGGTGAGGAAGCTCGCGGCGCGCATCCTCGTTCTCGCCCTCGCCGCGCTGCTCGTGCTCGCGGTGTACGTCGCGGCGCACGTGATCATGACGCCGCCGGCGCCCTACTACACGGACGGGCGCACGATTCGCCAGGAGCTTGCCGGCGCGCCGCTGCGCCAGGTCCTGTGGAACCCGCCCGCGCCGATCGCCGCGCCCGTCGCGACCGCGGACGACGAGCACGAGGCGCACATCAGTCCGGACGGGCAGCGTCTCTACTTCGTGCGCGGCCGCCCGGGACACAACGCCGATCTCTACGTGGCGCCGCGCGTGGCGGGCGGGTCGGGGGGTGGGGCGGGGGGCGGCGGCGCAGGGGGCGGCGCATGGGCCGGCGCATGGGGCGACCCGGGCCCGCTCGCCGCCATCAACACGCCGGCGGACGACTCCGGTCCGGCGCTGAGCCCGGACGGGCGCACGCTCTATTTTCACAGCAATCGCGCCGGCGGCGCGGGCGGATACGACCTCTGGTCGGCAACGCGCGACGGCGCGGACGGCTGGACGGCGCCCGTCAACCTCGGTCCGGCCGTGAACTCGCCCGACGACGAGTACGGCGTCTGCGTCGCGTTCGACGGCGCGACGCTGTACTTCGCGTCCAACCGCCCGCGTCCCGGCGCGGACCCGGCGGTCACGGGCGCGTACGACCTCTACGGCGTCGCGCACGGCGCCGGCTTCGGGGTGCCGTATCCTCTCGACGATCTGAACTCGCCGTTCGACGACGGAGCGCCGGCGCTCAGCCCCGTCGGCGACTTCCTCTACTTCGCATCGAACCGCCCGGGCGGACGCGGCGGATTCGACGTCTACCGTTCGCGCCGCATGCCCGACGGCTTCGCGCCGCCCGCGAATCTCGACGCGCCGGTCAACACCGCAGCCAACGAGATCGATCCGGCCGTCGCGGAGCACGGATTCGTGCTGCTCTTCAGCTCGGATCGGGCGCGGGACGGGGCGGCGCCGCGCGGGTACGACCTCTACGCGTCGGCGTCGCGCGAAGTCTTCCGCGCGGCCGACGATCGCGGCGTGCCGTGGGGCGCCATCCTCCGCCTCGTCGCGCCGCTCCTGCCCTGGCTGGTCGTCGGCATCCTCCTCGCGCTGCTGCTGCCTCTCGTGGCGAAGCTGCTGCGCGGCGATTCGGAGCGGTTGCGCCCGCTGACCGTGCTCGCCCGCTGCCTGCTGCTGTCGCTCGCCGCGCACGCGGTCGTCGTCCTGGTCTCGATGGCGTGGGCGGTCGCCGCGGGCATCCCGGACATGATCGGGCGCTCGACGCGCGGCACGCGTGTCGCGCTGACGTCGTCGGCGATCGGCAACCGTGTCGCGACGCAGATTCTCGGCGCGCTCGCGGAAGCCGATCCGCTCGATCCGGCGCCGGCAGCGCTCGCCCGGATGACGCCCCGCGCGGACAAGCCGGTCGAGGCCGCGAGCACGCGGCTCGATCCCGGCACGCTGTTCGCCCTGCCCGAAGCGCCGCGGCCGGCCCGCGACGGCGACGACGCCGCGCCGCGGCGGGCCGACGTCCCGGTGCGCGCCGTTGATCCCGGCGAACTGCCCCCGCCCTCGCCCCCGCCCCCGCCCCCGCCCCCGGGGCGGCTCGCGGCCGGAGCCCGCGTCGCCGACCGCGAACGCCCCGCGCCGACCGCCACGTTCGTCTCCGCCGCGCCCGCGCGGGCGACGCACCCCGGGCTCGAGCCCGGACCGGTGCCGGCCACGGCCGCCGTGCCTCTTCCGGCGTCCGGGTTCGCGTTGCCCGCGGCGACCGCCGTCAGCACCCCGGCGCGGCCCGCGGACGCCGCGACGGACGCGACGATGCCGCGCGCCGCGCGGCCGACACCGGCGGCGCCGGTGTCGGCGCCGGTCGCCCCGTCCGTCGCGTTGCGCCCCGTCTCCGCCATCGCGGTCGCGGAACCCGGTCCCGACCCGGCCCCGGCCGAGCCCGCGCGCGTCGCGCGCACCCGCGCGGCCGCCCCGACCCGAGCGCCCGAGGTCACGGTCAGCGTCGCCCCCGAGGTGAGCGTGCCCGGCGCGCCGCCGACTCGGATTGTGCGGCGGGACGTCGAGGCGCCGGGGCCGGCGCCGACGCTCGTGGTGATTCCCTCCGTGACCGTCGCGATTGAAGCCGGCCGCGCCGTACCGCCGATTCCGGAGCCGCGCGTCGCCGTCACCGGCGCCGACGCCGGCGGGACCGGACGAGCCGCGTCACCGCCGATCGCCGCGCCCCCGCCGATCGCGACGCGGGCCGTGTCGTCGGCGGACCCGCTGCGGGCGTGGACGCCGTCGCGGGCGCGTCTCGCGCCGGCCCATGCGGGCATGGCACCGGCGGCGCCGCCGCGTGCGCCGTCGTCCGGTCGGGCGCGCGACGCGGAGATGACGAGGTCGGTCACGCTCTCCGCGTCCAGCGGGTTGCCGCCCGCTTCGCACGTGACCCTGCCGATCGACGTACCCGACGCGGGTGGCGCGGCGCTGACGCCGGAGGCGTCCGAGGTCGTGACGGCACCGGTCGCGCCGGGCGCCGTTCCGCCTTCGCGTCAGGCGGCGGCGATCGTCGGCGCCCCGGCCGCGGTGACCCGGCTGGACCCGGTTCCGGCGCGCGGCCAGCTTCCCGATGCCGACGCCGCCCGGTCGCTGCCCGCGCCGCGCGGCGCGGGCAGCACGGCTTCGGCCGTCCGCCTCGCGTCGGTTCCCGCGGCGCCGCGCGGGCTCGTCGGGGCGCCCCGGGTCGGCACACGCGGCGTCGGCGCGCCCGTCGGCGCCCTCGCGGTCGAGGCCCCTGGATCGCGGGCAGCGCGGCGCGAGACGACCCCGCCTCCCGACGCGATCGCGACCGGCGCCGACGCCCGCGTCGGCCGGCGCGACGCCGGCGACGCGCGCGCGAAGACGCGCGTTCTCCCGCCGGCGAAGGTCCCTCTCGCGCTCGTCGCCGACCACGCCGATCACGCCGACCCCGCCGACCCCGCCGCCGCCGCTGACGCGCCGGTGCCCGGCGCGGGCGCGTCCTCGCGCGACGCGGCGCGCATCCCGCCGCTCGCGCGGATCGCGTCCGGGTCCGTGCCCCGGATCCCGATGCCGCCGATCGCGGAGTCGGCGCACGGCGCGGCCGCGACGCCGCCAGGCGAGACCCCGCCGCCTCCCGGCGTGAGACGCCGCGTCAACCCCGCGCGGGTCGCCGCACCGCCGCGCGCCGTCGCGTCGCCGGCGCGGATCGCGAGCGTCGCTACCGGGGCGCCGCGTCGCGAGGAGGCGTCGCGCGAGGAGGCGTCGCGCGCCGTCGGCCGCATCCACGGCAGCGCCGCGCCGCCCATCGATCCGCCGCGGCGTTCCGCCGGCGCCGCCCGCCCGGCCGCACGCGTCGCAACAGGGTCCGGCGACGTGCGTCGTCCGCAGACGCCGGCCCGGACGGACGGCGAACCGGCGCCCCATCACGCGGCGGTGCGAACCGGACCGGACGCGGAGGACCGTCGGGGCGCCGCGATCGGTCCGGCGTCGCCGTCGCGTCTGGCGCGACTGCCGGCTCGCGCCCGCGAGGCGGGCTCCGGGACGCCGCCCCGCGCGGCGCTGCCGGCCGCGACCGCTGCGCTGCCGATCGACACGCGACGGCTGCCCGAGGTGCCGGACCCGGCGCGGCTGCCCGCGCTGCCCCCGGTTGACGCCCCGCCGGTCCCCGAGCACGTCCGGGCGACCTCGTATCCGCAGCGCGCGCCGGCACGGCGCGCCGAGTCTCTGGTGAAGCACGGGGGTGACGCGCGCACCGAGAAGGCCGTCGCCGACGCGCTCGACTGGCTCGTGCGGCACCAGTCCGCGGACGGCCGCTGGGACGGGTCGCGGTTCGACGACGCGTGCGGTCGCTGCAACGGCGCCGCGCGGCGCGAGGTGAGCACGGCCGTCACCGCCATCGCGCTCCTGAGCTACTTCGCCGCCGACCACACGCACGTCGACGACGGTCCGTACCGCGACACCGTCGCGCGCGGCCTCGAGTGGATGCTGTCGCGGCAGTCGGATCACGGCGACTTCATCGCCGGCGAGACGATGTACACGCACGGGGCCTGCACGATCGCGCTGGCCGAGGCGTACGGTCTGACCGGTGACGAGACGCTGCTCGATCCGCTCGAGCGCGCGGTCGCCTTCGTGGTCAGCGCCCGCAACAGGTTCACGGGCGGGTGGCGGTACGTTCCGGGGCAGGACGGCGACACGTCGGTGCTCGGCTGGCAGATCATGGCGCTGATCAGCGCGCGCCGCGCGGGCGTGGACGTGCCCGACGAGGCGCTGCGCGGCGCGACGAAGTGGTTGCGGCGCGTGGACGATCCGCACGCGCCCGGGCGGTACGCGTACCGGCCGAGCCGTGCGCCGACGCCGTCGATGACGGCCGAGGCGATGTACGTGCGGCAGCTCCTCGGCGTGCCGGCGAACGATCCGGCGATGCAGACGTCCGCCGCCATGCTCCTCGACAACCTGCCCGAATGGAACCAGTCGCAGTCGAGCTACTACTGGTTCTACGGCAGCCTCGCCCTCTTCCAGCACGGCGAACCGGCGTGGAGCAAGTGGAACGAACGCATGAAGGACACGCTCCTCACCCAGCAGGCCGCGTCGGGCCCGGCCGCGGGAAGCTGGGCGCCGGACGATGTGTGGGCCCAGGTCGGGGGACGCGTGTACCAGACCGCGCTGTGCGCGTTGACACTCGAGGTGTACTACCGGTACCTGCCGCTGTACCTGGAGGGCGGGTAGACGCCGGCGGGGTTTATCCTGCTCATCGACGCCGCTTATCGACCCTGCTCATCGACCCTGCTTATCGACCCTGGCGCAGATGCTACGCCTCCCCGAGCTCATCTCACCGCGGCCGCGCCGGGAACCTGCCGGGGCGCGCGATGGACCTCAACGCGGCGCGTGACGATGGGGCTTCCGGAGGCGTCATCAACCGAGCCACGGAGCACCGTTCATGAGTGAAGCAGCCTGTCGCCAGTGCGGGAAGACGGTGTCCCTCGACGCGTTCCCGACGGGAGAGTTCGTCTGTCCCGAGTGCGGCTGGCGCGAGCTCATGCCGAACGCCGTGGCTCAGCGACCGCGGTCACGGCGCGCGACGCACGGAGGGCTCGGTGACGAGGACGGCTGCGACAGCGCAACCGCGACGCTCGATCCGCCGGACGACGGCGCGCCGCAGCACGAGCCGGAAACGGCCATGGAAACCGCGACCTTCCCCGGCGTCGAGGCGTCAACGCCCTTCGAAGCCGTTGACGTCGACGAGCTCGGCGCGATGTCGGGCGAGGATTTCACCATCTGGTGTGCGCGTCTGCTCACCCGCTTCGGGTTCGGCGTGACGCGCGAGGCGGACGACGAGCTGCGGGAATGCGACCTGCGTGTCACGCGCGACGGTGAGACGATCTTCGTGGACTGCGTCAGCCTCGCCCCGGACGAGATCGTCGATCGCCGGACCTGCCAGCGTCTCGTCGGTGCGATGGTCGGCGGCGGCGCGCGCCGCGGCATCGTGATGACGCCAGGCACGTGCGGCGACGGCTGCTACGCCTTCGTCGAGCGACTCGGCGGCGACTACGTCATCGACTTCATCGGCGGCGCGCGTCTCGAGGAGACCGTGCAGGAGATGATGACCGGGCCGCTGGCGGTCTGGTGGAAGGGGTAGACCGCAAGGGCCCTGCCCGGCCGGAGATTGCCGTCGCGGCCGGACGCCGCGCGGTGGGCGTGCGGGACGTACGTCCACGCAGGCCGATCGTCGCCCGCGCGGTCGTGCCGGATCGCGGAACAGATCGTGCATGAAGCCGCCGTCCGGATCCCGCGTTCCGAGCCAGCGTCCGATCCAGCGGGATCGTGACGCGCGGCGGCGGACCGAAGCGATTACCGATTCAGACGCGATTGTGACCAAAACGGTCTGGTGCCGGGCGGAGGCGCCGGTATCGTGAGACGTCATGGGGGGTCGGGTCGACCTCAACGGGAGCATCCCATGCGCGTTTCACGGTGCGGTGGTCGGGGGCGAATGTCGTTCGAAGCTCGTTCGCTTTCCGTCGGCGCGGCGCTCGCCTTCGTCGCCGTCGGCGTTTCCGCCCGCGCCGGTGGTCCGGCCGTCGGGCCGCAGGTGCGCGTGGACACGGTCGGCGGCACCGCCGGCGCGAACGAGACGACCGTGTCGGCGAGCGACGTCAACCCGAACGAGATCATCGCCGGCTGGAACGATTACCGGGAGAGCGGCGGCGTCCGATCCGGCTTTTCGCTCAGCCTCGACGCGGGGCAGACCTGGACCGGGTTCATCCTGCGTCCGCCGGTCGGGAACCAGTGCGGCACCGAGGGCGATCCGATGACTGCCTTCGATCCGCGCACCGGGACGTTGTGGGCGGGGGCGATCGCGTTCTGCGGCAACGGCGGCCTCTACATCGCGAAGAAGGATCCGGGCGCGACGGAGTTCGACCCGCCGGTGATGGCCGACACGGGGGGCGGGATCGACAAGGGATGGATGGTCGCGGGTCCGCGCCGCAATCAGCCCGACACCACGCGAGTGTTCTGCACGTACAACTTCGGCATCATCTGGTCTGACGACATGGGCGCAACCTGGACGAACCCCGTGTCGATCGGGTCGGGCATCGGCTTCCTTCCGCGGGTCGGACCCGACGGCGAGATCTACGTTGCGTACTGGGACTTCGGCACCGGGGTGCGGCTGCGGCGCAGCCTCGACGACGGCGCGTCCTTCACGTCCCATCTCATCGCGACCCGCATGGACGTCTGGGGGACGCAGGACGGCTCGCGTTTCCCCGGCACGTTCCGCGTGCCGTCGATCAACTACTTCGACGTTGACGAGAACACCGGCCACCTGCACGCGTGCTACTTCGACACGACCGTTGCCGCCGACGGGCAGGCCGACGTCGACGTCTACTACACGCGGTCCTTCAACCAGGGGACGACCTGGGAAGCGCCGCGCGTGATCAACGGCGACAACGACCCGGCGGGCGACCAGTTCTTCTCGTGGCTCGAGGTCGATTCGGCGGGGCGCGTGCAGATCGTGTACTTCGACTCCCGCAACACCGTGCAGAACGACAACACGGTTGACGGCATGTTCGACGCGTACTACGCGGTCAGCGAGGACGGCGGCGACACGTTCAGCGAGTTCCGCCTGACGCCCGATCCGTGGAACAGCGCCGACGACGGCATCATCGGCAGTTCACAGTTCCTCGGCGACTACCTCGGCATCGCGACGGGCGGCGACCGCGCGTACCCCGTGTACATCGACACGTCGAACGGCCGGTCGGAGCTCTATACGAACGTCATCGCGTTCGCGCAGGCGTGTCCCGCCGACTTCGACACGGACGAGCTGGTCGGCATCGCGGACCTCATCGCGCTGCTCGAGGCGTGGGGTCCCTGCCTGCCGGCGTGCCCGTGGGACCTCGACGCAGATGGCAGCGTCGGCTTCACCGACATCGTCGCGTTGCTCGCGTCGTGGGGGCCGTGCCCGTAGCGGAGAAGGCGCCACCGTCGAGTTGTCCAACCCCACCCGACTTCTGTGTGCCCCGGTCCTTGGCTCGGCAAGGGCCGGGTGGGCCACGAAGTTCTGAAGCCGTGGTTGCATGGGTAGCCCACCCGGCCCTGTCAGAGCACAGGACCGGGGCACACTTCGATGAGGGCAAAGGGATGTCCGGTGTGCCCCGGTCCTTGGCTCGGCAAGGGCCGGGTGTGGGCAACGAACGTCGGAAGCCGTCGTTTCATGGGTACACCACC
>CAZXBB010000167.1:0-6956 GCA_964638815.1 uncultured Isosphaeraceae bacterium
TCTGCGGATCCTGAGCGTCGCCGGGCCGTTCGCCAGCCACCATTGTACGTGCGCTCGGGAGTGGAGACACGGGACTCGGCAGTCACCGCGCCCGCCTACCCTATCGACATGGACGTGCTCGCGATCGCGCTCCTCGCCGCCGCGCCGCCGGCGGCCCGTTTCGTTGACCGGACCGACGCGTTCGGTCTCGGTGCGGACGTCGTGCCGGAGCAGGTCGCGCGCGTCGCGTTCGCCGACCTCGACGGGGACGCGTGGCCGGACGTCGTCATCGACCGGCACCGCGTATTCCTGAACCGGCCCGACCCCGACGCGCCCGCCGGGCGGCGCTTCGTCGAGGCGACGCGGCCCGACGGCCGGCGCTTCTCCGGGCTGGCCGCGCCGGTCCAGAGCACCGCGACGGTCTTCGCCGATCTCGACAACGACGCGCGGCTCGACGCGATCGTGACGGAATACGTGGACGTGAACCAGGAGGGGTGGAAGGACCACGGGCGTCGGACGTGCTGGCAACGCGGCAACGGCGACGGCACGTTCCAGCCGCGACAGATGCTGCCGACGCCGCTCAGCACGACGGTCTCGATCGCCGCGGGCGACGTCAACCGCGACGGGATCCTCGATCTCTTCCTCGGCAATGCGTATGTCGCGTACGGCGCGGGCCACGAGGGTTACCGCAACGACCTGCTCTACAGCGTCGGCCCGCAGGAGTGGGTGCGGTGGCCGCTGCCGGAGGACGAGCCGTCGCCGTTCGATCCATCGACGGACCTTGGCGGTCGGCCGACGTACGGGACGCTGATCATGACCGCCGCGATCGGCCGCGGGTCGCTGCTCCTCGAGATGAGCTACGGCCGTCGCTGGAACCGCGCCTGGGCGCAGACCGGCGACTACGAGTGGACCGATTTCGCGGACGCACTGGGCCTCGCCGGCGACGACGTGCGCCACGGGCGGTATCCCGAATGGCTGAAGGAGCGGGCGAAGACCGATCCGCGGTTCGACCGCGCGGACGAGACGCCCTTCCGCGCGAACGGCAACACCTTCGACGCGGCGGTGGGCGACGTGGACAACGACGGCGATCTCGACCTCGTGCTCAGCGAGATCACCCACGCGTGGGCGGGTGAGTCCTCGGACCGGACGCGGGTGCTGGTCCGGGTGGAGAGACCCGACGCCGCGGCGGGCGCGCCCGGCTTCGCGTTCCGCCCGCACCCCCGGATCGACCTCGACCGCATCCCGCCGGACGATCGCACGTGGAACCAGGGTGATCTGTTCTGCGCGCTCGCCGACCTCGATCACGACGGGCGCACCGACTGCATCGTCTCCTCCGGCGACTACCCGGATGACGAGCGTCTGCGCATCTTCCTCGCGACGGACGACGGCGGCGCGCGTGACGCGACCGCCACGCTTGGGCTCGACCACGACGGCGCGCAGCAGATCAGCCTCGCCGACGTGGACGGCGACGGCGACCTCGACATCCTGGTCGGCCAGACGTTCAACCGTTACCCGAAGGAGCGCCGGGAGGGACGGTCGCCGCAGGTGCGGCTGTTCGTCAACGAGGCGACGCAGGGCCGCGGCTCCGTGACGCTGCGTCTGAAGGGCGACGGCCGCACGGTGAGCCGCGATGCCCTCGGCGCGGTGGTGCGGGCGACGTTCCCCGACGGCGCACGCACCGCGCGCCAGCTCGTCGGCATCGGCGGTCACGCGGGCAAGCAGGACGACTTCATCGTGCACGTCGGTCTCGGCGCGGCGGACCGGCTCGCCGAGGTCGCCGTCGAATGGCCCGACGCCGCCGGCACCGTGACGAAGTTGAAGGACGTCCGCGCCGGCCGGTACCTGCTCGAATTCGGGGGAATGTTGCGGGAATCGCCGTAAGTCTGATCTCGAGTCGTTCGATTCTGAGAGAGCCCATGCCCCGATCCCGAATCCAACCGGTTCTCGACTGGCTCAAGGGCGTCATCACGCAGCCGCGTCACGAGCTCGATCGCTGGGAACGGGCGGCCCGCTACATGCACGACCTCGGGAAGGCCGGCGCGCGGCAGCTTAGCCGCGACCGCGCGCCGCAGATGGCCGGCGCGCTCGCGTTCCGCACGCTCTTCGGCCTGCTGCCGGTGCTCGTGATGGCGGCGGTCTTCGTGCGCGCGCTCAAGGGTACGGACAAGTTCCGCGAGCTGGTCGGCGACCTGATCAGCGCCGCGGGTCTCGCGAGCATCGGGACGAAGGAGAACAACCTCGGCCACTTCCTCACCGAGCTCGTGGACCAGGCGGCCGGGTACAACGTGGCCGCGATCGGTTGGATCGGTCTCGCCGTCCTGATCTACGCCGCGGTCAGTCTCATGGTCACGATCGAGAACTGCTTCAACATGATCTACCGCGCGCCGGAAGGACGCTCGTGGTCGAAGCGTTTCCCGATGTACTGGTTCGTGCTGACGATCGGCCCCGTGCTGATCGGCATCTCCCTGTACGTGAACGCCAAGGTGGCGTCGGACATCATCGGAACGCTCATCGTCTGGCAGTGGCTGCTCGGCTTCGCGCTCGGCCTGTGGAGCTTCATGGTGATGTGGCTGCTCCTGCTGGCCATGTACCTGCTCGTGCCGAACACGACGATCCGCGTGCGGGCCGCGTTCGTGGGGGCGTTCGTCGCCGCGGTCCTGCTCACACTGCTCAAGAAGGGTCTCGGCGCGTATCTCTCGAACGCGGTGTCCGTGACGCAGTTCGGCGGCTCGCTCGGGCTCGTGCCGCTCTTCATGCTCTGGGTCTACGTGATGTGGCTCGTCGTGCTGTTCGGGCTCGAGGTGAGCGCGACGCTCCAGATGGTCTCGGGGCGCAGCCTCGCCGAGATCGAGCAGCGCAGCGAACGCACCGGCTTCGTCGATCCGGCGGCCATCCTGCTCGTGATGGAGGTGATCATCGAGCGTTTCGGCGCGGCGACGGCGACCAGCGGACGCGACGTCGCCGAGGCGACGGGGCTCGGCGAGACGACCGTTCAGCTCATGCTGGACCGGCTGCTCGAAGTCGGTCTCCTCCACCGTCTCGACCGGGACGATGGGGCAGTTTCGCTGTCCCGCCCGCCCGAGAGCATCCCGGCGGAGGAGCTCATCAATGTGGGCTTCTCGCTCGTGGACGAGGGAGTCCTGGGGCCGCCGTCGCCGGTCATCGAGCGGCTGCGTGAGGCCCAGCGGGCCGTCGCGACGGGCGTCAGCCTGCGGGACCTCCTGCCCGCTCGGGTCAAGGCCTGAGCCGGCGCGCAATTCCTGCAGGTCGTCCCGGGCGGTGACCGATAACCCTTCGGACGGAGACTCCGCGCCTGCGTGGGGGGAGGCCGGGGCAGACGCGGCTGGAGGCGTTGGCATGGCTGGCGATCCGCTTGATCGCGATCGTGCATGGGAGCCGAAGGGCCCGGCCGCTGTGAGCGCGCCGCGCCCCGCGCTGACGGCCGCCGGTCTCTCGCGTCGCGTGGTCAGCGTCTCGCCGACGAGCGCCGCCGCGCCGCCGCAGTCATCGTCGCCGTCGCAGTCATCCATCGCGCCGCGGGAGACCTTCGTGACGCCGCGCGTGATCGACCAGATGGCCTTCGACGAGCTCGCGGGCACGCTGCGGGCGCTGCTCGATGAGTCGGCCCGGGCTGCGGAGGCGCTGGACGACCGGATGCGCCGCGCGCGCGACCTCGACAGCGAGCCGGTGCGCGCCTCCGGGCAGCTCCAGGACCGGCTGCGGTTGGGGGCGCGCATGCTCAAGGCGTTCCAGTCGCAGATCGACGGCGCGGAGGCGGCGGTGGGCCGCATGAAGGAGCGCGAGGAGCGGCTCGCCGCGGCGGGGCAGGAGCTCGACGACCGGATCGCCGGCTTCGGCGCCGAGGCGGAAGGCGTGCGCGTCGCGGCCGTCGAGGGGCTCGAAGCGGCTGTGATCGACGCCCGCGCGCAGGTCGAGGCGCACGTTGCCGAAGAGATGATCCGGCTGCCGCGGCGCGACGCCGTCGCGGAGGAGCTCAACGCGATCGCGACGGAGGCGGTGGAGCGCGTCGAGACGCGCGTCGCGTCCGTCGAGATGCGTCTGCGCGACCTTACCGAGGCGGCGATCGGGCGGCTCGACGCCGCGGCGAACGAGCGACGAAACCGGATGGACGCCGCGAACGAGAGGCTCGCCGCGCTCGAGGCCCGGATGGCGTCGATCACGCAACTGATGGAGACCGCCGAGGTCAGCGAGGCGGCGCTCGCCCATCGCGTCAGCAACCTCGGACGCGACATGCAGAAGACGAGCACCGAGGCCGGCGCCGCCGCGGACCGCTGCGCGGAGGCGTGCGAGACGCTCGATGCAGCCCGCGAGGCGGCGGCGCGGGAGATCCGCGAGCTGACGCTGCGTGCCGGGGAGCTCATCACGTCGATGGATCGCCGGCTCGAGGCGTGCGAGGCGGCGGGACGCCGGGTCGAACTGGGCATCGAGGACGCGACGCGCACCGCCGTGCAGCTCGACCAGGGCATCGCGGCGGGCGCGGCGCTCGAGCCGGTGCTCGAGAAGCTCGCGCCGTGGGAGAAGCTGCTGCTCGAGTCCGAACGCGCTTCGGACGGCACGCCGCGGGCGGTGACGCGCACGATCGAGGCGCTGCGCACGAGCCTGGGCCAGGACATGGCGAAGCTGTCGGTGACGATGCGAGAAATCGCCGACCGCGTCGATCGCTTCACGCCGGCGAGGGGGTTCACCTTCCGCCCGACGCTCCCGAGCGAAGAGAAGAAGGGCGGCGGCCCGACGGTGCGCGGCGCGCACGGCGAGATCGAGCCGAAGCCGCCGCTGAGGCTGACGGATCATGGCGAGGAGAAGTCGTGAGTGTCGCGTCTCGAGTGAGCGGCTCGGGACCCGGGACCCGGGACTCAGGACGTTGGACTCAGGACGAACGACTCGATACTCACCGCTCCCGACTCGCCGCGAGCGCTCGTGCCGTGAGACGCGAGCGCTCGTGCCGTAGCCACGCGCGCTCCAGCCGATCGACGTCCCCGAACGCCGCGACGAAGATCTCGACCGCCCGCGCTCGGGTCATCTCGCCCGCGGGCTCCGCGAGCATCAGGTCGAAGTACGCCCGCAGCTCCTCCCGGCGGAAGCGGTCCATCCACGTGATCAGCGCGTAGCCCTGGTGGTAGACGGCGTGGATGACACGCTCGTCGTTCGGAACACGCATCAGCCCGACGAGCCGGCGCAGACCGATCAGCTCGTCCCGGGTGAGGAGCGTATCGAAGCCCTCCCGCCGCGGGGCGTACGCGTGGTCCGGTCCGAACGCGACGGTGGTGTCGTCCGTCTCGAACGCGGTCGCGAGCCCCTCTGAGAACCACACGGGATAAGGGTGGTGCGGGCTCTGGAGGAGCGTGTGGAACAGGAGCTGGTGCACCGCCTCGTGCACGCTGGTCGCGGTGTTGACGTTCTGCGCGAACGCATCGACGCGGCCCGACTCGCGCTGGACGTGACGCTCGTAGCGACGCCGGTGGCTCACGAGCGCTTCGGCCCGCTCTCCCGATCCTTCGCGCAGCGCCTCGCCCGCCTCGCGACGCAGGGCATCGAGATCCGACCGCATGCTCGTGAGCCGCGCCCGCGCCTCCACGACGCTCGGGTTCGAGTCGCCGTGGTAGAAGACGACCCGATCGTGCGCCGGCGCGTAGTAGCCGGCGATCCATGGGTCCTCCACGCCGTCCTCGGAGGCCGCGAAGACGTGGTAGTCCGCGCGCTCCCTGAACAGCAGGCAGACGAGCTTGTGCCGCAGCGGAAGCGGCACGAGGCGGTGGCGACGGGCGAATCGCACGAACTGGTGGTACGTGCGCTCGAGCAGCTCGGCCTGGTCACGGGCCCAGTGGGGATCGGCGTCCGAGAGGACGACGTATCGCTTCGTTTCGTACACCTGGAAGGTCGCAGGAAGTCGCTTCCATGCGTCGTCGCACGCGGCGGACTGGCGGGGGAGCGGGGGGTCGGCGCCCATCCGGGTCACGGCCGGCCGCGCCGGTTCGTGCTTCGTGTCGCGGACGAGCACGTCGCGGCAGGTCAGCCCGGCCCGGCGGTCGGGGTCGCTCGCCTCCGCCCGGGCGGCGAGCGCGATGCGGCCCGCGACGTCGGCGCCGGCCAGGTTCGCGCGAGCCAGCTTCGCGCGGGCCAGGTTCGCGCCAGCCAGTGCGAACGCGTCGACGATCGCCGCGGCTTCGTCCGCCGCGCGGGCCGAAGCCGCCGGCTGGATCGCGCCGACGAGCGCGCCGACCGCGAGGGCGGTGACCGCGGCCAGCACGGCCCGTCGTGACGGGGGCGCCGTTCTCCCTCTGCGGTGTCGCACGAGGGGGAGATCGGAGTCACGCGCGCCTCAGGTAAGATCGCCGAACGCCCCGCGTCCGGGCCCGCCGGCGACCTTGCCGGTTGCGGGGCTTGCGCAACGGCCGGGAACCGATAATCGCGGACGACGTGTCATTCGGCGTCTCCCGGCCGTCGATACAGGGACGATGATCACCTCCGCCGCATCGTTCTCGCACGCGTCCACGTTCGCGACGATCAACTGCACCGACGGCGTCCTGACCGTCGAGTTCCTGGGTTCGAGCCTCGGCGAGCGCGAGTCGAAGATCGTCGGTCGCGATCTCGCGAACGCGCTCGCGGCGGCCGGCGACACGCTCCGCTTCGTCGTGCTCGACATGGGCAACCTCGAGATCATGTCGAGCATCGGCCTGGGGATGTGCATCGATGTGCGCAACGCCGCGCAGGAGCACGGCGCTCCGACGGTCGTGTACCGCCTCTGCGAACGCCTTCGCCGGCTCTTCGGCATGACCCGGGTGGACCGGCTGTATAGGATGGTCGGCAGCCGGACCGAGCTGGACCGCATGCTGGCGGCCTGATCGCGACGGCCGGGTTCCGCCCGTAGACTATCCGCGCAATGGCCGGGGGCGGGGGGGGGGGGGGGGGGGGGGGGGGGGGGGGGGGGGGGGGGGGGGGGGGGGGGGGGGGGGGGG
>CAZXBB010000168.1:0-14370 GCA_964638815.1 uncultured Isosphaeraceae bacterium
CGGGGCGGATCGGTGAGCCCGGCGGCCTCGCGCGCCTTCTTCGCCGCCTCGGTCCACTCCGGATCCTGCTCGCGGAACTTGACGGCGAGGGTCGAGCCGTCCGGCGCCCACCGGAAGCTCTCGATCGAGCCCTCGGGGAACGACGTGAGCGCCAGCGCCTCGCCGCCGTCCGCGTCGATCGTGAAGACCTGGGGCCGGTGCCTGTCCCGCGCGCCGATGAACGCGATGCGTCCTCCGTCCGGCGACCACCTGGGATGGCGGTCCCGGGCCCCGTTCGTGAACTGTCGCGCCGGGCCGTCCTCGACGTCCACGCGCCAGAGGTTGCTGACGTACTCGTTCCGGTCTCCGACCTGGCGGTGCACGAAGATGATCGACGAGCCGTCCGGCGCAATCCGCGGATCGGAGACGTACCGGATCCGGCGGAGATCATCGGGCGTCATCGGGCGCTTCTTCGCCCGGGATCCGGTGCGCTTCGTCTTGGCCATTGCTGCGAGCCCCCTCATGAGCCCCCTCCGCCGAAGGGCTCCCGCGGCGCGCGGGCATTCGGCACCTTCTCGTACCGGCCGTGCATGAGGATGAGCGACGTGCCATAGTGACCCATGCCGTTGATCTCGTAGACCGTCCGATCGCCCTCGCGGCGGACGACCTCGCGGAACGTCTCGACCCGACCGGGCGCGCTGGAATGCCAGATGATCCCGGGATGCCCCCCCGGGCCGTCCACGATCCGCCCGTCGTGCTCGACGCGGTCGCCGTTCGATTTCGTGAGCACGCACCGCAAGACGAGCGTGCCGTCCGGGCCGCGTCGCGCCGTGTTCTCGCCGCGCCCGACGACGTGCGTCCCGTCGGGCATCTCGTCGTCCACGGTGACGCGTTGCACGGTGTCGCTGACGGTGTGGTACGTCTGCCGGACCTTGATCCGGTACAGCTCCCTGCCGCGCTCGTCGTAGCCGATGAAGGTGCCGGCCCAGGTGCCGTCGAGATCCTTGAAGACGGCGCTGGGCGCGTCCTCGCCGGTCGCGGCGCCCGCGACGACGCAGAGCAATCCGATCACGATGAGAGGGAGCGTACGCATCGCGGGGATGCTACACGACGGCGCGCGGATGCGCTGAGGCTGCTCCCCTCCCGTCCCCCCTCCGGGGGAGGAAGGCGGCCGCGGCGTGGGCGGCCGGCACTCCGGCGCGGCCGGCACTCGTGGGCGGCCGGCACTCCGGCGCGGCCGGCACTCCGGCGCGGCCGGCGCTCGGGCGCGGCCGGCGCCGCGCGCCCGCGGCACGACCGGCGCCGCTACGATGTCCGTCCCGGTATGACCACCTCGCTCCGCGACAACGAACTCCTCGCCCGGCTCGTCGGGTTCGACTCCGTGTCCGACCGCCCGGGGCGCCCGATCGCGGAGTACGTGTCCGATTACCTCGCTCGTCCGCGGATCGCGGTCGAGCACCAGGAGAATCCCGACGGCACCAAGTGGAACGTGATCGCCCGGGTCGGGCCCGAGGCGACCGCCGAGCGGTCCGGCCTCGTGCTCTCGGGTCACCTCGACGTCGTCCCCGCCGACGAGCCGGACTGGTGCAGTGATCCCTTTCGGCTGGAGGAGCGCGACGGCCGGCTCTACGGACGCGGCGCCTGCGACATGAAGGCATCGCTGGCGATCGCGATGAACCTCGCCGCCGACGCGGCGGAGACCGACCTTCGTCACCCGCTCGTCCTGCTCTTCAGCTACGACGAGGAGCTCGGATCGCTCGGCGCGCAGCACCTGTGCGCGACCTGGGACCGCGCGGTGTCGCTGCCGCGGCGGGCCGTGATCGGCGAGCCGACCTCGCTGCGCGCCGTGCGGATGCACAAAGGTCACCTCAAGCTCCGCATCACCGTCCGGGGCCGCTCGGCGCACAGCGGGTCCCCGCACCTCGGCCGCAACGCCATCGAACGCGCGATGGGCGTCGTCGCCGCGCTGCGGTCGTTGCGGCGGGAGTTCGAGTCCGAGCGCGTCGTGACGAGCGCGTTCTTCGCCGCGGTGCCGTTCCCGGTGCTCAACATCGCCCGCATCCGGGGCGGGACGGCGGTGAACGTCGTTCCGGACCTGTGCACGATCGACGTCGGCGTGCGGCTCCTGCCGGGACAGGAGAGCGGCCCGTTCGTCGAGCGGATCACGACCGAGGTGATGGCCGCCGCCGGCCCGGACGCCGACCAGCCGGCCTGCGTCGAGGTCGTCAACGACAACCCGCCGATGCTGCTCGACGAGACCGCGGACATCTACGGCTCGTTCCGAACGCTCCTTGACCAGCGCGATTCCCTCGGCGTCTCGTTCGCCTCCGATGCCGGCGTGCTTCAGCGCGACCTCGACATGGAGTGCGTCCTGTTCGGCCCCGGCTCCATCGAGGTCGCACACAGGCCCAACGAGTACGTCCCCGTGGACGAGATCGCCCGCGCGCGAGACACGCTCGCGGCGGTCGTCAAGCTGCATTGCGTCGTGTAATGGCTGCGTTCCGCGAGGGTGAATCATCCGAGAGTTGACCGTGCAGATCATCGCCCCCGCCCTCACCTTCGTCGACGGCGTCTTCGAGCCGAACCTCCACGTTCAGGTCGACGACGCGGGCCGGATCGTGCGCGTCGCGCCCGCCGAGGGCGCACCGACGCTCGAGCTCGGCCGCCGCGCGCTCCTCCCCGGCATGGTCAACGCGCACAGCCACGCCTTCCAGCGCGGACTGCGGGGCATGGGCGAGTCGTTCCCCGACGGTGCGGGCAGCTTCTGGTCGTGGCGAGAGGCGATGTACCGGCTCGTGCGGACGATGGACCCGAACCGCTGCTACGAGCTCTCGCGCCGCGCGTTTCGCGAGATGCTGGCCGGGGGCACCACGACCGTCGGCGAGTTCCACTACCTCCATCACCGCCCCGGCACGATGGCATACGAGCTGGACGACGCGGTGCTGCGGGCGGCGAAGGACACGGGCATCCGACTCGTGCTGCTGTACGCCTTCTACGAGCGCGGGGGCTTCGACGCCCCGCTCGACGACGCGCAGGCATCGTTCCGCGTCCCGTCCCGCGCGGCGTACTGGGATCGGATGGACGAGCTCACCGCGCGGCTCGACCCGGCGACGCAGACGCTCGGCGTCGTCGCGCACTCCATTCGCGCCGCGAGCATCGAGGACATCGCCGCGCTCCACGAGGAGGCGGAGAAGCGCGCCATGGTCTTCCATATGCACGTCGAGGAGCAGCCGAAGGAGGTCGCCGACTGCGTGCACCATTATCACAAGACGCCGATGGCGCTCCTGAACGAGCGGCTGCGCATCGGGCCGCGGTTCACCGCCGTCCACTGCACGCACACCGCGATCGCGGACATGGAGGACTTTCTCGAGGCCGGCGGCAACGTGTGCATCTGCCCGCTCACCGAGGCGAATCTCGGCGACGGGCTCGCCGACCTCCCGCACGTATTGCGCAACGGCGGGCGGGTGTGCCTCGGCTCCGACTCGAACGCCCGCATCTGCCTGCTCGAGGAGATGCGGTGGCTCGAGTACGGCCAGCGACTGCGCACGCAGTCGCGCGGCGTGTTCGCCGACGCCGGGGGCCGGCTCGCGCCGGCGCTCTGGGCGGCGGCGACGGTCAACGGCGCCCACGCGCTGGGTCTGCGCGCCGGCGCGATCGCGCCGGGTCGCCACGCGGACTTCATGACGATCGATCTCGACGACCTCACGGTCGCGGGCTGGACGGACGAGACGCTGCTCGACGCGCTGATCTGCGGCGCGGGGAACGCGGTCGTGCGGGAGGTCTGCGTCGGGGGCCGGTGGCTCGGATCGGGGCGGCGTCGGCCGTGACGCTCAGAACCCGATCGGCACCCCTTCCTTCCGGAACTTCTCGGCGACGAGCTCGATCGCCCGCGCCGCGCGCTCGAGACGCTGTGCCGCGTCGTTGAGCGAGAGATAGAGCCCGGGGTCGTTGAGCAGCATCGCGACCGTGCCGTCGCCCTCCGCCGCGAGCGTGGTCAGACGCCGCACCGCCTCGATGGTGCGCGCCGCCTCGTCGGCGACGGGGAGCAGACGCTGCGAGACGGTGTCCGCGTCCAGCTCGAGGCTCTCCGCGAGCCCGGCGAATCGCTCGATCGTGCCCGCCGCGTCGTCCATCAGAATGGACGCCTTGCGGACGGCCTCGTTGGCATTCGTGCGGAGCTGCTCGTCCCCGAGCCAGTCCCGCGCGAGACCGATCGCCGCCCTCGCATCGACCATCACGTCCTCAACCGACTGGAGCAGCGACCGCAGGTTCGGCCCCCTGTCCCCGCCTGGCCCGCCTTGCCCGTCGTCCACCGCGGGCTCATCAAGGAACGCGTTGAGCCGCTCGCCGAACTCGCGGTAGGTGTCGCTGAGCGCCTCGAACTTTTCGAACGCGCGCACCAGCGGCGCCATGCGAGAATCGAGCTCGGTGGTGATCTGCTCGATCATGCGGAAGCGGATCGGCCCTTCGATGGTCGCGCTGCCGTTGCGGGCGAGGCGCCCGGCGTCGATGGCTCCCGGCGGGGCGTCGAGCTCGAGGACCGCCGACCCGCCCAGCAGCGAACTGGTCGCGTAGGGCACGGCGGCGGCCGGGATCGACACCGTGCTGTCGATATTCGCCACGACGCGCACCGGGAGCTTGGCCTCGGCGTGGATCTCCACGGCGTCGATGACGCCGATCGGCACGCCGTTGTGCTCCACGCTGCTGCCGCGCCGCAGCCCCGAGGCGTGATCGGTGTTGATGGTGAGCGCATAACGCGGACGCACGACGTGCTCGATCTCGCCGAAGAGCAGGAGGAGCGCGATCAGACCGGCGAGGGCCGCGATCGTGGTCAGTCCGACGAGTATGTTGCGTCCGGTTTCGCTCATGGGGTCTTTCCTCAATCCTGCTCGACCGGCTGCTCCGCGCCGCCGTGACGCGTGATCCGGATGCCCGGTCCGTCATTGCCCGGCGTCGGCGCCTCGTGGCCGGACTCGCCCCGCAGGAACCACTGGACGAGCGGATGGTCCGTCCCGCGGAAGGCCGCGGGGCTGTCCCGCATCACGATGCGCCCGTCGTACAGCATCACCATGTCGTCCGCCACCTTGAAGGCACTCGTGAGATCGTGGGTGACGACGATGCTGGTCACGTCGAGGTCCTCGCGGAGCTTCATGATGAGCTCGTTGATGACGTCGGCCCGGATCGGGTCGAGCCCGGTGGTCGGTTCGTCGTAGAGGATCACCTTCGGCTCGAGCACGACCGCCCGCGCGAGCGCCACGCGCTTTCGCTGGCCGCCGGAGAGGTCGCCGGGCATGCGGTTGACCGTCTCCGCGAGTCCGACCCGGTCGAGCACGGCGCGAACGCGGTCACGGCGCTGGCGCGGGTTCATCTTCGTATGCTCGACGAGCGGGAATGCGACGTTCTCCTGCACCGACATGGAGTCGAACAGCGCGCTCTGCTGAAACAGGAAGCCGAACGCGCGCCGCACCGGGCCGAGGTCCTTCTCGGGGAGCTGATCGACTCGCACGTCCTCGTACCACACCTCGCCCCGGTCCGGACGCAGGAGGCCGACGACGTGCTTGAGCATGACGCTCTTGCCGCACCCGCTCGGCCCGAGCACGACGGTCGTGCGGCCGCGCGCAAAGCCGATGTTGACGTCACGGAGCACGGCCTGACCGTCGAAGGACTTGTGGATGCCCACGAGACGCACGACCGCGTCGGTGTCATCCCCGCTTCCGGTGAGTTCGCGGCGGGTCTCGTGATGCGGGCGGTCGTCGTCCATGCCGGGGTGTTATGATTCTACCTCGGATCATTCATGAAGCGGGTCGGTGGGTGGTCCGATTGACGTCCCGCTCAGGAGAAGGCGGATGACCCTCGAGACAACGAATGCGAGCGCTACCTATGCACGACGCCGTCGAATCACAGGTGCGGCATCGGGGTAACCTGTTCCGCGTCGAGACGCTGAGCTGGGAGCGCGCGGACGGAACGCGCGTGTCGCGCGACGTCGTGCGGCACCCGGGCGCCGTCGTCGTCGTTCCGGTGCTCGCGCCCGATCGCATCGTGCTGATCCACAACGAGCGCGTCGCCGTCGGCGGACGCCTGTGGGAGCTTCCCGCCGGCACGCTCGAGCCCGACGAGATCGCCGCGGACGCCGCGGTGCGCGAGCTCGAGGAGGAGACCGGCTACCGCGCCGGGTCGATCCGCGCGATCGGGTCGTTTTTCACGTCGCCGGGCTTCCTCGACGAACGTCTTCATCTCTTCGTGGCCTGGGATCTCACGCCGGGGCCGCAGAACCTCGACGACGGCGAGGACATCGACGTCGCCGGGTTCGACGTGCACGTCGCCCTGGCGATGATCGGCGACGGCCGCATCTGCGACGCGAAGACCATCGCAGGTCTCCTCATGTGGGACCGCTGGCACCGCACGCCCGGGTCGGCGCCCGGGTCGGCGCCCGGGTCCGCAGACGGAGCAGGGGGCTCCCCGGAGACGACCCCATGACCTGGCGCGACCGGATCGGCGACGACGCCGACCGCATGGGGCGTCCGGGCGGCGACTGGCAGGGAATCCGTCCATCGCTCGACAACCCGATGACCTGGTCGCTGCCGCTGGCGAGGCCGTTCCGGATCTCGGTCCGCGTGCACGTCGTCTTCATCATCTACGTGCTCATCCAGCTCGCGAGGTCGCTCGCCTCGCCCGCGAAGGGCGAGATCGCGCCGCTCGACTTCACGCTCACCGCGCTCAACCTCGGCTGCCTCTTTGTGATCGTCCTCCTCCACGAGTTCGGACACTGCTTCGCGTGCCGGTGGATCGGGGGCGAGGCGGACGAGATCCTCATGTGGCCGCTCGGCGGGCTCGCGTTCTGCCGGCCGTCGCAGCGGTGGCGCGCCCACCTCGTCACGGCGATGGGCGGCCCGACCGTCAACGTCGTCATCTTCATCGTGCTCGCCCCGGTGCTCGGGCTCGTGACGGGCAGGTGGTTCGGCGTCGCGATCCCGAACCCGCTCGGCCCGATCGGGTTCGGCGTGCTTCCCAACGAGTCCTGGTGGCTCATCACGCTGGTCGCGATCCAGGACGTGAGCTTCCTGCTCCTGATCTTCAACCTGCTGCCGATCTTCCCCCTCGACGGCGGGCGGATCTGCCAGGCGCTGCTGTGGCCGCGGTTCGGCTACGTGCGATCGATGCGGTTTGCCGTCTACGTCGGCTACTTCGGCGCGATCGCTCTCGGCATCTTCGGCGCCGCATCGAGCAACTGGATGCTGGTCGCCATCGCGATCTTCGGCGGCGTCACGTGCTATGTCACGCTCAGGCAGGTGCAGTGGACGGAGTCCGAGCTGGGCGGCAATGACGATCGCTACGCGGCGGCTCACTGGCATCCCGATCGCGACGACGGGCCAGACGCGGCCGAGACGGCGTCGGCGAAGGCCGGCTGGCTGGCCCGTCGCGCCGAGGAACGCGCTCGCAAGGAGGCGGCGGCGGCGGCGGAGGCGGCCGACGTCGATCGCATCCTTGCCAAGATCGGACGCGAGGGCGTCGGGAGCCTGTCGGCGAGCGAGCGCTCGCTGCTCGAGCGGGTGACGGAGCGCAAGCGGCGAGAGGGATCCGGGCCGCGTTCACGTCCGGGCTGAGCCAGGAGCCGGCTTCGCGCGGGCGGCCGGCAACTCGTGCGATCGCCCGCCGTGCCTGCCTCGGCCCCCCTCTTTCCGCCCCCGGTGGCTCCGCTTCAGGTGCCCTGCAAGTGACACGCGGGCGAGCCGATTCTCGGATGAAGGACCGCCGCGATCCGAATAGACTCATCTCCCCATGGGCATCCACGACCGTGATTACGCCCGGCGCGAGCCTCCCGGCGGCGGGTACGCCGGACGGGGGATGCGATCGATGCGCATGTGGTCGGCCAACACGTGGCTGATCGTCACGTGCATCGCCGTGTTCGTCATCGACGGGTTCACGGGTCTCCACCCGGTCGAGATGGGCCTGTCGTGGGACGCCCGGCTCAGCGACGAGGCCGTCAGGAGCATCGACCCGTCGGCCCTTCGGCTCGGCCCGATCGAGGTCACGCGGCGTGACTCACGGACGAACCGGCCGCGCGAAGGCTACCGCCTCGTGACCACCGCGGAGACCGGCGACCAGGTCCTGGGCCGGCAGGAGGTCATCTTCATGCCGCTCCTCGAGAAGTACCTGCACTTCTCGACCAAGCGCGGCATCCTGGACCTCCAGTACTGGCGTCTCATCGGGTTCCAGTTCCTGCACACGCACGACACGCTCGCGCACCTGCTGTTCAACATGGTCGGGCTGTTCTTCTTCGGCTCGCTGGTGGAGCAGTACCTGGGCTCGAAACGCTACCTGGCGTTCTATCTCCTGTGCGGCATCTTCGGCGCGCTGATGTACGTCATCCTCAACCTCGGCGGATACGTGATCCAGGCGCGCGGACTCGGCACGATTCCGGGACTGCTGTTCAACGACCTCCGCACGCCGCTGATCGGGGCGTCGGCGGGCGTCTTCGGCGTGCTCATGGCGGGCGCGAAGCTCGCGCCGGACGCCCGCGTGCTGCTCCTCTTCATCATCCCGATGCGGCTGCGGACGCTCGCGTACGGCCTCGTCGCCCTGGCCGTGTTCACGCTGCTCATCGGCGGCAGCAACGCCGGCGGCGAGGCGGGACACCTCGGCGGCGCGATCGCGGGCTTCTACTTCATCCGCCACCCGCACCACCTGCACGGCTTCTTCGACATCCTCGGCCGCGTCGATCCGACCTCGCACCACTACCGCAAGGGCGGCGGCGTCTCGGCGCGGGCGCGGGCGACGGCGCGGATCCGCGGGGGCGGGCCCAGCCGCACGGAGGTGGACCGCGTCCTCGACAAGGTGCACGCGCAGGGGCTCTCGAGCCTGACCGAGGAGGAGAAGCGCGTGCTCAGCGAGGCGTCGAAGCGATGAGCGTCTCGATGGCCGGAGCGATCGGGTTCGAGATCGTCGCCGGCAGCGAGACGTGCCACGCCCGGGCCGGCCGCGTCACGACGCGGCACGGGTCGTTCGACACGCCAGCGTTCATGCCGGTCGGCACTCAGGCGACCGTCAAGGGCATGACCGTCGCGCAGGTGCGGGCGACGGGGACCCGGATCCTCCTCAACAACGCCTACCACCTCATGCTCCGCCCCGGCGACGCCGCCGTCGCGCGGCGCGGCGGCGTGCACCGGTTCATGGGATGGGACGGACCGATCCTGACGGACTCCGGCGGGTTCCAGGCGTTCTCGATGGCGGACATCAACTCGGTGGACGACGACGGCGTGACGTTCAGGTCGATCATCGACGGTGCGACCGTGCGTCTGACGCCGGAGCGATCGATCGAGGTGCAGAACAACCTCGGCGCCGACATCATCATGGCCTTCGACGACTGCCCGCCCGCCGTCGAGGCGGCGGCGGGTGACGGACCGCGCGCCGCGGAGCACGCCGCGCGGCTGCGCACCGCCCACGAGCGCACCGTGCGATGGCTCGAGCGGAGCGCGGCGGCCCACCGGCGCCCCGACGACCAGGCGCTCTTCGGCATCGTGCAGGGCGGGACGGACCTCGACCTTCGTCAGGCTTCGCTCGAAGCGGTGTGCGGGGTGGACCTGCCCGGGTATGCGATCGGGGGAGTCGCCGTCGGCGAGGGGCCCGACCTCATCCGCCGGGTCGTGGAGTTCACCGCGCCGCGTCTGCCGGCGGACAGACCCCGGTACCTGATGGGGGTCGGTTACGAGACGGACATCCTGGCCGCGGTGCGGGCCGGGGTGGACATGTTCGACTGCGTCCTCCCGACGCGGAACGGCCGGAACGCGCAGGCGTTCACGCCGGCAGGTCGGCTGCACCTTCGGAACGCGTGTTTCGCCGAGGACGACGGTCCCCTGGATCCCGGATGCGATTGTCCGGCGTGCGGCGGGGGGCTCGGCCGGGCCTACCTCCGGCACCTCTTCATGGCGAAGGAGATGCTCGGTCCGACGCTCGTGAGCTGCCACAACGTCCGGCACTTCCAGCGCGTGTTGCTGGACATACGTCGGGCCATACGGGAGAATGGCTGGTCTTCGCTTTTCGCGTCGTGGCCCGTGCTGGGGGACCTCCCGGACCCGGATCGATCTTCACCGCCACGGCCGCGCGACCCCGATCGCGACCCCGATCACGATCCCGATCACGATCCCGATGTGGATGGGCCATAGATGTTCGACCTCGATGTAATCCAGTTGACGCTCGCGCAGAACCAGGGAGAGGCGCCGCTGACGTTCGACGCCGCGCCGCAGGCGCCCTCGGGGGGAACGACCACCGGCGGCGGAGGCATGCCGCCGCAGGGCGGCCTCTTCGGCGGCGGCAGCCAGCTTCTCCTCCTCATGGTCGCGCTGATGGTCGTCATGCTCGTCGTCTCCTCGATCGGCCCGCGTCGCGAGCGGAAGAAACGCGAGGCGATGATCAACGCCGTGAAGAAGCACGACAGGGTGCAGACCGTAGGGGGCGTGATCGGCTCGATCGTCGAGCTCAAGCCCGATTTCGTCGTCCTGAAGGTGGATGAGTCCGCGAACACGCGGATCACGTTCGCACGATCGGCGATTCAGCAGATTCTCACGACCGACGGAGGCGGCGGCAGCCCGAACGCGGGCTGACCGGGGCATACGCGATGCAGAACATGGTGCCGAAACTCCTCCTGATCGCCGTGGTGCTCGCGTTGTGCGGGCTCTCGATCGGGTACAAGGATCTCTCGCTCGGGAAGGATCTCCGCGGCGGCGTCAGCCTCGTGTACAAGGTCTCGATCCCGGAGGACAGCGCGCGCGATCCGCAGAGCGTCCTCACCCAGACCATCACGGTCCTCAAGGACCGGGTCAACCCGACCGGCGTGCTCGACATCTCGATGCAGCCGCTCGGACGCGACCGGATCGAGGTCGTGATGCCGCTCCCGGACGAGAAGGTCCGCGCGCTGGCGAAGACCTACCAGGACGAACTCGCCGCGCTGCTGAAGCTCTCCGAGATCCGTTCCGTCGAGGTGGACGAGGCGCTCAAGCGCGGCGCGGCCGTGGCGGAGATCGGCGGCGATCAGGCGAGCGAGCGCGGGCGAAAGGTGGCGGGGCTCCAGGAAGCGTACGACGCGCGCCGCGACGCCCGCGCCGCCTACGAGGCGGCCGTGGCGGCGGACGCCGACGCGTCGGAGATCCGGCCGCTCCAGTTCGCCGTGGCCGAGGCCGAGATCGCCTTCGACGACCTCTACGCGGAAGTCCTGGGGCTCAGCCTCGGCGAGGCCCGCGTGCGACGCGTGCTGGGTCTGCCGACGGAGCCGCAGGACGTCAAGAACCCCGACGGCACCACGCAGCTCGACGCGCAGGGCACCGCGGTCAAGGGTCCGGGCCCGCGAGAGACGGCGCTGGACCGGATCAAGAGCGAGTACACGCACCTCGCGGCGAAGCTCGACGAGACGGTCGCGGCGTACGACGAGTACCAGAGGAACCGCAAAGGCTTCGACGACCCCGAGGACCTCATCCGCCTGCTCCGCGGGGCGGGCGTGCTCGAGTTCCGCATCGCGGTGCGCAACTCCTCGCCGATCGGCGTGGAGATCAACGATCTGCGTGAGCAGCTCCGGGAGGTCGGGCCGCAGAACACGTCCTCGCCGAACGCGCGATGGTTCCCGATCAACGAGCTCAAGCAGTGGTACCAGACCCCGCAGCAGCTCGTGAGCCTCGAGGCGGATCCCGTCACCTATTTCGCGCAGAGCCGCGATCTCGTCGCCGGCGTGTACGAAGGCCAGCACTTCCTGCTGCTCTACACGACCCGGCCCAAGAGCATCACGCACGGCGGCGACCGCGAGTGGTCGATCACGAACACCTTCGAGAGCCCGGACGAGCTCGGGCGGCCGGCAGTGTCGTTCAACCTCGACGCGTCCGGCGCCGGCCTCATGGGTCGCCTCACCGGCGCGCACATCGGCGAGCCGATGGCGATCGTCCTCGACGGGCAGATCTACTCGGCCCCGACGATCCAGAGCCAGATCTCCGCGTCCGGGCAGATCACGGGCAATTACTCGCAGGCGGAGGTCGCCTATCTCATCCGCGTGCTCGCGGCGGGCTCGCTCCAGGCGCGACTGTCGCCCGATCCGATCGCGATGAACACGCTCGGCCCCTCGATCGGCGAGGACAACCTGAAGCGCGGCCGCGGCGCGTTCATCATCGCGCTGAGCGCCGTCGCGGTGTTCATGCTGGTCTACTATTTCTTCGCCGGGCTGGTCGCCGTCATCGCCCTCATCGCCAACGGCATCATCATCTTCGGCGTGATGATGGGCATCGACGGCACGTTCACGCTGCCCGGTCTCGCGGGCATCGTGCTCACGATGGGCATGGCCGTGGACGCGAACGTGCTCATTTACGAGCGCATCCGGGAGGAGCTCTTCGCCGGCGAGCTGGACCTGCGCGGGGCGGTGCGCCAGGGCTACGGGAAGGCGCTGAGCACGATCCTCGACGCCAACATCACGAACCTCATCGTCTGTCTCGTGCTGTTTCGCACGGCGACCACCGAGGTCAAGGGCTTCGCCCTCACGCTCACGATCGGCATCTGCGCCACGCTGTTCACGGCACTCTTCGTCACGCGGCAGATCTACTTCTTCTACACGGACTTCTTCAAGATCCGCAAGCTCCCGATGCTGCCGACGGTGTTCCCGTCGATCCACCGCGCGCTCGAGCCGAACATCCCGTGGGTGTCGCTGCGACACATCTTCCTGGCCGTCAGCCTCGTAGCCGTCATCGCCTCGGTGATCCTCGTGGCGCGGCGCGGCGAGGATATGCTGTCCACCGAGTTCCGCGGCGGCGTCGCGATGACGATGCGAACCGCGCCGGTGGACGAGGACCAGGACGGCGAGCCCGATTCGTATCTCACCGACGCGAAGCTCGAGCCGGTGCGGGTCAGTCTCCGGCACAGCGGTGCGCCCGACGCCGTCGAGGATCGGATCCACGCCCTCGGCGTCGCCGCTCGGGAGAGCGGCGCCACCGACAACAGCACGCGCGTCCTGCGCGAGCTCGAGAATGCCGCGGTGCTGACCGCGGGCGAGACCTCGACGGACGCGGACGGCAACATCATCGCGGAGTCCTTCCAGGTCAAGGTCTCCAGCCCGAAGGGCATGGACGATGAGCAGACGATCACCGAGACCATCGTTGACGCGATCAGCGACGAGTTCGGCCGACAGCTCGACGTCACGCTGCCCGTGACGTTCGCCGGTGCGGGGTCCGACGAGTCCGACTCGTACGTCTTCCCGATCACGAAGGACGAGCTCGGGCAGAACATCCGGCGGCCCGACGCGACGCAACGGGTTTCCGGCTTCGTCGGCGGCGCCGCGATCGTGCTCGAGGACATCGATCCGCCGCTGACCGAACGCGACATCGCCCGTCGCATCGACCGGTTGCGCAACCAGCCGGACTTCGTGCGCTACTCCGCCCGAAGCGTCGAGGTGCACGGGCTCACGCCCGCCGATCCGGCCGATCCCCGCCGCGGCTACACGGACGCCGTAGTCCTCGTCCACGACCCGTTCCTCAGCTACGTCCGCATGACGGATACGGAGCCGTGGTACACGGGCGTCGCGGAGCCGGAGTGGAGGCTGGTCTCGACCGCCCTCCAGAAGCGCACGAGCTTCGAGCAGATGAGCACGTTCTCGTCCGCGGTGGCCGACACGCTCTCCGCGCAGGCGATCGTCGCCGTCGTGCTGTCGCTCCTGGGCATCCTCGTCTACATCTGGGTGCGTTTCGGCTCGCTGCGATACTCGCTCGCCGCGGTCGTGGCCCTCCTGCACGACGTGACGATCGCGCTCGGCCTGCTCGCGCTGACCGGCCTCATCGGCAACACTGCGATCGGCACGGCCCTGCTCCTGGAGCCGTTCCAGATCGACCTCGGGATCGTCGCGGCGCTCCTGACGATCATCGGCTACTCGCTCAACGACACGATCGTCATCCTCGACCGCGTGCGAGAGAATCGCGGCAAGCTGCCGCTCGCCACGGCGGCGATCGTGGACAAGTCCATCAACCAGACCGTCAGTCGGACGCTGCTCACGTCGGCCACCACGCTGGTGGCCATCCTCATCATGTATCTCGAGGGCGGCAGCGGCATCCGGCCCTTCGCGTTCTGCCTGCTGGCCGGCCTCATCGTCGGCACATACAGCTCGGTGGCCGTCGCGGCGCCGATGGTGGTCGCGAGGGGCACGCAGCGCGGCGGCGGAAGCGCCGGTCGCGACGTGCTGGAGGCGGCGGAGGTCGCGGAGTCGGCTCCGGTGGGTGCGGTCTAGCTCTAGCAGCCCGTTGAAGAACTGGAACGCCGCCGGAGCACGATCATTTCCGCCGTGGACGGCGTCGCCAAACCTCGCTGTATCGTCAAATACGGCGTCGGTTCGGCTCCTTGCCACGACGAAAAGCATCGCACTCGGGCAAC
>CAZXBB010000169.1:0-3885 GCA_964638815.1 uncultured Isosphaeraceae bacterium
CACCGAGTGGGTCGTGCGGCGCGGAAGCGTGTGAGAGAGGTCCTTCGACCCGGCAACGAGCCTTCTGCGCTTCAATCCGCCTCGGCTGCCCGACGCTCGTTCTTTGCGCCCCTTGATTTGCTCTCTGATGCATTAGCATCAAATGTATGAGAACCACACTCGACATCGCGGACGATGTTCTTCAGGCGGCGAAGCACCTCGCAAAGCGCGAGAAGAAAACCGTCGGTGAAGTGCTCTCAGAGCTGGCGCGACGGGCGCTGACCACTCCACCCCCTCCACCGGCGAAGGGACCGTCCGAGGAGATCCTTGGATTCGAGCCCTTCCCGAGCCGGGGTGGACTCGTCAGCAACGAGATCATCGACAAGCTGCACGAGGAGGGCTCGTAGTTGCGAGCGCTGCTCGCCCCTCTGCGATTCGCGGCGCCACCAGAAAAGGCCTCGCCATCATCTGACGAATGGGGCCGTCAGGCAGCATCTACCGTCTGACGGGCCGGTTCCTCGTGGGCGATCCGGTCGAAAGGATCTGAACCAGCGACGGCGAATCGCCGGTCGGCGAGACGCCGCTGGCCGGCTGCAGCGGATGGCTGGTCGGGACTCCCGTCCGGTTGTCGATCTCTACGGCCACTGCGGTGAACAGCGCGCGCCCCGAGCGCGGCGTCACCACGCACAGCACGTTCGTGCGGTTCTTCCGCCGCGTCTCCGTGTTCAGTTCCATCGCGTCGAACACCGTCTCCAGCGTCAGCCGGCCGTTCGCGGCCAGCGCGAACTGTTTCTCGGCGATCGCGTGCGTCCGGTTGCCTGCCTCGTAGAGACGCACGGTCACCGTACCGGCCTCGCCGGCGATCTCCTGCAGGTAGACGTTCCATCGCGCGCCGCGCGAGGGGTCGACGGACTGCTCGAGCCCGTCGAGCGCGAGCGGCCGCGCCGTCTCGAGCCGCGTCACGATCTCCGAAACGGGCGCCGCCAACGAAAGCGCGCTCGCCGGCGCGCTTCCCGCGACGAGCCGCGCGTAGACCTGCCCCCGCGGATCGGTCTCGATCAGGATCGACCCCGTCTGTCGCCCGGTCAGATTGAACAGCTCTTTCAACACATCCTTGAACTCCACGATTCTCCCGCCGAGCACGTTCACCGTTCGCTGCAGCGGCGTGCCCGACGCGCCCGTGAAGATCACATGGAACTCGATCGGAATCCCGAACGGCGCGACGAACCCCATCAGCGTCGCGATCTCCGGGCCGCCTGACACGTCGATCGGCCCGCTCAGCACGTAGGGCGCGACGAGGGACGCCGTCACGCCGTTGCGCGGGCTCCGGCGTGGCACGAGGCTCCGCATCATCTTCGCGTCGACGCTTCCCGTCACGGGGGTCGACTGCAGCACGGTGGCATGGTCTCCGCTCGCGTCGCCGATCCTCGCCACGGCCGCGATCGCACCGCCCCCTTCGGTCACCGTGATCGTGAGGCGTCCGGCGGCGAGCGTCGAGCCTCCACCGAGGGCCCCGACGAGGCCGTCGATCCGCGCGTAACCGTACCGCGGAACCGTCCGCGTGGTGGTTCCGACGAGGGTGCCTGACGAATCGTGAAGCTCGAGTGACACGCTCGCCGGTCCGAGGCCGCTCGTCTCCGCCAGAACCAGGGAGGTCGACGACGACGGGCCCGCGGAGATCCCCGCGATCTGGTGCGGCAGTCCGACGCGCGCGCCGTCTCCGCGCCTCACGGTCGGCATCCGCACGAACGACGCATCGGCGCGATCACTCGCGACGATGGACGACTCCACGCGCAGCTGGCCGATCTCGCCGCCCGCAACGCGCACCTCGAGCTGCCCCCGCGCGGGGCGGCTCGCGCCGAGCACCTGCGCCAGGGGATCAGTCAGCGTTGCGACGTCGTTCGGCGGCACGACGATCGTCGCGCGCTTCGCGGCGGCGTCGAACCCGTCCGCGCCGGCCGGCGTGTAGACGATCTCCGCCTGCGTCGCTTCGCTCCCCAGGTTCGTGAGGCGGACGCGCGAGACGAGCGTCAGGCCTGACAGCGACGTCTCGCTCACGACTTCGGGGACGATGAATGTCCGCACGTTCGGGTCGAGCGCCGCAGAACGGGCCGCGCTCACCGCGGGGGCCGGGTTGTCCTGAACGAGAAGGCGCGCCGACTCGCCGGTGCGTGTCCGCACGCCGAACCAGGTGTAGCGCGGCAGCGCCGAGCCGTTCAGCGCGCGGTTGCGCTTCGTCCGGAGCGCGACGCTCCGCACGCCGCCTGCCGGGATCGGCGTCGCGTTCCATCCCGGCTCCGGTTCCAGCCAGACCTCGGGGCCCACCTCCGCGCCGAGCTCCATCGGCGAGGTGCCGGGGTTGCGGATCTCGACCGTGATCGGCGGGCGCTCGGCGTCGCCTCCGTCGAGCCCGGGGAAGAACGCGTACTCGCCCGGCGTGCCTGACACGCGGAACTCCGGCGCGGCCGCCGCCTGGTCGCCCACTTTCAGGTTCACGAAGGCGTACGGGATGATCGGCGATCCTGCTGCCGTCGCGACGATGAGCCCCTGATAGGCACCCGCGAGGTCGTTCCGTGGGCCGGAGAACCGCAGCTCGAAACGCTTCGGCTGTCGCGGCTCGAGCGTCACGAACACTGAGTCTCCGCCCAGGGGATCGATGATCGAGAAGAACGGCACCGACTCGACCTCGGCGCGCCCGAGGACCACCGGCACGGGTCGGTTGCTGATGTTCTCGATCGCGAAGACCGCCTTCAGGTCCTCGAGGTTTCGCCCGATCCGGCTGATGACCGCCTCGGGCTCGACGGTGAAGATGATGTCTGGCGTTCCCTCGACGACGCTCACCACGGCCGGCGACGAGTCGGGCCCCACGACGGCGCGGTTGCAGCGCGTCACGGGGCGCACGCGGTGGTAGTGCGTCCCGGGGCTCTCGGCGATGAAGGTCGCGGCCGTGGAGGTCGTCTCCTGCGAGTCGAGGATCGTCGCGAACGTCGCGGCGAGCGAACGCTCGACGACGTAGGTCCCGCCCGCATCGAGCCCGGGTGCGTCGCGCCACGCGATCGCGTAGGTCTGGCCCACGCCC
This sequence comes from uncultured Isosphaeraceae bacterium, assembly GCA_964638815.1. Classification (GTDB taxonomy): domain Bacteria; phylum Planctomycetota; class Phycisphaerae; order Phycisphaerales; family SM1A02; genus CAZXBB01. Next base: position 3,059 of record CAZXBB010000169.1, read on the forward strand.
ACCGCTCCCGGCGGCGTGAACGTGATCGTCGTCCCCCCGGGCTTCTCGCACGTATCCTCGGTCGTGAACCGCTGCACCGCGAGCGTCAGGCTCTTCGTGTCGTCGCAGGCGATCGTCGCCTTCACGCGCCAGAACCAGGTCCGGTTCGGGTCGAGGCCCGAGAGGCGGACCGAGGTCTCGCGCATCGCGGGCAGGAAGATCGCGGGCGGGTTCGTGGTGCCGAGGAAGAGGTCGTAGCTCGTGGCGTTCGCGGAGGAAGACCAGGAGAGCGTGGTCGTCGTCGGGACGTTGAAGGCGTCGTTCGCGGGCGTCTTCAGCTCGAACGGGCCGGCCGGATGGCAGGGGCCCGCGAGGAAGAACGAGCGGATCACGGACTGCGTCGTGAGGTTCGTGTCGCACGAGGCGCGCGCGACGATCGACCAGTAGTAGGTCGTGCCGGTCGCGAGCCGCGGCGTCGTAAAGGTCGTCTGCCTGACATTGCGGAAGAGAAGCGGCGGCGGGAGCGTCGTTCCGAGGTAGACGTCGTAGCTCGCCGTGCGGGGGACGGCGCTCCAGGCGAGCGTGGTCGAGAAGTCCTCGATGACGGCGCCGTCGGTGGGCGCGACGAGCACGGCGGCCGGAGGCGGCTCGCACGGCGGGATGGTGACGAAGGCCCGGATTGGAGACAGGCTCTCGTGCTGCGGCTCGCAGAACGGATCACCTTTCGCGCGGATGCGCCAGAAGTAGGTCTTGCCGAGCTCCAGGTTCTGCGGGGTGAACGAGGTCGCCGTCAGGTCCGTCGCGACCGTTCGCCCGACCTCGCCCTCCTTCGAGAGGAACACGTCGTA
>CAZXBB010000170.1:0-11357 GCA_964638815.1 uncultured Isosphaeraceae bacterium
CGTTAGTCGTTAGGCTGCCTGAATTGCCCCCGGCTCCTTTGGGCTGGCCCGCTAACGACAAACGAAGGTGCGGCCCGTTCCCCTGCTGTGCCCTAACGACAAACGAAGGTGCGGCCCCTGTTCCCCGCTAACGACAAACGAAGGTGCGGCCCCTTCCCCCCGGACCTCGCGCTAACGACAAACGAAGGTGCGGCCCCTGTTCCCCGGTGGGGTCGGGAGGCGCGGATCTGAGGCTTGCCCTCGACATCCCGCCCCGGACCGGAATAATCGGGTCTCGCCTCCGCCCCGGATCCCCCGAATGCACCAGAGCGATCCCCGCCTCGTCTCGGCATGTCTCGACGGCGATGAGCGCGCCTGGACCGAGCTGGTGGAGCGTTACGAGCGGCTCGTCTACTCCATCACCCGCCGCTACGGGCTGGACGACGCCGACGGGGGGGACGTCTTCCAGTCGGTGTTCCTCCTGCTCTTCCGCAATCTCGCACGCCTCAAGGATCACACGCGGGTGTCGTCGTGGCTCATCACGACCACGCACCGCGAGTGCTGGCGTATCGGGAAGCGGTCGGGCCGCGCTCCACACCTCGACGAGATGATCGAAGACGTGGGCGCCCCCGATGCCGACGCCGCGGCGCGCTGGGAGCAGCAGCATCTCGTACGGCTGGGGCTCGAGCGGCTCGGCGGACGCTGCGAGGAACTCCTGCGGGCGCTGTTCCTGGCGGGGTCGGACGTGAAGTACGAGGTGATCGCCGAGCAGCTCGACATGAAGGTCGGCAGCGTCGGTCCGACCCGGGCACGGTGCTTCGAGAAGCTAGAGAAGATCCTGCGCGAGATGGGCCTCGAGACGCCCGCCGACGTGTCCTCGGGCTGACGCTCCCCCCGCCGTAGGGCCCGTCAGCGGGGATTCGCGGGGCGGGCGGGGGGGCGGATTCCCCGATTTTGCGCGTATCTGGGACGCCCCTGCGATCTCTGCTCTCGCGAAGGCCACGGAACGGAGCCAACCGCCATGACACGCATCACCCATGAACGACTGATCGCCTTCGCCGCCGGCGATCTCCAGGGCTCCGAGGCCGACGAAGTGGCCGCCCACCTCGCGACGAACCCCGACGCCGCCCGCACCGTGGAGCTCTACCGCTTCACGGCCGACGCGGCCGGCGGGGACGACACGATCGCCGCCCCCGCGGACCTGGTCGCGCGGGCGAAGGCGATCTTCCGGGCCGAAACCCCCGCCCGCCGCGGGCTGGCGGAGCAGGTGCGGGACGTCCTCGCTCATCTCGTCTATGACAGCCGGCTCCACCCCGCCCCCACGCGAGCCACCGCCGACCTCGTCCAGCTCGCGTTCGAGGCGGGCGACGTGGAGATCGACCTGCGGGCGGAGCCGCGCACGGCCGGAGTCTCCGGCCGGTCCGACGCGACCTGGCGGGTCGTCGGCCAGGTGCTCGCGGAGGACGCGATCGGCACGGTCGCCGTCACGGTCGTCGGCGCCGGCGCCGACGTGGTGGCCGAGGTCCGGTCCGACGATCGCGCGCTGTTCCGCCTGGACCTGCCGATCGGCACGTACGACCTGCGCATCGCGATCGGCGACGACACGATCGTCCTCAACGATGTGCGGATCGGATGACGGAGCCGGCGCTCCAGCCCGACACGCTTCTCGCGGAGCTCGAACGCCTCGACCCCGAGGCCCAGCTTGCGCGCGTGCGCCGCGCGGGATCGGCCGAGGCGGTGCTGCTCGCCCTCGCGGACCGCGCCATGGCGATCATGCACACGGAATCCGCGCGGGTGCTCGCGACCAGCGATCTGCTTGTTGCGCTCGCCGATCGCGCCGGCGTCGATCTCGCCCGGGCCCGGGCCCGCCACGCGCGGGCGCGCGCTCTCGCGTACGTCGGGCGCTTCGAGGACGCTCTCGCGGCGTGCCACGAGGCGGTGCACATCGCCACGACCAACGGGCACGCCGTCGAGGCGGGCCGCGCGCGGCTGGCGTCGATGCACGCCCTCGGCGAGCTGGGGCGTCTCGACGAGGCGGTGGCCGTCGGTCACCGCGCCCGCGAGGAGTTCCTCTCCGCCGACGAGGCGGAGTTCGCGGCCCGCGCCGACATCAACCTCGGGATCATCCACCAGCGTCGCGACCGCCCGTCCGCGGCGCTCGCGTGCTTCGCCCGCGCGCGGCCGCATCTCGTCGATCCCATGATGATCGGCGGCCTCGAGAACGCCCGCGGCGAAGCGCTGCTCGCCGTCTACGAGTGCGACAAGGCCGGCGCGTCGTTTCGCGAAGCGCTCGCGGCATTCGAGCAGGCCGGGGCGACGCTGCCGGCGGCCATCGCCGAGGGCAATCTCGCCGATCTCGCCGCGCGCGAGGGCCACCTTTCCCGCTCGCTCTACTTCTTCGAGGGCGCGCGGCGCCGACTCGAGGCGAGCGGGTCGCCGACGCACCTCGCGAGGCTCCTGGCCGAGCAGGCCGAGGCGAAGGCGCTTCTGGGTCTGCCCGCGGAGGCGCTCGACGAGTACAGCACGGCGTTGTCCGAGCTCGAGCAATGCGGCCTGCCGCTGGAGGCGGCCCGCGCGCGCAGCGGCATGGGACGCGTGCTCCTGCGTCTCGGCCGCGCGACCGAAGCCGAAACGGCGCTCGCGGCCGCGGCAGCCGCCTTCGACGAGCTGGGCCACGCCACGGCACGCGCCCGCGTCGATCTCGTGCGCGCCGAGCTGGCGCTCGAGCGCGGACGCAGGGCGGAAGCCGCTCGCATGGCCGCCCGCGCGCTCGCCGCACTGGACGAGCGACCCGCCGACGCGGCCGCGGCCCGCCACGTCATGGCGCGGTGCGCGGCGGACGCGGGCGACATGCCGGCGGCCGAGGCGGATCTCGCCGCGGCCATCGCAGCCGCGCGGCGTCTCGACCTCGCACCGCTCCTCGCGGACATCCTGCACACGCGCGGCCGGCTGCTCCTGCAAGACGGGCGTCCCGACGAAGCCGTCGAGGATCTCACCCAGGCCGTCGGCCACGTCGAGCGTCTGCGCGGCTCGCTCCAGGCGGAACGCTTCCGCACGGCCCTGCTCGGCGACCGGGCCGCGGTCTACGAGGCGCTCGTCACCGCCCTCCTCACCGACGGGCACGTCCGCGCCGACGAAGCGTTCGCGGTCGCGGAGCAGGCCAAGAGCCGATCGCTGCTGGAGATCGTCCGCGGCACTCGCGATCCGTCGCCTGAAGAGCGCGACGACCATGACGCCACCGGGGCGGCGCTGCGCGAAGACGTGGTCCGCGTCGAGTCGGAGCTCAACGCGCTCTACAGCCGCCTCGCCGACGACGAACGCAACGAGGTCGGCGACGCCGCGTGGCGCGAGGCCGTGCACACGCGCGAACGCGCACTCGCGGCGCTCGAGAGCCGGCTCGCGGCGTCGCATGATCGCGCCTGGCTCTACGCGCCGCCGATCGACGTGGCAGGCGTCCGCGAACGACTCGCGGCGGACGAGGTGCTCGTCGAGTACTTCGCGAACAGGGACGGCATTCTCGCGTTCGTCATCGGGCCCGACGACACGACCGTCGTGCCCCGTCTCGCGTCCATGGACGAGATCACCGATGCGATCGAGCGCGTCCGCTTCCAGGTCGATCGCGTGCTGCGACCGGGCGCTGGCGGAGCGCGTTTCGCCGACCGCCGCCTCGGCGAGGTGCGCCGCGATCTTCACGAACTGGATACCCGGCTGCTCGCGCCGCTGCGGCCGCACATCGCGGAAGGCGCGCGTCTGACGATCGTTCCGCACGGTCCGCTCCACCTCGTGCCGTTCCACGCGCTGTGGGACGGAACACGCTACCTGGCCCAGACGCACGAGGTCGTGACCGCCCCGAGCGCGGGGCTCGCCGCGCACTTGCGCGGGCTCGGCCCGTCGGCGGGCGGCGCCGCGATCCCGCTCGTCGTGGGCGTCGCCGACGACATCGCCCCGGGCATGGAGGCGGAAGCCCGGCGGGCCGGCGCCCTGCTTTCCTGTCGCGCCGATCGGGTCCTGACGGGCGCGGAGGCCACCGTTCGCGGCCTGGCGGATCGCGTCGCCGACGCGTCGGTGATCCACGTCGCCACGCACGGCCGTTATCTCCCGGACAACCCGTTCGGGAGCGGGCTCCAGCTCGCCGACCGGTGGCTGACGCTGCGCGAGATCCGCGATCTCCCACTGTGCGCCGACCTCGTGACGCTCAGCGGCTGCGAGACGGGAATGAGCCGCGTACACGCGGGCGACGAGCTTATCGGGCTTCAGCAGAGCTTCTTCGTCGCCGGAGCCCGTGCTCTTCTTGTCAGCCTCTGGCGTGTCGACGACGAGAGTGCATCCTCTTTCATGGGCCTACTGTACGAGGGTTGGGCGGCCGCGAACGGCGCGACCCGCGACCTCCGCTCGATCGTGCATCACGCGCGGCTCCAGATGCTCGCCGAGCGGCCGCACCCCGCCCACTGGGCCCCCTTTACTCTGGTGGGAAAGCCATGAACATGCGTATCGGCCACATCCTCGTCTGCTTCCTCACGTGCGCGTTGAGCGCGCGATCCGGCTTCGCCGGCCCAGCCTGCGACGACGGCCGCATCCCCGAACGCATCATCGTGCACATCGCGGAAGGCGCGGACGTGAACGAGTTCATCGCCGCGTTCGAGGCCGACCACCCGACGGTCGGGGTGACGGCGCTCGACCAGGTGCCGGGCCGGCGCATGCACCTGCTCGGGCTCGACCTGCCGGACGGCTACACCGAGGCGTTCATCGACCAGCTCGAGAACGACCTCCACGCCAACTACCTCGACTTCCTCGTCCACACGGGGTCGAACGTCGCGGGCGACTTCCTGTACGTCAACGAGGGACCCGAGGGCAAGACGGGGAGCGTCTGGGTCTCCGGTCTGGGTCATAACGACATCGAGAACCAGTACTCGATCCCGCTGCTGGGCGTGCCCGTCGCGCAGGGCGTGACCACGGGCGGCGGCGTGGTGGTCGCCGTGCTCGACACGGGCGTGGACGACACACACCCCGCGCTCGCCGGACGCATCGTCGGCGGAGGCTTCAACTTCATCGACGGCACCGACGACACCGCCGACGTCGGCGACGGCATGGACACTGACGGCGACGGGGACGTGGACGAATTGACCGGACACGGCACGTTCGTCGCGGGCCTCGTCACGCTGGTGGCCCCAGACGCCCGCATACTCCCGGTGCGCGTCCTCGACGGCGACGGCAACGGCGACGAGTGGATCCTGACGCGCGGCATCTATCACGCCATCGACCGTGGCGTCGAGGTGATCAATCTCAGCCTCGGCTCGACGTACGACACGGTCTCCGTCAAGCAGGCGATCTCGGACGCAGCGCTCAAAGGCATCGTGATCGTCTCGTCCGCCGGCAATTGCAGCCGCAGCGAGCCGCGCGAGTTCCCGGCGATGGACGACATCGAGCCGGGCGATGCCGTGATCCCGCCCGTGAACATCATCGGCGCGATCGGCGTCGCCGCGACGGACCCGGACGACGTCAAGGCCGACTTCAGCAACTACAGCCGCCGGCTCTTCCTGAGCGCGCCCGGCGACACCGTCGACGGACCGCTCGACCCCGAGAATGCCATCGTCGGCATCCTGCCGCAGTCGGAGTACGGCGCGTGGGAGGGCACGAGCTTCTCGACCGCGTTCGTGACCGGCGCCGCCGCGCTCGTCCGCGCGCAGCACCCCGAGTGGCCGGCGGACCTCACGACCTACGAGAACGTTCTTGGCGTGCTCGCGGTCAGCGCCGCCGACATCTACGCGATGAACCCGCAGTACGCCGGGGACGAGGAGCTCGGCGTCGGCCGCCTCGACATCGCCGCCGCCACCGCCCTGGGGCCCGTCGCGCCGCCGCTCGGCGATCTCGACGGCAACGGTGCGGTGCAGTTCGCCGACATCCTCATTCTCCTCGGCGACTGGGGGCTCGTGCACTCGTCGGCGGACCTCGACGGCGACGGCGTCGTTGCGTTCGCGGACCTGCTCGTGCTTCTCGGCAACTGGGGTTAGGCGGCCGTTCGTTCCGCGCACGAGCCGCGAACACCTTGCGGTGCCTGGCGATTCGGTGTGCCCCGGTCCTGTGCTCTGACAGGGCCGGGTGGGCTGCTGATGGAACGACGGCGACGAGTCTTCGGACACCACCCGGCCCGCGAGGACCGGGGCACACAGATGACCGGTTGATGGTTGGCGATCTCCGGTCGAGGTTCGACCCTCCCGTTCCGAGTTCGGTGTGCCCCGGTCCTGTGCTCTGACAGGGCCGGGTGGGTTGCTGATGGGGCGAACGGCGTCGAGTCTCGGACACCGCCCGGCCCTTGCCGAGCCAAGGACCGGGGCACACAGGTGACCGATTGACGGTTGGATTCTGCCGGCGCGGTGTATCTGGCGCGCGAACGTCGCCTCTGCTCCGGTGACGCGGTCGTCCACCGCACTTCTCGAATGCAACCCATCCACCGGAGCAACCCGATGAACCCCATGAATCACAACTGCCTCTCCGGCACCGCGATCGCCGCGGCGCTTGTCCTGAGCGGCAACGCGCTTGCCCAGTTCAACTTCAGCGGCACGAACTACGCCACCGGCACCCAGCCCAGCGGCGTCGCCACCGGCGACTTCGACGGCGACGGCGACGTGGACCTCGCCACGGCCGTTGACAAACCCGATCGCAGCGTCGTGCTGCTCAACGACGGCACCGGCGCGTACAGCCTCGGCCCGTCGTCCGTCCTGCCCAACTCCTCGAGCCCGCAGGACCTCATCGCCGGCCGTCTCGACGCCGACGGCGACGTGGACCTGGCCGTCGCGCTCCGCGACCCACAGGGCGCGGTCGTCATCATGTCCAACAACGGCGCCGGGACCTTCGTGTCGGCCGGCACCTTCGCCGTGCAGGAGCGTCCCCGCGGCCTCTCCATCGCCGACATCGACGGTGACGGCGACATGGACCTCGCGGTCGCGAACCGCGACAGCAACTCGGCCAGCGTGCTCATCAACAACGGCGCGGGCGGCTTTGCCGTCACGAGCGTGGCGGTCGGCGGCGAGACCCGCGCGACGACCTTCATCGACATCGACGGCGACGGAGACCTCGACCTCGCCGTGACCGATAGCGACGGGCGTCGCGTCGTCCTCTTCACGAACAGCGGCGGCAGCTTCGCGCTGTCCGGCTCGCTCTCCGTCGGCGGGCAGGTTCGTCCCGACGGGATCACGAGCGCCGACCTGGACGCCGACGGCAACGACGACCTCGCCGTGGCCACCAGCGACCAGACGCTCGGCATCGCGCGGGCGACGATCTTCCTCAACACGGTCGGCGACTTCAACGGCCCCTTCAACTACGCGACCGGCGGGAGCAACACCTCCGGCATCCGCGCCGCGGACTTCGACTGCGACGGGCTGATCGACATCGCCACGAGCAACCAGGACTCCAACAACGTCTCGCTGCTCCGCAACACCGGCGGCGGCGTGTTCGGCGCTGCACAGCTCATGGCCGCGGGCACGAATCCCGACGAGATCGCCATCGCGGATCTCGACGGCGACGGCGACGCGGATCTCGCGACCGCGAACCGCGACTCGAACAACCTGTCGGTCCTCATCAACGGCACGTGCACGGCCGGCGTCCCCGGCGACGCGAACGGCGACGGCGTCGTGAACTTCGGCGACATCCTCGCCGTGCTCGGCGCCTGGGGCGACTGCCCGGGCTGCCCCGAGGATCTCAACGGCGACGGCGTCGTGAGCTTCGCGGACATTCTCATCGTCCTCGGCAACTGGACGGTCTGACCGGCGGCTCGCACCCGCGACGACTCCTGACTCGACTCCTTTTCCCCCTCCTTTCGCCCGCCGGCCGACGGCGGGCATTTTCCTTTTTGTGGTGCGGGCGTCCTCGCCTGCACTGAGCACTGCCGGAACGCCCGGTGCAGGCGAGACGCCCGCACCACAAGGAAACGGGGCGGCCGCCACCTTGGCCCTCGCGTCGGCCGCGTGTATAGTTCCGGGTCACGAGGGGCTAGTAGCTCAGTTGGCTAGAGCGCACCCCTGATAAGGGTGAGGTCGGTGGTTCGAGTCCACTCTGGCCCATCCCCGCAGCCCCGTGGCCGTTGCACGGGGCTGCGTCTTTGCGCAAGGAACGGCACGTGGCGGGGTTACCGTTTTGCCCCGGAACGGCGTGCGCTCCGTTGCCTCCCGGTGCGTGCGCGTGCTGCAGCGCATTCTGCAGCGCGCTGTCCCCCGCCGCACGCGCGAAGTAGTCATCCGTGATCTGGAGATAGTGCTTGACCGCGACCTGGACGCTGTTGCCGATCCACGCGGTCACGACGTGCGACGGGAAGCTGTCCGCGAGTTCCGTCTCGCGTGTGGCCCGGAGATTCTGCCAGGGCTTGGGCCACGGGTTCAGACCCGCTTTCCGGATGATCTTCAGGAGTCGGGTCCGCAGGTTCACGCCCGCGGCGCGATACGTTGTGATGCAGTACTCCGCTCCCGCCGGCGCGTGTTCGAACGCTTCGAGAAGGTACGGACGCAGCTCGGGGAAGATGGGGACGACCCGGCTTTCCTTGCCTTCGTAGTGCGCGGTCTTGGGGCTGGTGACCGTGAACCGTCCGCCCTGCCAGTCGATGTCGGACCACCGAAGCCCGAGCACCTCCGACGGCACACGCAGGCCGCCGTAGCGACCGAGGGCGAAGAGCAGCCGCCACTCGGCATCGGGGCAGGCCTCGAGCACCCGGGCGGCCTCTCCCTCGCTGACGAAGTAGAGGCGTCGCGCGTTGCCCTTGACCGTGGCGGTCAGGCCGGCGAACGGATTCTCGGCGATCAGGCGGTGCCGGACCGCGTTGCCCATGAGCTGCTTGGCGATCCCGCACGTGCGGCGGACGGTGTTCTCGGCGAGCCCGCGACCCAGCAGGCTCACCCGCCATCGCTCCGCATCCCCGGGTGTGATGTCCTCGAGCGGCTTGTCGGCTCCGAAGTAGTGGAGCAGGTGCTTACGGGCCCGGCGATAGACCGTGGCTGTGGTCGCCTTCACGTCGGTCCGGGCCGCGATGTACTCGTCGATGAACGGACCGAGTGCGATCCGACGCCGCGGCTGGACGAGTCCGACGGCCGCCAGACGGTCGTGGAGCGCATCATCGAGTTCACGGAGCCATTCGCTCGTCTCGCGGGCGACCGTGTGCCCGGTGATGGTCGCGGCGAGCAGATCCTCGACCTTCACCCGGACCGCCTCGGCCTGGCGCATCGAGACCTTCCCGAGCCGGACCGACCGTCGCCGCTTGTCCGCAGCGATGAACTGAATCAGCCGTCGTCCGCCGTCCTGTGTGGTGATACTCGCCATCGATTCAGATCGCCCTCAAGGCGCCACCATGGACGCTCCGTGGGGCCGAGAGATCAAGCGGATTCCGGGGCGGATCGTGAGAACTCTGGCCACGTGGCCCGCCGTGTTGGCCCGTGTGGCCGGATCCGGGCGTCAGGGCGGCCCGGGCGCGGATGGTGGCGAGCCTCGAGGTCCGGTGCATCACGCGTCCCCCGCCAGATACCGGTAGCGGCTGGCCGGATTCCCTGCGCGACCCGGCCGCCCGCGTTTGGTGCACATGATCACCTCATCACGCTCGAGTCCCTTGAGAACTCGATCCGCTCGGCTCCGACGTTTCCGCCACTCGACGTCGTTCGTGCACTCGCCGTAGAGAATCGTCGCCGCCTGGCCGCACGAGAGTGAGAAATCACGATCGCCGACGATCAATTGCATCTGTGCGCATGTCGCGACCAGACGCTGCACCGGTTTGCTGTCGTATGCGAGTGCCGCCGTGGGTTTCGGGGCCTTCATCGCGAGAGCGAGCGCGTCGGCGGCCATGTCACCGAGAGGGAGCCAAGCTCTTTCGAAGGCGCGCGTGAACGCGAACCATGTCGTATCGAAGTCCTTCGTGCCGACGATTGGCAAGGCCCGGTCAAACCACTTACGCACGACCGGCTTGAGATCCCGTAGGGGACCAGACCCGCGGCCCAGATTGAACTTTAGGCCACGTGCGAGCTCGAGCAGGCACTGCTCACGTTCCCCCTCCCGCGCGGGTTGTGTCCGCGCGATCAGTTCCTCCACGCTGCGTACAGAGCGTGCAGAGACGACAGAGAGCGCAGAAGCCATCTCTGTGATCTCTGCACTCTCTGTACGGCCCCCCGCGCCGCGAGCGAGACCGATTGCGAACGGGTCGCCGTGGGGGATCGGTCCTCGAGGCAGCGGCACCTCCCACTCGTAGCGATGACCGTTCGGGTGCAGGGATGGAGGGAGGAGGCTGTAGACGCCGTTATACCGGAGCTCACCGTCGCCCAGCTTCTTGTAGCACGGCGACCCGCAGCGAGCAGCGATGTTCTCGGGATCAGCCGTGAAATAGACGTGCCCACCTCTGCCGGTTCTGACCGCCGGATACAGGTCGGAGATCTCGGACCACTCGACCGCCCACCGCTCGTAGCCCTCCGGCTCGTCGAAGTCACGACAGACGAGGTTCCCACTGATGGGGCCGCAAATGACCGCGATGCCGTCGACGTCGTCCGGAGTGAACCATTCGGCGATCATCTCGTCGGTCGGTCGGTTGGTCGCGTACGGCTTCCACGATGGGATGGCGGGGTGTTTGCCCCTCGTGGGAATCACGCTGAAGCCGAGACTGGCGTAGCCGCGGGCCACCTCGATGAGCGAGGTCATCGCCCGTTCGCCCGCTTCGCTCTGATCCGATCCCATTCGTCACGAGGCGGCCCACCGGCGGCGAGCCACTCCTCCAACTCGGCCCGGATCCACCGCACGGAGCGGTTCAGGCGGATCGGGCGCGGGAGGCGACCGCATGAATCGAGCGCGCCCAGGTGGCGTAGCGAGATTCCAAGGAGCGAGGCTGCTTCGCGGGGACGAAGGGCCAAGCGTTCCGATTCACTTCGGATGTTCTTTGTGTGCATACCCGCATCATTCGGCGGGCCTCGGCATTGTCCAGAGGCTACTGCGCGAGTTGCGCTGAGTTGGCGCGAGTTCGCGCGAGTTCGCGCCACTTTTTGGCCCACCGATGCGCCACCGGGCGGCGCTCGAGGCACGAGCGGAAGGTGTCATGCGTCAAGCGCGGCCTCGATAGGCTCCACAACCGATCTGGCCATTACTACTGAGGGTGATCAGCGCTTTGGGTTATCGGAATCGGTAGGGGTCGATAGAATCTGCACCCGTGCCCGCGCTGCCAGATTATCCCCAGCCGAACGATCCGGTTGAGACGGCAAAGATCCTGCTCGATCAGCAGCGGCTGCTCTTGCAGGATCAGATCGGCCTCGCCGACGGACTCCGGGCCGCCCGAAGAACGTCCATCTCGCTGCTCCTGATCCTGCTTGGGCTTGGTCTGTTCAAACTCGACACGTTCACCGATCTCGACCGGATCGGCC
>CAZXBB010000171.1:0-9640 GCA_964638815.1 uncultured Isosphaeraceae bacterium
GTGCGCGACCGCGTCCGTGTGCGCGTGCGCGACCGCGTCCGTGTGCGCGTGCGCGACCGCGTCCGTGTGCGCGTGCGCGACCGCGTCCGTGTGCGCGACCCAGGCGCCGGGGGACCCGCTAACCGCGCTAACCGCGCGCGCCCGCACGCACACGGCGCGCCACGCCGAACCGGCCCAGCTCGAAGTCGTTCTCGAGCGGCCCGTGGCCCAGGCAGTTCGCAACCACGATCGCGTAACGGTCCGCGTACGGCGCCTGGATCGCCACGCGGAACGGCCCCTTCGTCGTCACGCTCACCTGGCTCGCCCACCGGTCGTCGCGCAGCAGGCCGATCGTCAGCCCGCCCGACCGCAGCACGCCCTCGGCCACGATGATGCAGTCGTCGTCGAGGTCCCTGTACGCAGTCCGCAGCAGATACGAGTGCGGCGCGTCCGCCGTGCCCTGCACGACGATACGGCGTCCGTCGAGACGCATGATGGCGCCCGACTGGACGACGTCGCCGGCGTCGAGCGGCGCGGGGTCGCAGCGGAAGAGGTCGTCGGCATCCTCGAGGCTCGGGGGATCGACGTACACGCTCGTCTCGTCGATCTCGGCCTCGAGCCGCGGTGACAGCGTCGCCTCGTACGCCGTCTGCCGGCGTCGCGCACCGAGACGCGTCACCGCCGACGCGAAACGCGACGCCTCGCCGGCGCGGCACGCAACGACACGCAGACGCGGCGCGATGCCGGCGAGCCGGGCGACGATCTCCAGCGGCTCCGCCAGGCTCGCGAGGATCGAGCCCGCGAGCGCGCGCATCCGCGGCTCGGTCGAGCGGAACCAGGCCAGGAGCGCCGCGTAGTCGTTCGCGCCCTCGGCGCACACGTCTACGACCTCGAGCCCGGCCGCCGCGAGCAGCGTGTCGAGCGTGTGACGGTCGAACGCCGGCGCCGACGCGTCGCCGTGCGGCGTGACGCCGGGCGCCGCGGCGTTCGGCACCGATGCCACGACGAGGCCGCCCTCGGCCAGACGCGACCGGGCCGTGTCGAGCAGCCCCTTCGGGTCGTCGGCTTCGGTCAGCGCGCCCCACACGCCGGCAATCCCGATCACGCCCTCCGCCGCGCCGTCGAGGTCGTGCAACGCGAGCCCGGACTCGGTGGCGAGCGCCGGCGCGCCGCCGTCGGCGGCCACGACGCCGTACGTCCACGGCGCGCCCCCGGCGTCGAGCAGGATCGTCAGCTCGTCGAACGCCTCGCGCATCTGGGCCTCGCGCATCTGGGCCTCGCGCGACGCCGGACCGTCCGGCGCCCCGGGGCCGTGGGCCGGGGGCGGAGGAGGGGGCGGAGGCGCCGGATCGTCCGCGGCGGCGACCGCCCGCACGAGGTCGAGCATCGCTCGCCGCAGACGCGCGACGCCGGCGGGAACGCCCGCCCCGGCCGGGGCCGGCGCGTGGTCCGGCAGCGGGTACGTGCCGCGGAAGACCACCCTGCCGTTGCGCCGCCACGTCGCCGGATGCAGGAACATCACGTCGTTCGCCAGCCTGTTCTCCGACGGGCGCACGACGAGGTGGTACGCGCGGCTGTGGTGATCGAGCAGGCTCTCGTTCGCGGTGAAGAACTTCGCGTCCGCGTCGCGCGAGTAGCCGCCCTCGCGCATGGCCGCGACGTTGACGAGGTACTCTCCGGGCCCGAGCAGGAGCGGATCCGCCTCGATCTCGAGCACGCCGTGGTCCGCCTCGTCGTAGTCGAACAGTTCGTCGTCGAGCGTGAACCGGTGGCTGCGGACGACGCCGTTCTGGAGGAAGTTCACCTGGATAATGGCCTTCTCGCGGAACGTCGGGTCGTTGATGCGGTAGCGCAGCCGGATCGTCATCCGCTCGCCGACCTCGAAGCACAGCCGCTCCTTCTCCTCGGCGTCGAGGAAGAGGACGTTGGTGATCGAGAGCATCTGCGAGCCGTAGCGGTTGAACCGGGGCTTGACGGCCTCGATCCGGCTCGTCGCCACCAGCTCGATCCGCGACTTCACCCATTCGCCGGAGCCGTCGTTGTCGAAATCGGCGCGGAGGCAGCGCGCCTCGTCGGCATTGAACACGTCCACGATCAGCGGCGTCACGTCGGCGTCCCTGAACTCCAGCTCGACGGCGAGCTTCGCATCGTCCGCCCCCGCGAGCGCATCGCCAAGCGCGGCGTCGAACTCGCGCGAGTGGATCACGAACGGCGCCCGGTGGTAGATCGACCCGCTCGTGGCGAAACAGCGCACGCGAATGCCGTCCACTTCCACGGGGTCGCCCCAGTTCCCGGTGCGGGGACGCAGCGACAGCGTGATGCCGTCGCCCTCGTCGCCCTCGCCGGGGGCGATGCTCGCGAGCCGCTCGTCGCCCTTCCAGAAGGAGATGCCGCGGACGGGCACGTCGGCGTCGAGCGGCACCGTGCCCTGCGCGCGGATCTGCGCGAAGTAGACCGGAACGTCGGCCCCGGCGCCGCCCGCGCCGTCGCCGCGCCGCTGGTTCTCGCGGATCGCCTTCATGCCGATCTTCCGCAGCCGCTGCTCCTCCTGGTCGCGGATCGAAGCCTCGTAGCGGTTCACGACCGTCACGGCGTCGCTGTCGAGCAGGACGCGGCCGCGGTCGATCCAGATGAAGCGAGTGCAGATCCGCGTCGCGGCGTAGAGGTCGTGCGTCACGAGCAGCAGCGTGGTGCCGGCGCCCTCGCAGAGCTCGCGGATGCGCTCGTAGCTCTTCTGCGTGAAGTACGCGTCGCCGACGCCGAGCACCTCGTCGAGCACGAGCACCTCGGGCGTAATCGCCGTCGACGTCGAGAACATCAGCCGCACGCCCATACCCGTCGAGTACGTCTTGATCGGCTGCTCGATGTACTCCTCGAGCTCCGCGAACTCGATGATCTCCCGCAGCTTGCGATCCGCCTCTTTCCCGGTGATGCCGAACTGCGCGAGATACGAGTAGACGTTCTCGCGACCGGTGAACTCGGGGTGGAACCCGGTGCCGATCTGAAGCAGCGCGTGCACCTTCTCGGCGACGACGAGCTCCCCCGCGCTCGGCTCGATCACGCCCGAGACGAGCTTCAGGAAGGTGCTCTTGCCGGCGCCGTTGCGGCCGATGATCGCCACCTTCTCGCCCCGGCAGATCCGGAGATCGACGTTGTCGAGCGCCGAGAGCTCGGTGTACCTGCGCGGGCCGCGGAGCAGCCCGAACATGTCGAGGAAGCGGTAGTGCGGCTTCCGGTAGAGCCGGTAGGTCTTCGTGAGCCCGCGGGCTTCGATGATCGCCTCACTCATAGTCCACCAGGAACGACTTGAACTTCCTGAAGAACGTCGCGCCCAGGGCGAACGACCCGACGCACATCGTCACGTAGACGAGGGCCACCGGCCACGTCGGGAACGTGCCGTAGAGCAGGCAGCTCCGGAACATCTCCGCCATGTAGTAGATGGGATTGAGGTAGACGATGAGCTGGAGGTGGGCGGGCACCATGTCCAGCTTGTAGGCGATCGGCGAGACGAAGAGCAGGAAGAGCAGCAGGAGCTGCACCGCGTAGCCGACGTCCGGCAGCGGCACGGCGAGCGCCGAGAGGATCCAGGTCAGACCGATGAGGAAGAGGATCTGGAGCAGGAGCACCAGCGGCAGCCACGCGACGTGCGGCGAGAGCGAGACGTTATCCGAGAACGAGTCGCCGATCACGATGAGCACGAGCAGCATCCCGAGGCTCACGACCTGTCCCACCATGCTCGTCAGCACGACGCGGGCGGGCACCAGCTCGATCGGGAGCATCACGTTCTTGATGAGGTGCATGTTCTGCTTGACGCAGACGGTCCCGGCCGAGAGCGCGTCGGAGAAGCCGAGGTACGGCACGAGCCCCGTGAAGACGTAAAGCACGTAGTCGAGCTGACTGTATCCCGGGAAGCGCATCCCGAAGATGACCATGTAGACGAAGAGATACATCGCGAGCAGGAGCGCGGGATACAGGACGACCCAGAATATGCCGAAGAGCGAGCCCGCGTAGCGCTTGGCCAGTTCGACGCGGATCGTCGACCACAGGATCCTGCGGTAGCGCAGGATGACGCGTCCCAGGTCGAGCGTCGACGTCGTGATGGTGGCGACCGGATTGCTCATCGAATGCCGACCCGCGATGATAGCGTCGATGAAGCACCTGCTCGGCATCACGCACACGGACCGGGCCTTCGACCTGTCGCGGTGCTCGCTCAACTTCCTCCAGCGCCGGTACGAGGCCCCCGATCGTCTGAGCGGGCTGCCGCCGTTCGAGTCGCTGGCCGACGCCGAGAGCCACCAGCCGCACGACGGCTCGGCGACGTTCTGGATCTTCGACTCGGAGGCGCCCGACCGCCTCCGCCTGGTGCGGCACTTCGACCCCGGCTACAAGGTGCAGCACGCCGTGTTCGCGAACGGCCGCTTCGTGCTCGCCGGCCACGAGTTCATCGAAGTGCTTGACGCGGACGGCGCGGCGGTCGCGCGGATCAGCGACCCCTGGATGTCGGGCGTGCACACGTGCTTCGCTCACGACGGCCGGATCGTGGTCTCCGCGTCGGGCTCGGACGCCGTGCTGATCGTCGACCCGGCGGCGGAGCGCGTGGTCGAGGCGTTCCGCATGCCCGAGGCGATCTACGGCCGCAACTACCCGCTCGCCCGAACCGACGACACGCGCTCGCACTTCATCGACAACGACCGCCAGCTCACGCACATCAACTCGGCATGGCCCGCGGCGGACGGCATCTACGTCTCGACGCTCATCGAAGGCGCGGTCGGCCGTTTCGGGTGGGACGGAACGTACGAAGAGATCGTCCGCGGCTTCTGGGGCTGTCACGGCGTGCGCAAACTGGACGACGAGCGGCTGCTCTTCAGCGACAGTTGCCTCGGCTGCGCCTGCGTGCTCGACGCCGCCACGCGGCGGCTCGTGCGCCGTTTCGACTTCGGCAGCCGCTGGCTCCACGACACCGAGACACCGGACGGCCGGTTCTTCTTCGGCGGTCTCGGGGACCTCAACTGCGTCGTCGTGCTCGACGCCGCCGACTCGAGCATCGTCGGGCAGTGGCCGATGTCGAAGTGGGGCGCGGGCGTCCAGTTCATGTCGGTCTGCGCGTTGCCGGCGCAGGACGTCGCGTGGCTCGACGACGCCAGCCAGGCGACGCTGCGCGCGGCGCCGCTCCCGGCCCCCGGCCTCGTCGGCGCGGCGAGCCCCGGGCAACCGCTGTGGAAGCTCGAGCCGCGATCACTCGTGCCGCAGGAGCCGGCCCGCGCGATCATGCGCGGCGGCATGCTCGACGTCACCACCGGGTCGGAGCCGTTCGCGTACGCCGTCGCCACGCGGGTGCGCGGCTGCGACCCCGGCCTCTACGACACCTACACGCTGACCCTCGACGCGACGCTGCGCGAGGGCGGCTTCTCCGTCGGGATCCTCGACGCGCAGACCGACAGCTTCGCCTGCTCCACCGACGTGCGCCAGCCCGGGCGGCACCGCCACGAGCTCTTCTGGACGCGCCGGGCGATGCCGGCGTGGTTCCGCATCGTGATCTCGAACCACGAGCCCGACGCGCGGGCCTCGTCGTTCCGCCTGCACGAGGTCGTCCTGGCCGGCCGCGGCGACGCGGACGAGACGTCCGGCGACGCCGATGCCTTCTTCGCGCCGGAGGTGCCGCACCGCTACACGCCGCTCTGGTCGGTGGACCTGGCCGGGCTGCGCCGCGTCCAGGCCCAGGTGACGCCCGCGGACGACGGGGCGCTGCGGGTCCTCACGCCGCCGAGCACCGCGCTCTACGCGCTGGTGTCGCCGCCGCGAACGCTGGATCTCTCGGCGTACGACGAGCTCTGTCTGCAGGTGGACGCGACGGTCGAAGAGGGCGGGCTGTCGGCGATGGCGCTCGACAGCCGCGCCGTCCGCGAGCTGCCCGCCGGCGAAGGCGACATCTTCGCGGTCTCCGGCGTCACTACGGAGACCCAGCGTCGCCGGCACGAGTTCGCGGCTCCGCTGCGGCAACGGCCCGGGAGCCTGACCGTCGTGATCTCGAACTTCTCGCCGGAGGGCCGCGGCTCCGCATTCGTGGTCCACGGCATCACCGTTGCGGGGCGGTCGCGGCCCTTCTGAACGCGAGGGTCGCCGCAGATTTCCCATCTTGCCCGTCTTCACGGCCGGGCCGCGTGGCCGGGCCGGCGCTGGGCTCTTGCGTGTCCGACAAACCCGCATCTTGCCCCGAGTTTGCCACTTCTTTGTGCTTGCAAGCCGCGCGATCGATGGTAACCTTGCCTGATCGTCGGGCCCGGCGGGTGGAAGCGCGCCTGGCCCCGCGAGACCGAGAGAGACGACCGGTAAGAGAGACCGGTCAGCGACCGGGTCAGCGACCCGGTCAGTAGCCGGGTCAGTAGCCGGGTCAGTAGAGAAGAGATCGAGAGAAACCAAAGAGAAGATCGGGAGAGAAGAGATGTACTTATCAGTACCCCGGGGCATCGCACTTGGTGCGGTGGCTGCCGCCGTTTCGATCGGCGGCTCCGCCTTCGCCGAGATCATCACCGTGCCGAATTCCGGCTTCGAGTCCCCGGCTCTTGCCGACGGGACGCTGACGTTTGACGTCCCCGGCTGGTATGCCGGGAGGGCCGCGGCGTACAACCCGCGTGTCCACAGCCTCCCCGGCGGGCCGCTCGATGGCGAGAACGTCGCGGCGGTCAACGGCGGTGGCGTTCTGTCGACGGTCACCGACGCAACCATCACCGGCAACACGCAATACGAGCTGAGCGTCGGGATCACCGAGCGCAGCGAGTTCGGCGGCGGCGCCTGGCAGGTGGCGATCTACGCGTATGACAACGGAATCCACACGCTGCTGGACATCGCGACCGACGAGTTCGACCTGTTCAGCGGTGGCCCCTTCCAGTACGCCACCTTGTCGTTCGACGTCCCGTCGGGCAGCGAGCTGATCGGACAGCACCTGAAGATCCGGCTCGCCAACGTCGCCCCCGGCGACATGAACACCGTGCTCTTCGACGATCTGAGCCTGGTCTCGGCGGCGATGCCCGCCCCGGCCGCCCTGGCCCTCTTCGGCGTGGCCGGCCTGGCCCGGCGCCGTCGTCGCAACGGCTGACTCGAGCTACCCGAGCGACTCCGCACCACCTCCGCGGACGCTCACAAGTGAACGGTCGATACGCGACCGCCTGCCCTGGGCGGTCGCGTCGGCTTTTTTGGACCGCGCCGTTCGAAGGCGACAGCCGCGCGGCGCCGGGGGTCACCTCCCGACCGATCGGTCGGAGCGCGCAGGCGTGGCGGACGTCGCCCGCACACGGGTCCCCGGGGGTCCGTCGGCCGGGTCACGTCGGCCGGGCCACGTCGGCGGAGTCACGTCGGCCGGGTCACGCCGGCCGGCTCACGTCGCCAGCCGCAGCAGCAGCGCCTCCACGATCCGCCGCGCCGCCTGCCCGTCCCCGTACGGGTTGTGCGCCCGCGACATGCGCTCGAACGCGTCGGCATCCGTGAGCAGCGTCGCCGTCTCCGAGACGATCCTGTCGTAGTCGGTCCCCACCAGCTTCACCGTCCCCGCGTCCACCGCCTCCGGGCGTTCGGTCGTGTCGCGCATCACCAGAACGGGCTTGCCGAGACTCGGGGCCTCCTCCTGGACGCCGCCGGAGTCGGTGAGGATCAGCGTCGACCGGTCCATCAGGCGGACGAACGACAGGTACGGAAGCGGCTCGATGAGGTGCACGTTGGGGACCCGGCCGTTCGCGTCTCCCCCCGCGAGCAGACGGGTGACCGGCTCACGGACGTTGGGGTTGAGGTGGACGGGGTAGATGAAATGCACGTCCTCGAAGCGGCGCGCGAGCGCCGCGATCGCGCGGCAGATCGACTCGAAGCCCCGGCCGAAGTTCTCGCGGCGGTGACCGGTGATGAGGACGATGCGCTCGTCGCCGCCGAGCAGCGTCTCGTCGAGACCCTCGATCGCGGGCGGCTTCGCACGCGTTCGCGCGAGCGTCATCAGGAGCGCGTCGATCACCGTGTTGCCGGTCACGACGATGCGGTCGTCGGGCACGCCCTCCGCCCGCAGGTTGTCCCGCGCGGCCTGCGTCGGCGGGAAGTGCAGATCGGTGAGGCGGGAGGTGAGCACGCGGTTGGCCTCCTCGGGCCACGGGTGCATCAGGTTGCCGGTCCTGAGGCCCGCCTCCACGTGACCGACCGGGACCGACCGGTAGAACGCCGCGAGCGCCGCGCAGAACACGGTCGTCGTGTCGCCCTGCACGAGCACGATGTCGGGACCCGTATCGGCGAGGTACTCATCCACCGCCTCGATCGCCCGCGCCGTGAGCCCGGCGAGCGTCTGGTTCGGCCGCATCAGCCCGAGATCGACGTCCGGCACGATGTCGAACACGGCGAGCACCTGGTCCAGCATCTCGCGGTGCTGGCCGGTGACGCAGACGTGGCATCGCAGCGACTCGCACGCGCGGATCGCCGCGACGACCGGCGCCATCTTGATGGCCTCGGGACGCGTTCCGAAGATGATCGAGACGGTCGGGAAGGTCACTTGACGGCGTTGATGAGGAGGTTCCAGCCCATCAGCCGGCCCCACCGGTCAGCGGACGCGAGCTTGAGCATCGGCCGCGGAAGCTCCGCGGGCGTGAGCTGGTACTTCCGGACGCGCACCCTGCTGAACGCCCCGAAGAGGCGGCGGCACTGCGCGGCCGTGTAGACCTTCACGAGCGGACGCGCGCCGTTCGGCGAGCACTCCGTGTAGGCCGAGAGGATGTCGTCGATCGTCATGGTCTTCCGCATCCCCTGCTGCCACCAGCGCCGGTAGACGTTCGTGATCCAGTAGTTCCACGAGTGCTTCGCGTAGACCATCACGATCGCCTCGCCGCCCGGCTTCAGCAGCCGGTGCATGTGATCGACGACGCCCTGGGTGTCGGGCGTGTGGTGGATCACGCCGAAGCTGTAGACGACGTCGAAGGACTCGTCCGGGAGCGGGATCTTCTCGCCGTCGCCGAGGATGAATTCGCCCTCGAGACCGCGCACCTCGAAGTTGCGCTTCGCGAGCGCGAGGTGGCCCTCGGCGAGGTCGAAGTCCGTCACACTGGCTCCGGCCTTCGCGAACTGGCTCAGGTCGGTGCCGAGACCGCCGCCGATCTCGATGACCTTCCTGCCGCCGTAGTTCCGGAACCCGATCGCGTCGCGCATCCACGGCGCATACGACTCGTAGCGATCACGTTCGATCGCCTCGAAGTACTCGAGCGTCCCCTTCTCGTTGCCCTCGCCGCGGTCGTGACCGCAGTGATCGGTGTTCCACTGGCGTCGCGCCTCGTTCTTCCAGTGATCGGCGTCGGGCTCGTCCTCGTACCCGCCGACGGCGGTGTCGAGATCGAGCGCGCGGATGCGGGTGCGGCCCGGCGTGGTCCGGCAGTTCGCCAGCACGAGGCGAAACGTGTCCGGCTTGCGGATACGGGCCCTGATCTCGCAGTAACGCGGGCCGGGACCGGTCGAATTCGCCGTCTGGAGCCAGGTGCGGAGCCTGGAGTCCTGGAGACCGAACGTCACGCCGCCCTCGCCCTCAAACTCGAGGTCGAGCCGGAACGCGTACGAGCGGGACCCCTCCAGACGCAGCGGCGGCGACACGAGCATGGACGCGTGGGCGCCCTCGCCCGATTCGAGCGTGCGGCCGTCGCCG
>CAZXBB010000172.1:0-6861 GCA_964638815.1 uncultured Isosphaeraceae bacterium
GACCGTGCTTTCACCGCTGGTCCCGGCATCACGACGTATGGACCCGACAATGACCTCCGACATCACGAACGCCGATGAGCTCCTGAATGCAGGCGACATCGGCCGCTGTGAGCTCATCCGAGGCGAGCTGGTCATGGTGACGCCGGCGGGCGGCGAGCACGGACGCATCACGATGGAGATCGGAGCGCGGATCGCGGTGCACGCCCGCGAGAGGAATCTCGGGGTGGTGTACGCCGCCGAAACGGGATTCGTGATCGAGACGGATCCGGATACGGTGCGGGCGCCGGACTGCGCGTTCATTGCGAAGGACCGTGTCCCACCGCGAGCGAAACGCGGCTTCGTGCGGGTCGTTCCCGACCTCGTCGTCGAGACGGTGTCGCCCGACGACACTGCCAGCGCGGTGCTCGACAAGGTGCAGCAGTGGCTCGGCGCCGGATGTCGGCTCGTGTGGGTGGTCGAGCCCGAGACGCGGACGGTGACGGTCTGTCGGCCGGGCGGCGCGGCGCGCGTGCTGCCGGAGGACGAATCGCTTGACGGGGAGGACGTGCTGCCGGGGTTCAGTCTGCACGTTGACGCGTTGTTCGGCCCCGCTTGAGGACGCGGCGGTCCGCGGCGGTTCGCGGCCGCACGATATTCAGCATCATCGAGTCGGCAACGGGATGGGAGGCGGATCTGATCGTCCGCAAGTCTCGCCCGTACGGTGAGCGCGCGTTCGACCGCCGCGTCGCCGTGGCGGCCCTTGGCCCGGACGCGCGCGTCCCTGCGACGATGGGCGGCGGAACCGCGCGTGTCCGAGACGCTTGAGCCAGGCGGACGAGCGGCAGGGCCCCGGATGAGCGATTTCTGCCCGAATCTGGCAGGAGGTTCCCGCGCCTTGCGCCACTCCGCGTGGGTTACAATCCGTCCAAGGAGTCCACCGATGTCCCGATCCCGCGTCATTGCCGCCGTCCTCGCCGTTTCGTTCTGCGTCACCTCGACCTGGGCCGGTCCCTGCGAATGCCCCGCCGACGCCGACGGCAGCGGCGCCATCGACTTTCAGGACATTCTCCTCGTACTCGCCGACTGGGGTCCGTGCGCGGGCTGTCCCGGCGACGTGGACGGGAACGGCGTCGTGGACTTCCAGGATCTCCTCGACGTGCTCGGCGCGTGGGGGCCGTGCGTCTTCGACTACGAGCCGCTGCGTGCGGACGCCGAGGCGGAGCAGATCGGGCTCGAGATGATCGGCGCCGGCGGGCCGCTCCGCGTGCCGGACGATGTCTACGACCGGGTCGCGCGCGATCTCGGGCTCATCCGCACGGCGGAGCCGACGCTCGCCGGCGAGACGCATTCGCCGGCGTGGGTGCCCGAGGATCTGATCGTCAAGAAGTTCCCGGAGGTGCCGCCGGACGACTACGACGCGCTCAACGCGTGTCTCCAGCTCGTCCTCGAGAATCACCTCTTCGGCGACTGGTACGTGCTGACGTTCGCCGGCCCGCTGAACGCGCCGGCGCTCGTAGAGGTATACACCGCGCTCGACTCGATCGAGTTCGCCGAGCCGAACGGGATCTTCGGCGGGCAGAACTTCTGGCGTCCCACCGACCTCGGCGGCGGCACGTGGCGGTGGAACGTGGACGACGGGTACTGCGACTGCTTCGACGGCTGCGACTGCCATCGTCTCTTCGTCTTTGAGGTTGATGCGGACGGGAACGTGGAACTGCTTTCGTTCGAGGAGATCTTCGGCCTCTGCTGCTCGGGCGGGTAGCCGCGTGACACCGGACATCGTCCAGGCCTTCGTCCGCGCGATCGAGCTCAAGGATGCGAGCACGGCCGCGCACACGTGGCGCGTCGTGCTCTACGCCCGGGCGCTCGCCGAGCGGCTCGGGGTGTCCGCCGACGAGCTGCGCCGCATCACGCACGCGGCGGCGCTCCACGACCTCGGCAAGGTGGACATCCCGGGGCGGATCCTCCGCAAGCCGGGCCCGCTCACCGACGAGGAGTTCGAGATCGTCAAGTCGCACACGACGCTCGGACACGAGCGTCTGCTGCGCATGGGCGAGGACGACCCGATCCTGCTCGAGCTCGTCCGCCACCACCACGAGCGGTGGGACGGGCGCGGCTACCCCGACGGTCTCGCCGGCGAGGACATCGCCCTCGGGCCACGGCTCTTCGCCGTCATCGACTCGTTCGACGCGCTCACGAGCATCCGGCCGTACCGGAAGGACGTTGGGGCCGACGCCGCCGATCGCGCCCTCGCCGAGATCGACGCCGGCGCGGAGACGCGCTACTGGACCGAGGCCGTGCGTCTCTTTCGCGAGCTCTACCAGGACGGCGGCGTGACGTGGATCCTCCATTACTTCAACGACGACATGCACGATCCCGTCCGCGCGATCGCCGACATCGAGCACCTTGCCGGTCTGGATTGACACGTCCTGCCGGACGCGGCGGGAACCGGCGGCTACTGGCCGATCACGTCGCGCCCCCGAATGCCGTCCGTCGTGAGGATGTGAAAGCTCGTCTGCGCCTGGTCGTAGCCGTATGCGCTCAGGTAGCCGTCCAGGCCCCACGGCGTGTCGTGACTCCAGAGGCCCCACTCCTCGTCGCGCGTCTGCTGACGCATCGCACCGTCGGCGCGCATGGCGCCGCGCACGCCCACGGTCTCGACGTGCCCGTCGTAGAAGAGCGTCGCCGGGTTCGACTCCCACGCGTGGTTGAAGTAGTACGGCTCGCAGCCCGAGTACGTGCCGTCGGTGAAGCCGGGGTTGCAGTCCGCCCCGGCGTTCTGGAGCCAGTGATGCTCGAGGACGTGCGTCTTGAGCGCGGGGTACAGGCACTGCGAGAACGAGGGCGATCGGAATCCGCCCGGCATGCTCCACGGGTCCGTGAACCCGTTTGCCGTCGGGTCGTTCTCGTCGTTGTGGCCAAGCACGCCCGGGTTGAACATCCCGGCGGGGCTCGTGCAGTAGCTCGACCACGCGGGGTTGCCGTTGCCCCAGATCACCCGCGCGTTCGGGCAGTACTGGTCGGGGCTGTCGAAGCACACGTCCGCCGCGTCGATGACGATCCCGTCCTTCGGCGCGTAGAAGACGGGGTCGTAGAATCGCGAGCTGACGTACTGGCTGAAGTTGAGCGCGTTCGGAAGCCGGAACGAGCCGAAGTACTCGGTCGTCGACGGGTTCTCGAACACGATGGGCAGCGTGAGGCTGCAGTTGCCCACGCGGCCCTGGTCGCACTTGTACGCGAACATCCGGTACTCGCCGGTCTCGAAGCGGAACCCGTAGCCCAGGTAGATCGGCGGGTGGTTGCCCGGGTCGTTGATGCCGCCGCCGCTGCCGTGGCTCTGTGCGTAGTTGTCGAACGCAGTGTTCACGCTGTTCCCGTACGACGCGATCGTGTCGATGACCGCGGTGTACTGGCGGTTGTTCCACGCCGCGCCGTAGCTGGCGTGCGCGGTGCCGATGTTCCGCAGGTTCGCCAGCGAGAGCGTGACCTGCGACTGGTCCCGCGCCTTGCCGATCGCCGGCAGAAGGATGCCGACAAGCAACGCGATGATCGACACCACGACGAGGAGCTCGATGATCGTGAAAGCGCGTGACGTCCGGTCGGTCGTTGGCATGACTGGTGCTCCGTGCCGCCAGCATAACCGCCCGCGGGCCGTCGCAGAAGCGGCGATCCCGCGATCCTCACGGTCCGGGGGGGAGCGGCGTCGGCGAAGGCGTCGGTCGATGCGGTCGATGCGGGCGATGCGGTCGATGCGGTCGATGCGGGCGATGCGGTCGATGCGGGCGATGCGGGGGCGCCGGACGGCTGCGCCGACCCGACCCGACCCGACCCGACCCGACCCGACCCAGATTCGCGCGACCGGTCGATCCATTGACGTTCGTCCCCGCGCCGCTACGCTGAATCGTTGCCAAGGAGGATCCCGGTGCAAACACGCCGTCGCATCGCGCTCGCATCGCTCGCATCGCTCGCATCGCTCGTCATCGGTGCGCCGGCGCTTGCCGCCGACTATCCCACGTACGACGAGCTGACGAAGAGCCTTCGCGCGCTCGCCGCGGCGCACCGCGGCGTCTGTCAACTGGAGCCCATCGGCACCAGCCGCGAGGGTCGGGTCGTCCACGCGCTGCGTCTCGCGGCGCCGGGCGACGTCGATCCGGACGCGCGGCCGGCGCTGCTCATCGTCGCGAACCTCGACGGCGACCGCCTCGTCGGCAGCGCCGTGGCGCTCGAGGTGGCCGAGACCATCCTCACCCGCCACGCCGAGGGCGGCGAGTCGGTGTCGTTCCTCGCGGACCGCACGCTCTACGTCATCCCCCGCGTCAACCCCGACGGAGCGGAGCGCTACTTCGCGACGGTCCGGGACGAGCACGTGCGCAACCTGCGTCCCGACGACGCGGACCGCGACGGCGAGCAGGACGAGGACCCGCCGAACGATCTCGACGGCAACGGGCTCATCACCATGATGCGGGTGCCGAAGCCCGACGAGGCCGACATGATGGCGGACCCCGGCGAGCCCCGCCTCGACGTCGCGCCCGACCGCGACAAGGGCGAGCGCGCGACCCACGTGCTCTACGTCGAGGGAATCGACGACGATGACGACGGCGCGTACAACGAGGACGCGATCGGCGGCGTCGATCTCAACGCGAACTTCATGCACGGCTACGAGGAGCACGCGGACGGCGCCGGCCCCCATTCCATCTCCGAGCCCGAGAGCCGCGCGCTGATCGACTTCGTGCTCGCGCGGCAGAACATCGCGGTCGTCGTGACCTACGGGCGTCACGACAACCTCTCGAAGCCCCCGGACGGCAAGGGCACGCTGCCGCCCGGCACGCCGAAGAACATCGATCCCGAGGACGTCGGTCTCTACAAGACCATCGGCGAGCGTTTCGTCGGGATCACCGGACTGAAGAACGTGCAGAGCGCCCCGATTGACGGGTCCTTTCACGCGTGGGCCTACGCACAGTTCGGCGTGCCGTCGTTCGCGACGCCGCTGTGGACGCGTCCGGAGCCGGCGAAGAAGCCCGAGGACGCGCCCGCGAAGAAGAAGGCCGGCGACGGCAACGGCGACGACGACGCGAAGGCCGCGGGCGACGGGGCGGAAGCCGACGAGGACGGCGGCCTCACGCCCTCCGGTGTCGGCGACATCAGCCAGGAGACCCTCGACGAGCTGCTCGAAGCCGCCGAGGCCGCGGGCGTGGAGGTCACGGACGAGATGAAGACGCAGATCACGCCGGAGCAGGCCGAGGCCTTCGCCCGGCAGTCGGGCGTCAAGATCCGGCGCGTGGGGCAGGGTGAGGGGGACGGCGCGCCGTCGAAGGGCGCGAAGGCCAAGGAGGAAGGCGCCTGGCTCGCCTACAGCGACGAGCAGCGCGACGGTGAGGGTTTCGTCGAGTGGACGCCGTTCGATCACCCGCAGCTCGGACCGGTCGAGATCGGCGGCTGGGCGCCGTACTTCAGGACCAATCCGCCCGCTGACGAGGTCCCCGCGATCGCGGAGAAGCAGGTCGAGTTCGTCCTCGATCTCGTCGGCCGCATGCCGAACGTGACGCTCAGCGCACCCGAGGTGACGCGTCTCGCGCCCGGCCTCTACGAGATCGAGACGGCGCTCGTCAACGACGGCTACCTGCCCGCCGGCACCGCCATGGCCGTGCGCAACCGCCGCGCGCGTCCGTACGTCGTGCGGCTGAGCGCGGCGAACGAGGACATCGTGGCGGGGCAGCGCGTGAACAAGGTCTGGTCCGTTCCGGGGTCCGGGGGGCGAAGCGAGTTCCGCTGGATCGTGCGGGCGCCCGACGGCAGCGATTTCGTCATCGAGGTCTACAGCGCGAAGTACGGCTCCTTCGAGCAGTCCGTTCGTCTCGAGGGAGGTGACCGATGATCCGTTGGACGATCACCGCGGCGCTCGCGACCGCGCTCACGACCGCGCCGGCCCTTGCGCAGTATCCGTACCCGAGTCGGGTCGATCTGCGGTTCGACCACTGGTACGACTACGACGAGCTCACCGAAGCCCTCCACGCGCTCGCGGACGCCTACCCGAACCTGCTGACGCTCGAATCCATCGGCAAATCGGTCGCCGGACGCGATCTGTGGCTCGTCACGATCAACAACCCGGACACCGGTCCCGACACCGAAAAGACCGCGATGTTCATCGACGGCAACATCCACGGCAACGAGATCCAGGCCGCGGAGACCGTCCTCTATTCGATCTGGTATCTCACGAAGAGCTACGGGAAGATCGAGAAGCTCACGAAGCTGATGGACGAGCGCGCGTTCTACATGCTCCCGATGGAGAACCCGGACGGCCGCGCCGTGTGGTTCGAGGGGCCGGCGACGCCGCATTTCCTCCGCGGCGGCGTCCTGCCGACCGACAACGACCACGACGGCGCGTTCGACGAGGACCCCGCCGACGACCTCGACGGCGACGGGCACATCACGACGATGTGGAAGCGCGATCCGCTCGGCCGGTACAAACGCGACCCGAAGGACGACCGCTTCTTCATCCGCGTCGAGCGCGACGAGCCGCCCGGCGGCTGGTCGCGCGTGGGCCAGGAGGGCATCGACAACGACGGCGACGGGCAGATCAACGAGGACGGACCCGGCGGCTACGACCCCAACCGCAACTGGCCGGCGGACTGGCAGCCCGAGCACGTGCAGTTCGGCGCCGGCGAGTATCCGTTCAGCCTGCCGGAGACGCGCGCGGTCGGCGCGTTCATGCTCGCCCACCCCAACGTCGCCGCTTACCATAGCTATCACAACGCCGGCGGCATGATCCTGAGCGGACCCGGCGCCGAGTACGTCAAGTACGACGCCGGCGACATGCGCGTGATGCAGGAGATCCAGAAGACGGGGGCGGAGATGCTGCCGTTCTACCGCTCGATGATCATC
>CAZXBB010000173.1:0-25481 GCA_964638815.1 uncultured Isosphaeraceae bacterium
GGAAGCACAGTCCTGGACAGGCACATTCCGCGGGTGATTTCACCGCGATTCTCGGTGGGCCGTGAACCGCCGGTACGCTGCTGGGCCACGTGCCAAAGCAGGCCGGCACGATGTCTTCAGCGCTTCCGGAACCCACGTGAATGCCCATCCGACGCGCGTCGTCGCCTCGTTCGACGTCTACGCCTGACGACGGGCCAGCTGGAGTTGTCGATGGGCGTCGGTGCGCCTGCGGGTTGTTTGTGCGCCCGGCGTACGAGGATAGCGCAGCGCGGTTCAGTTCCAACTCAGTTTCGTCGGCGCGCGATGGCCGTGGGCGACCGGTCACCGCCGCGCGCGGGCCTGATGGTGATCGAGCTCTTAGATTGAACCACGGCGTGCCACGGAGGCAAGGCAGGGTTGGCTTTCGGCGTCGCCGGGCGTGCAGATAGACTCGGTGGCCGGCGGAGGACGATTTGCGCCGCACGCGCAGATTGTCGACCTGACTGGCAGGGATCGCACGACCGCCGCGTCCTGCGCTCACTGGCACGGCGCCCAGTGCCCGAGAATCAACAGGATGTCCGCGAAGTCGACCGTGCCGTCGAAGTTGACGTCGCCGAGACAGTCCGCGGGCGGACACACGCCCCAGTGTCCGAGCACCACGAGCACATCCTGGAAGTCGACGCATCGGTCGCCGTTCGCGTCGCCGTCGATCGGACGCGACGTGGCATCGCCGAGCAGCACGCTCACCGAGCCGCCGGTCTTTCCGTCGTCGGTGTTCGCCGTCACGAGATCGGGGAACACGTCCTGGTTCACGTCGACAATCACGACGAAGTTCGGCTCGGCATCCACGCCGTAGGCGTCGGGGGTGTCGAACACCGTGCCCTGCAGCGTCGTCAGGTTCTC
This sequence comes from uncultured Isosphaeraceae bacterium, assembly GCA_964638815.1. Lineage (GTDB taxonomy): Bacteria > Planctomycetota > Phycisphaerae > Phycisphaerales > SM1A02 > CAZXBB01. The sequence continues at coordinate 883 of CAZXBB010000173.1, forward strand.
GAGCACCTGGACCGACGGCCCGATCTCCGGATCGATCGCCACCACGACGAGATCCGTGTCGCCGTCGAGATCGAGATCCGCCGCGTCCACCGACGACGGCTCGGTGCCCACCGCGATTGACGACGCGGGGGCGAACGTGCCGTTCCCGCCGTTGATGATGATCGAGAGCGTCGCGTCGCCGAAGTTCGCCGTCGCGATGTCGGGGAGCACGTCCGTGTTCAATCGCGCGAGGACGACATCGACCGGCTCCGCGCCGACGTCCAGGAAGAACGGCGGAAGGAACGCACCGCCATCCCGCAGCGCGATCCCGATCGTACCGTCCTCGCGGTTCGCGAAGACGAGATCGAGGTCCTTGTCGTTGTCGAGATCGGCGGGATCGATCGTCCCGGGGCGCCGGGCCATCGCGATCGTCTCCTGGAGCTGGAATCCGCCACGTCCGTCGCCCGCGAGCAGGTAGACGGTTTCCTCGGCACGGTTCGCCACCGCCAGGTCGAGGTTGCCGTCCTCGTCGATGAAGGCCGAAGTCACGGCGCTCGGCTCGTCGCCGACCGGGATGTCGGTGCGCACGTATCCGGCCCCCGTGCCGTCGTTGAGGAGCACCGTCAGGTCGTCGTCGCTTGCGTTCGACACGGCGAGATCGAGATCCCCGTCGCCGTCGAAGTCGCCGGCCGTGATCCCACTCGGCTGCCGCCCGACGGGGACGAGCGCAAGGGGCGTCTGGTCGAACCCGAGCCACTGACCAGCGTCGTTGCCGAGGTTCCGGAGAATCTCGACGTTCCCCTCGATCTCCGGATCGTCGCCGGGAATCACGACCGCAACATCGACCAGATCATCTCCATCGAAGTCGCCCTCCACCTCGATCGTCGCCTCGCCCGTCGTCGCCGTCTCCACGGGCGGGTCGAAACGGATGACGCCGCCGCAGAGGTTGAGGAGGATGGAGACGTCATTGCTCAGGATGTTCGCCACCGCGAGGTCAAGGTCGCGATCACCGTCAATGTCACCCATGGCCACGGAGTACGCCCCCCGGCCCGCGCCGTAGAGGACCATTGGCGCGAACGTGCCGTCCCCGTCGTTCAACAGCACTGAGACGTTGTCGCTCAGGACATTCGCCACGGCCAGGTCGGGGTCGCCGTCGCCGTCCAGATCGCCTATGGCCACGGATTCCGGCTCGTCGCCCGCGCCGTAGAGGACATGGTTCGCGAACGTGCCGTCGCCTTTGTTCAAGAGCACCGACACGTCGTCGCCGGCGGAGTTCGCCACGGCCAGATCCAGGTCCAGATCGCCGTCCAGATCGTCCATCGCAACATAATTGGGTCCGAGACCCGCGTCGTAGAGAACATGTGCCGCGAACGTGCCGTCACCGTTGTTCCGCAGCACCGAAACGTCGTTACTGTCTCCGTTCGCCACGGCGAGATCCAGGTCGCCGTCGCCGTCCAGATCGCCCATGGCCACGGATAAAGGCACACCGCCCACGCGGTAGAGGACATGTGCCGCGAACGTGCCGTCGCCGATGTTCAAGAACACCGAGACGTCGTCGCCGGCGGAGTTCGCCACGGCCAGGTCCAGGTCAAGGTCGCCGTCAAGATCGCCAGCGGCGATAGACCATGGCTCGCCCCCCGCGTCGTAAAGAACATGTGCCGCGAACGTGCCGTCGCCGTTGTTCAAGAACACCGAGACGTTGCCGGTCTCGACGCCGGGGTCTTCGTTCGCCACGGCCAGGTCGAGGTCGAGATCGCCGTCGAGATCACCCATGGCCACTGAACTCGGTCGGACGCCCGCGTCGTAGAGGACATGTGCCGCGAAGGTGCCGTCGCTGTTGTTCAGGAACACCGAGACGTTGTCGCCGAGGATATTCGCAACGGCCAGGTCCAGATCGAGGTCGCCGTCGATATCGCCCATTGCGACGGATTGCGGCCCGACCCCCGCCCCGTAGGGGACATCCGCCGCGAACGTACCGTCGCCGTTGTTCAAGAGCACTGAGACGTTGTCGGTGCCGATATTCGCCACGGCCAGGTCCGGGTCGAGGTCGCCGTCCAGATCGCCAATGGCGACGGCAAACGGCGCGAAGCCCGCGCCGTACAGGACATGGTTCGCGAACGTGCCGTCTCCGTTGTTCAAGAGCACCGAGACGTTCCCGCTGACGGAGCTCGCGACGGCCAGGTCCAGGTCCAGGTCGCCGTCCAGATCGCCAATGGCAACCGAAATCGGCCCGTCGCCCACGTCGTAGGGGACGGCCGCCGCGAACGTGCCGTCGCCGTTGTTCAAGAGCACCGAGACGTCGCCGCCGTCTTCGTTCGCGACGACCAGGTCCAGGTCGAGGTCGCCGTCAAGATCGCCCATGGCGACGGAGCGCGGGCCGCTTCCCGCGGCGTAGTGGACAGCCGTCGCGAACGTCCCGTCGCCATTGTTCAGGAGCACCGACACATCGCCGCCGCCGTTGTTCGCCACGGCGAGGTCCGCGTCGAGATCACCGTCAAGATCGCCGATGGCGACGTAGACCGGAACGTCGCCCGCGCCGTAGAGAACATGTGCCGCGAACGTCCCGTCGCCGTTGTTCAAGAGCACCGAGACGTCGCCGCTGTCGAAGTTCGCGACGGCCAGGTCCAGATCGAGGTCGCCGTCAAGGTCGCCAATGGCGACGGTCAAAGGCGAGGCGCCAGCACCGTAACGCACTTCGGTCACGAACGTACCATCGCCGTTGTTCAGGAGCACCGAGACGCTGTCGCCGGCGACGTTCGCCACGGCCAGGTCCAGGTCGAGGTCGCCGTCGAGATCGCCCATCGCGACCGATTGCGTCGACTCGCCCGCGCCGTACCGGACCTCTGTCGCGAACGTGCCGTCGCCGTTGTTCAGGAGCACCGAGACCTCGTCGCCGTGCTCGTTCGCGACGGCCAGGTCCAGGTCGAGGTCGCCGTCAAGATCGCCCACGGCGACCGAATACGGCGAGTCGCCCACGGGAAACTCCGGGTTCCCGAAGAGAAGCCCGCACCGGGATGGTCCCGGCGCAGATTGCCCGGTGACGGGCAGAGCAGGAACCGCCGCGACGAGCACGGCCGCGACGCAGGTCGCTCGAGCGGTCATCGCACTGTCAGATTGCATCGGCGCCTCCTCCCTGAGCTTCACCGGCGTCTGCGAAGACGTCAAGCGGAATGTTGCCACTCACCATCCTCGGCGCCCCGGGGCGCCCGTGCGACCACCTCTTGGACAAGCAACGGATGCCAGACGCAGCCCGCTCGTCCGGTCGCCCGCTTGCCTCGTGATCGATGGTCCGATCCGTCGAGTCCGCCGACACGAAAGCGGTTGCCAGCCGCGCGGGATTCGTCAGGTCCCCGTCCGCCCGAACGTGCCGCGATTCTGAACTCGGCGAGACTTGCATGGGCAGGCTCCGCATTCTCGATCCCCTGGCCGGCATGCGCGATCGCCGACCGACCGGCGACGCTGCTTCGGGGAGAACGCGTCGTCGGACCGTGGCGACCGACAGGCGGTCCGGCGGAGAATCGGGTGCCTGCGATGAGCAATAGAATCCAGAAGAGTGGCCTCAACCTATGTCTCGCAGAATTCGTCGTCCTCAATGACGCGATGGCTGCTCATGACCGACGGGCTCGTCAGTGCCTGAACATATGAGGATTGCGCGCAACAAACTTCCGAATCCACGCGTCGATAAAGGACGACCGGCGACGATGCATGTGCCACCATCCGAGCAGACTGATGAATACGGCCCCGATCGTGTCCACGATGAGATCCCACATCGTGTCGGTCAGCCCGGAAGGGTCGTCGAACATCGCTTTCTGCATGTTCATGCTGAACAACTGGTCCATCGCGAATTCGAAAATCTCCCAGATTGCGCCCACCGCGACGGCAAACAGGAAGGCGAAGAGCGCCACGAACCGTGGACGCATCTGCAGGTCGATTCGGTCGCTGGCGTTCAGGACGTAGACCAGTAGAAATCCGAGAACGCCGAGCAGGAGCCCCGAGAGGGTGTGCAACGCAATGTCCCACCACCAGAAGCGATGGTAGTATCCTCGGACTTCGCCGAGAAAGATCGATGCGAAGACAAATCCTACCGCCAGCATCTCGTATTCGGCGGGAATCTCCAGCCGGATACGCCGGGCCAACGCCGTCGGTAGAAACATCACCAGGATGATGGCCACGGTCACTACAGCAGTCAGCCACTGTCGTTCGTACACCGCCAGCACGAAGCCGACAGCCATCACCACCTGCAAGATGCTGAACACCCACCATCGGATTCGCTCGGAGCGGTCGGGTTGCTTAACGTCCTGATCCGATCGCTGGCTCATCTCAATCGCATTATAACGGACTGGTGTCGCTTCGTTCGCCGACTGGACACATTGAAACGCGTGCTGGGGACACTGACACTCATGAGACATCGACTGCTGCTCGTTGCCCTGTTCGTGGTCGGCGCCTCCGGGTGCGCCGCGCCGCGGTCGCCCGTGGCCGCGCCCGCGACCGCCGATCTCGTGTACCTCGCCGGCCCGATGCCCGCAGAGGACCTCGCCGTCCTGCGTCGCGACGCTCCGAATCTGCGCATCGTCGCGAATCCGTCGCGTGACGAGGCGATGCGTCTCGCGCCGACCGTGAACGGCGTCGATGGGCGCTTCTGCACGCCGGAGCTGCTGCGCGCGGCGCCCAATCTCCAATGGGTGCAGTCGCCGAGCGCGGGCGTCGAGCGCTACGTCGCGATGCCCGGGATCCGGGACAACGACGCGATCGTGCTCACGAACATGCAGGGCGTGCACGGACCGACGATCGCGGACCACGCCTTCGCGATGCTGCTCGCGCTCACCCGCGACCTGCGGCACCACCTCGATCCCGCGCATCGCGGCACGTGGAACCGACAGGGCTCTGGCGCCGAGCGCATCGCGCTGAGCGGACGCACGCTCCTCGTCGTGGGGCTCGGCGGCATCGGAAGCGAGGTCGCGCAGCGCGGCAAGGGCTTCGGCATGACCGTGCACGCGATCCGGCGCAGCCGCACGCCGCCGCCGCCCTGCGTCGACCGCCAGGAGACGCCGGACAAGCTGCTCGCGCTGCTCCCGGAGGCGGACGTCGTCGCGATCTGCCTGCCGCTGACCGATGAGACCGAGGGTCTCTTCGACGCGGAGGCGCTGGCGGCGATGCGGCCCGGCGCGTTCCTCATCAACGTCGGCCGCGGCCCGATCGTCGTCACCGACGCGCTCGTGCGGGCGCTCGGTGAAGGCCGCCTCGGCGGCGCGTGCCTCGACGTGACGGATCCCGAGCCGCTGCCGCCGGATCACCCGCTGTGGGCGTTCCCGAACGTCGTCATCACGCCACACGTGTCCGGCAGCTCGGACCTGACGCAGGCCCGCCGGCGGGAGATTCAGCTCGAGAACCTGCGGCGGTTCGGACGGGGCGAGCCGCTGCTCAACGTCGTGGACAAGCGCGCGGGGTACTGACGCGCCTGTGTGCGGATGTGGCCTCGACCCGCGTCGGCGGGGACGCCGCATCGTTCGCCGCCGGGCGGGCGTCCGGGACTGCGCGTTCCGAAGACGGGGGCACACGCGCGTCCGCGTCCGCGTCCGGCATTTCCGCGCGATCCGGGGGAATCTCCGCCTCGCCGCGCTGTCTCCTCAAAGCGGATTCGCACTCAATCGCTCACGGGAGACACGAAATGCCGGACGCACATTCATCCGGGAAGAACAGGATCGTCATCGCCGCCGCTGTCGTCGCCGCCGCCGGTGGTTTCCTCGCGGGCAGCGCGGGGCCGCCGACCGCCCTCGCCGACGGGCGGCCCCGTCACGCTCAGCCGATCCTCCCGACCAGCTTCGTTCCGCCCGCGGTCGCCGTGGAGCGGGGGGGCTTCGCCGTCGTCGGGGCGGCTGATGGTCTGTACTACGTCGTCGCTGCGGACGGGACGAGCTGCGCCGTCACCGCGGGCCGGAGCAACCGCGACCTGCTCTACTGGCGCTGACCGGAACCCGCAGGGCGAGCGCGCCGGCGTCCCGGTGCGGAAGGCTACTCCTGCCCGCACGGCCCCCACGTCCGCAGGATCTCGAGCACGTCCGCGTATCCCACGTCGCCGTCTCGCGTGACGTCCTGCGGGCAACTTTCGCACGGCCCCCAGCCGGCGATGACCGCGAGCATGTCGGCGAAGCCGACGTTGCAGTTGCCGACGACGTCGCCCGGACACTCGCACCAGTCGAGGACGCCGTTCTTGTTGCAGTCCGCGGCGCCTTCGGCGATCTCGCACTCGTCGGGGACGGCGTCCGCGTTGCAGTCGAGGCTCTCCCCCGCCTCGATGTCGCAGAGGTCGCGCAGCGCGTTGCCGTTGCAGTCGCAGTTCGCGGGCGGCGCGAGATCGACGAGGCCCGCACGGAAGTCGGTGCAGTAGGGGTTGAGGGTCATGAAGCCGGGGTCCACGTCGCTCACCCAGTGTCCGTCTTCGAGGGAGAACACGACCGGGTCCAGCCCGTGCGCGCCGGTGTCGAAGACGCGCCGGTCCTCGGGGTACGCGACACGCGTGAAGGTGAATCGCGGCCGCACGCGCAGGTTCTCGATCGTGTAGGTGCCGCCGTTGCAGGTGGTCTTCTTCGCCCGCAGCGTCCCGGGATCCGGCGGGGCCAGCGAGAGCGCGACGCTCACGTCCCAGAACTGCTCGTACTGGCCGCCGAGGTACGTCACGCGGACGGGCGCCGCGGACTCGAGGCTCAGGATGAGCACCTCGGCTTCGACCGCGACTTCCTCCTCCGAGGGCACGGCGCACCGATCGAACGGATCGGCGGAACGCCGGATGAGCGTGTCCGCGTCGCCAAACTCGTCACCGATCGGCACCGACTTCAGCGTGACGACGTCCGTGAGCGGGTCGGATCCGAACGCGAAGAAATCGGCCGGGATCGACTGGCCGGCGGCGCCGAAGTCGTGCCAGGTCTCCTGGTCACCCGCGTCCCCCTGCTCCGGTGAAACCCAGGCGTCGAGCAGGAGACCCGGCTCGCATTCGCCATGCGCGGCGCCCGGCTCCGGGCACGTCGCGACGACGCGCACGCAGTGCTGGCCCGAGGCTCCCGGGTGGCAGGGGGTGTCCACGACCTGCCGCTGGCACTCGGTGCCGATGCCCCCGAACACGCCGCCGAAGAGGTTGACGCATGCGGCCTCCGACGTCATGCGGCAGATCGCGCCGGAGTCGATGCAGCATGCGCCGAACTCGGCGCTGCCGCCGCCCCCGCCCAAGCAGAAGAACTTGAGGTCGATGGGCACCTGACCATCGAGCAGCAGGAGGTTCAGCGAGCCGAAGACGTCAATGCCGGCCTCGACGGAGAATTGCCCGAGCAGCACCTGGCCGTTCACGGCCTGCGCCTGCGTCGCCTCCGGGAAGACGAACCAGCCGATGTTATCGTCGTTGAAGCCGCTGCGCAGGTTGTTGGTGACCTCGCCGAAGTTCGGCGAGAGCAGCAGGGTGTCATCCGCCGCATCCGTGGCCGTGATCGTGACGTACGTGTCCCACTGATTGCTCCAGACACCGGCGTCCCGGAGATCCTCGGGCGCCGTAAGCCTGTCGGCGACCGTGTCGTTGTGGAAAGCGCCGCTCGACGAGTCGATGATGAGCGGCTGATCCTGTACGCCGAACACGGCGATCACGCCGTGCCCCGGTCCCGATTCGTCGAAGAGCGCGTAAACGCGATAGGTGTCGAGGCCGTCGTACCCGTTGTCGCCCCAGCCGGGTTGGACAACCCCGAGGCACTCGACGCCGATGAACGACGTGCCGCCGTGCGCGGGGCTCGTCCCGACGATCGAAGCGCCGGGAAGGGCGTTCTTGCCCATCAGCGCGAGGACGAGATCGCGGGTATCGACGGTGCCGTCGGCGTTGCGGTCGGAGGACGTCCCGGCGCGGCCCCAGTCCGCGAGAACGGCTTTCGCGTCTTCAGTCACGCCGGCCTGCACGAGGACCGCCGGCAGTCCGACGACCATGAGTGGCAGGACGATCCTCGCGGGGTTCGGCGTCATGGAAATGCTCCGTTGGGGGGAGAGAGCCGATGCGGGGGATGGAGGAGGTCGCTGTGTCCGCTTTTATACGCCGCATGGAGCGTCGTCCTGCGGGGAAGCGGCGGAAGAGCCGCCCGGTGTCTCCCACAGTTGCATTTGGGCGTCCGGCCGGGCATCCGGGGCGGGGCGCCGGAACGAGTCCCGCGCGGGCGTCCGGCGACGCGTGTCGAGCCCGTGACGCCGCACGAAGACCTCGAACGTTCGGGCGATGTGCTCGGCCCGGGGGCCGCGGCCTCGTTGCCGCAGGCCGAAACCGGACTCGTACATCCGCCCGCCGCGAGTCTCGCGCACGGCGGCGATGACCCGCTCGGCGCGCCCGGGGTAGTGACGCGCGAGCCAGTCCACGAAGAGCGTCTCGACCTGGTACGGCAGACGCAGCAGGACCCAGCCGGCGCCCGTCGCGCCGGCTTCGGCCGCGGCCTCGAGGATCGCCGGTACCTCGTGGTCGGTCAGGCCCGGGATCACCGGTGCGACCATCACGCTGACGGGGACGCCCGCCGCGGCCAGCGTGCGGATCGCGCGCAGCCGGTCGCGCGGGGCGCTCGCACGCGGCTCCATCGTGCGCGCGAGGTCGGCGTCGAGCGTCGTGATGCTGATCGCCGCGCTCGCCGCGTCCGCGACCGCCAGCCGGGCCAGCACATCCACGTCGCGCGTGACGAGATGGTTCTTCGTGATGATGCCGACCGGCTGCCCGCAGTCTGCCATGATTTCCAGGCACGCCCGGGTAATGCCCAGCCTGCGCTCCTGGGGCTGGTAGGGATCCGTGACCCCGGACATCGCGATCGGCTCGCCCTTCCAGTCGCGCGCCGCCAGACGCTTCCTGAGAAGCCGCGGCGCCTCCGGCTTGACCATGATTCTCGTCTCGAAGTCGAGACCGCAACTGAAACCGAGGTTCTCGTGGGTCGGGCGCGCGTAGCAGTAGACGCACCCGTGTTCGCAACCCCGGTACGGATTCAGCGTCCAGTTGAACGGCAGGTCCGGGCTGTCCACCCGGTTCAGGATGCTGCGCGAGTCGTCCGCGATCGTGACGGTCGTCACCTGCACGCCGTCCGGATGCGCGACGTGCTCGGCGTCGAGATGCTCGCCGAGCACGTGAAGACGAACGCCGCCGCCGCCCCGGTCGTCGAAGCGGTTGCCGGGGTTCAATCCCGCGCCACGGCCCCGCACGGAGCCGGTGGGCAAGGCATCGCGGTGTTCCGACATGACCCGATCATAAGCCGAACATGCCGCGGCCGCAACGGCCTTCTTCGCCGAATCGGCTACCGGCGCCGCGGCGGATAGTCTGGAGGACCCGTGCGTGTCGTCTTCGCTCTCATCCTCACGCTGCTGGCGATCTTCGCGCTGACGGCCGTCGTGTTGACTCGCATCGGATCGACGGCGGGATCGTCCCCGCCGCAGCCGAAGTTCACCCCGGCGGCGCCCGTCTTCGCGGGTCGGGATGCGTGCGCCCGGTGCCACGAGGATCAGGTCGCGCTGTGGCGCGGCTCGCATCACGACCTCGCCATGGATGTTGCCGACGAAGAGACGGTGCTCGGCGACTTCGACGACGCGACGCTGGAGCACGACGGCACGATGACGACGTTCCTCCGCCGCGACGGTCGCTTCGTCGTGCGCACCGCCGGGCCGGACGGCGCGCCGGCCGAGTACGAGGTCACCCACACGTTCGGCGTGACGCCGCTCCAGCAGTATCTCGTCCCGTTCCCGGGCGGTCGTTACCAGGTGCTGACGGTGGCGTGGGACACGCGTCACGAGGACGCCGGCGGGCAGCGGTGGTTCGACCTCTACCCGGACGAGACGATCGATCACGACGACGAGCTGCACTGGACGGGGCTCAACCAGAACTGGAATTTCATGTGCGCCGAGTGCCACTCGACGAACCTCGAGAAGGGCTACGACGCGTCGGCCGACGCGTATCACACCACATGGTCGGAGATCGACGTGTCGTGCGAGGCCTGCCACGGGCCCGGTTCCGAGCACGTGCGTCGGGCGGACGCGGGGCTCGCGGCGTCGGGCGCCGACAGCGGGCTCACGATCCGGCTGAAGGACGACGACGGCGGCGTGTGGATCTTCGAGCCGGGGAGCCCGACGGCGACGCGATCGGTGTCGCGGCGGTCGAACCTCCAGGTGGACGCGTGCGGACGCTGCCACGCCCGGCGCAGCGTCACTCGCGACGATTACGTGCACGGGCGCCCGCTCCTCGAGACGCACCGCCCGTCGCTGCTCGTCGAGCCGCTCTACCACGCGGACGGGCAGATCCGCGAGGAGGTGTACGTCTGGGGTTCCTTCATCCAGAGCCGGATGCACGCGGCGGGCGTGACGTGCAGCGACTGTCACGAATCTCACGCCGCCACGCTGCGCGCGCCGGGCAACGCGCTGTGCCTCCAGTGTCACCGGCCCGAGGTCTTCGACACGCCCGCGCACCACTTTCACGCGGCGGGCGAGCCGGGCTCGTTCTGCGTGGACTGTCACATGCCCGAGCGCACCTACATGCAGGTCGATCCGCGACGCGACCACAGCCTGCGCGTGCCGCGTCCGGATCTTTCGGTCCGGCTCGGCACGCCGGATGCGTGCACGATGTGCCACGCGGACCGGCCGGCGAGCTGGGCCGCGGCCGCGGTCGCCGACTGGTACGGGCCTGAGCGTCGCGCCGGGCCGCACTACGGCGAGGCGATCGACGCGGGCCGGACGGGCGCGCCCGGCGCGCCGGAGCGGCTGGCGCGTCTCGCCGGCGATCGGGAGCACGCGGGCATCGTGCGTGCGACGGCCCTCGACCTGCTCGCGCGGTATCCCGGCCCCGCCGCGATCGCGGCGGCGGCCGCGGCCGGCGACGACGCCGACCCGCTCGTGCGCGCCGCGGCGCTGACCGCCCTCCGGGATGTGGCGCCCCGCGACCGCCTCGCCGTCGCGCTCCCGAGGCTCGACGACCCCGTGCGCGGCGTCCGCATCGAAGCCGCGCGCGTGCTCGCCGGCGTGCCGGACGACCTGCTCACCGCGGACCAGCGCCGGTCCGTCGCCGTGGGGATCGAGGACTATCTCGCCGCGGAGCGTGTGAACGCCGATCGACCCGAATCCCACCTCAACGCCGGCGTGGTGCTGACGGACGCGGGGCGGCACGCCGAGGCCGAGGCGGAATACCGGACGGCCCTCCGGCTCGCGCCCGCGTTCGTCGAGGCGACCGTGAACCTCGTCGATCTCTACCGCGTGCTCGGTCGCGACGCCGAAGGCGAGCGGATCCTGCGGGACGCCATCGCGCGCGCCCCGGACGCGCCCGTGCTCGAGCACGTGCTCGGGCTGCTCCTGGTGCGCGCGGGCCGTCGCGACGAGGCGCTGCCGGCGCTCGGGCGCGCGACCGCGCTCGGGCCGCAGATCCCGCGCTACGCCTACGTCTACGCCGTGGCCCTCAACGAAACGGGCCGGCGGGCCGAGGCCGTCGCCGTCATCGAGGAAGCGCTGCGGCGGCATCCCGGGGACGGCGATCTCGCCGGGCTGCGCGCCGAGCTCACTCGTTGAGGTTGACGTCGCGGTGCGGCGTACGGTTCCGGTAGGTCGGAAGGCGGGGTTCCAGGCGGCGGGCCACGGCGTCGTCACCGGCCGCGCGGGCGAGCGCGAGTGCCGACTCGAGCGTGCGCACCGCGGCGTCGAAGTCGCCGACTTCCGCGAGGGCGGCGGCGAGCGTGTCGAGGGGAACCGGGTCGCGCCGGCTCGTGCGCCGGCACAGGTCCTCGGCGAGGCGGACTGCCTCGACGCCGTCGCGGAGGTCGTCGTCGGGGCACGTCGCGAGCATCCAGGCGAGGGCGTTCGTCAGCCGGGGGTCGTCGGGTACGGCGGCGAGCCCGCGGCGCAGCGCTGCGAGCGCCTCGCGGAATCGCCGCATCCGCGCGAGCGCCCGCGCGGCGTTGCGGTGCGCCGCCACGTTCGTCGCGTCGAGCGCCGCCGCCTGCGCGAAGAGCTCGGCCGCGTCGCCGAGCCGGCCGACGTTCGCCGCGACGAGGCCTTCCTCGAAGTGAACGGCGCTGCTTCCGGGATGATCCCGCATCGCGTCGCGCAGCGCATCGTCGGCCTCCGACACGCGGCCGGCGCCGCGCAGCGCGCGGATCAGCCGCACGCGGGCGTCGTCGTCCTTGGGATGGTCGCGGCAGAAGTCGCGCAGGATCGTGAGCCCCTCGTCCACGCGGCCCTGCCGGATGCGGAGCATTGCGATGTCGAGCCGGGCGTCGGTCGCGTTCGGATCGAGCTCGACGACGCGCGTGAACTCGCGGATCGCGTCCCCGGGCCGTCCGGCCTGCGAGTAGAGGAGACCGAGATTCGAATGCGCGCGGACGGAATCCGGATTGCCCCGCGCGGCGGCCTCCCACTCGGCGATCGCGAGATCGAGACGGCCGCTGCGCCGGTGCTGCTCCCCTCGCACCTCGTGCCAGCGGAGGCTGACGCCCTCCTCCCACGCCAGCTCGGAGTGGACCGGGTCGGGCAGCGGCTCGAACTTGACGCCCTCCGCCGCCCGGGCGAGGTGCCGCGCCGCCGCCGCCGGCTTCCCGAGGCGGCGGTTGGCCTCGGCAAGGAGCGCTTCCAACTCGCCCGAGGACGCGCCGTGCTCGACGGCCGTCTCGAGATGCGCCAGTGCGCCGGCGGCGTCGTCGCGCTGCAACGCGACGCGACCGAGGCCGAGGTGCGCGCGCGCAAGCCCCGGATCCAGCTCCGCCGCGCGGGCGAACGAGGCTTCCGCGCGATCGAGTTCGTCCAGCGCGAGGTAGCCGCTGCCCAGCCGCTCGTAGAGGGTCGGGTAATCGTCGCGGATCGCGAGAGCCCGCTCGAAGGCGGCGATTCCCGCGCGCTGGTCGCCGACGAGACTCACGCGTCCGAGCAGGTACGGCCACCGGAACGCCCCGGGATCGAGCAGCCCGGCCCGCGTGTAGCACGCGAGCGCAGGGCCGAAGAGGTCGTGCACGTCGAACACGATGCCGAGCCGGCCCCACGCGTCCGCGGAATCCGGCTGCGCGAGCACGGCCGCGCGGCGCTCGCGGATCCTGGCCGCGACGGCCGGTTCGAGCCCGGCCGTCGGCGGGTCCGGCGGATCGAGCGGCGGCAGCGGCGGGCGCGGCGCAGGCACGATGACCAGCACGATGGCGACGGCCGCGGCGAGCCCCACGATGAAGACGACGGCGCGTCTCACCGCGCCGGCTCCGGGGCGCCCTCGCCGCGACGCACTTCGACGACGCGGTCCGCCGCGCCGCCGCCGAAGCGTTCACTCGAGCCGTCGGGCCAGCGCACGACGATGTCGTCGTATGCCTCGTAGGGTCCAAGCCCGAAGTGCGGGCGCGGGTCGCTGCTCGACAGGTAGCCGGGCGCCGCGCGGACCACCCGCGCTGCGTGCAGGCTCCCGGCGATCACCTCGACGGTCGCGCCGATCGCGTCGCGGGAGAGCGCCGGATCGACCGCGCGGACGACGAGCCAGTGCCCCGCGCGTCGCGCCTCGTTGCGGTAGATCTTGACGGTGCCGTTCCCGTTCGTGACCACGGCGTCCAGGTCGCCGTCACCATCGACGTCGCCGACGGCGAGCCCGCGGCTCACTTCGACGTCGGCGCGCAGCGCGCCGCAGAACGGGGCCTCCGTGTAGCGGCCGGCCCCGTCGTTGATGAAGAGCTGGTTCGGCTCGGCGTAGGGCGTCCAGTGAATGCCGAGGTTCGCCGCCGGGTGCGGCACGCGCCGCAGCACGCGCCCGTTCACCGCGAGGAGGTCCAGGTCGCCGTCGAGCTCGACGTCCAGGAACGCCGTGCCGAACGCGGTGGCATCGATGCTCGCGGCGCCGAGCCCGGCCGCGGTCGTGGCATCCTCGAAGAGGCCGGGGGCGACGCGCCGGTAGAGCGTGTTCGTCTCCTGCACGAGGTGGGTGATGAACAGGTCCTCGTGGCGGTCGCCGTCGCAGTCGCCGACGGCGATGCCCATCCCCGCTTCGCGCTGCCCGGTGTTGCTGAGGGCGAGGCCGCGCTGGAGCGCTTCTTCGACGAACGATCCGTTCCGGTTCATCCACGCGAAGTTCGGATCGCCGTCGTTGGCCACGTAGACGTCGGGTCGGCCGTCGTCGTCGAGATCGAGACACGCCGCGCCGAGCCCCCGGCCCGGCACGGCGCCGATCCCCGTCGCGATGCTCACGTCGGTGAACGTGCCGTCGCCGGCGTTGCGGTACAGCACGTCGGGCACGCCGTCGAACATGTGCGGCGCCGCGTACTCGCGGCGTCCGGCCGCGTCGCGGCTCACCTTCTCGTGGTCGTACGCGAGATAGTTCGCGACGAAGACGTCGAGGAACCCGTCGCCGTCGTAATCGAAGAACGCGGCAGACGCCGACCACGCGTCGTTCCGGATGCCCGCGGCGACCCCGACGTCGGAGAAGGTCCCGTCGCCCTCGTTCCGGAGCAGCGTGTCCGGCCCGTAGCACGTGACGTAGAGGTCGACGTCGCCGTCGTTGTCGTAGTCGCCGGCTGCGACGCCCATGCCGTAGCCGCGGTGGCCGGCGCCCGCCTCGGTCGTGACGTCCGCGAATCGCCCGTCGGGCTCCTGCCGGTAGAGCCGGTTCGCGCCCTCCGGCGTCGTGGTGCGGCCGTCGGCGGCGCGGAACGCGTTCACGATGTAGAGATCGAGATCGCCGTCGCCGTCGTAGTCGAAGAGCGCGCAACCGCCGGTCATGCTGTCGGGCATGAAGTAGTCGCCCGCGACCGCGCGGTCGATCGCGAAGTCGAGGCCGAGGTCGTGGGTCGCATCGATGAAGAGGAGGTCGACGACGTCGGGTGCAGACGCGTCCGCCGGCTCGGGGGGGGGCGGCGCCGCGGGCGGCTCGCATGCCGCCAGCGCGAGCGTCGCGCCGATCACCAAAACTGCCGTCGTACGGCACATGCGCCGGAGTATACTGGCGCGGGAGGGCCCGAAGCGGCTTGCGGCGGTGTGGCGCATGCCCGCCCGGGACAGAGAAAGGAAGACGCATGAAGCTCCAGGCGATCCTGCCCCTGGCAGTCGTGTTATCGGCCGTCGCCGCGGCCCGCGCCGCGGACGACGGAAGCGACGCGAAGAAAGAAGCGGCCGTCGGCCGCCTCTCGGCCTCGACGTTCTCAGGTCTCGCGCTGCGATCGATCGGGCCCGCCCTCATGTCCGGGCGGATCGGCGACTTCGCCGTGCATCCCCGCCGCCCGCAGGAGTACTTCGCGGCCGTCTGCTCCGGCGGCGTGTGGAAGACGACCAACGCGGGCACGACGTGGACGCCGGTCTTCGACGGGGAGGGCTCGTACTCGATCGGATGCCTGACGCTCGACCCCGGCAATCCCTCCGTGGTGTGGGTCGGCACCGGTGAGAACAACAGCCAGCGCAGCGTGTCGTTCGGCGACGGCGTGTACAAGTCCGTGGACGGCGGAAAGAGCTGGAAGAACGTGGGGCTTCGCGCGTCGGAGCACATCGGGATGATCACGATCGATCCCACCGACACCGACACCGTCTTCGTCGCGGCGCAGGGCCCGCTCTGGCGCTCCGGCGGGGACCGCGGTCTCTACCGGACACGCGACGGCGGCGAGACCTGGGAGCGCGTGCTCGACATCAGCGACGACACCGGCGTCAACGAGGTCCACATGGATCCTCGCGACCCCGAGGTGCTCTACGCGAGCACGTACCAGCGCCGGCGCCGCGTGTGGACCCTCATCAACGGCGGTCCGGAGTCCGACGTCTACAAGTCGACCGACGGCGGCGACACCTGGCGGACCGTGCGCGGCCTGCCCGGCGGCGACAAGGGACGCATCGGCCTCGACATCTCGCCGGTGGATCCCGACGTGCTCTACGCGATCGTCGAGGCGGCGGAGGACAACAGCGGATTCTACCGCTCGACCGACCGCGGCGAGACCTGGCAGAAGCGCAGCGGCCACCGCACGACGAGCCCGCAGTACTACAACGAGATCGTCGCCGATCCGCACGACGTGAACCGGGTTTACGCGCTCGACACGATCCTTCACGTCTCCGAGGACGGCGGCGCGACGTTCTCCGCCGTGCCGCGTCGCAATCGCCACGTGGACGACCATGCGCTGTGGATCGATCCACGTGACGCCGACCACCTCCTCGTCGGCAGCGACGGGGGTGTCTACGAGAGCTACGATCGGGGCGCGAACTGGGATTACAAGGCCAACCTTCCGATCACGCAGTTCTACCGCGTCGCCGTCGACAACGCCGAGCCGTTCTACAACGTCTACGGCGGCACGCAGGACAACAACACGCAGGGCGGGCCGTCGCGCACCACGGGCAGCGGGATCATCAACGCCGACTGGTTCGTCACGGTGGGCGGCGACGGGTTCGAGCCGCAGGTCGACCCGACCGACCCGAACATCGTCTACAGCCAGTGGCAGTATGGCGGTCTCGTCCGGCACGACCGGCGCAGCGGTCAGAACGTGTCCATCAAGCCGGAGGAGAAGCCGGGCGAGGACGCGCTGCGCTGGAACTGGGATTCGCCGCTCCTCATCAGCCCGCACGATCACGAGCGGCTCTACTTCGCGGCGAACAAGCTCTACCGATCCGACGACCGCGGCAACAGCTGGACGCTCGTCAGCGGCGAGCTCACGCGCGCGCTCGACCGCAACGAGCTCGAGGTGATGGGACGGATCCAGCCCGTCGAGGCCGTCGCGAAGCACCGATCGACGTCGCAGTACGGCAACTGCGTCGCGTTGTCGGAGTCGCCCCTCGTCGAGGGCCTCATCTACGTCGGCACCGACGACGGGCTCGTGCAGGTGACGGAGGACGGCGGCGAGACCTGGCGGAAGATCGAGGCGTTCCCGCACGTGCCCGACATGACGTACGTGAGCTTCCTCGCGGCGTCGCAGCATGAGCCCGATCGCGTCTACGCGACGTTCGACAACCACAAGAGCGGCGACTTCGCGCCGTACATCCTGCGCAGCGACGACCGCGGCGGGACGTGGAAGAGCATCGCGTCGGATCTCGGGGATCGCGACATCGTGTGGTCGATCGCGGAGGATCACGTGAAGCCGGAGCTGCTGTTCGTCGGCACCGAGTTCGGGCTCTGGTTTACGATCGACGGCGGCGATCACTGGGTGCAGCTCGGGAGCGGGCTGCCGACGATCGCCGTGCGCGACATCGCGATCCAGCCGCGTGAGAGCGACCTCGTGCTCGCGACGTTCGGACGCGGCTTCTACATACTCGACGACTATTCGCCGCTGCGGCTCGTGGATGACGCCTTCCTGAAGCAGGAGGCCGCGATCTTCCCGATCAAGGACGCCCTGCGGTACATCCAGACCGACCGCCAGCGCGGCGCCGGCGGACGCGGCTCGCAGGGGGCGGCCCACTACGAGGCCGACAACCCGCCGTACGGGGCGGTCTTCACGTACCACCTGCGTGACAAGCTCAAGACGCGGCGCGAGAAGCGACGCGACGCCGAACGGAAGGGATCGAAGGACTACCCGACGATCGACGAGCTGCGGATCGAGGACCGCGAGGAGACGCCGTCGGTGTACCTTACGGTGCGGAACGACGCCGGTGACGTCGTGCGGCGGATCGAGGGCTCGCGCAGCGAGGGGATCCATCGCACCGCGTGGGACCTGCGGTACCCGGCCACGACACCGGTCTCGCGCTCCGGCGGCGGCAGCGGCGCGCTCGCGCTGCCGGGCACCTACACGGTCGGGCTCTCGAAGCTCGTGGACGGGGAGGAGACGGTCCTCGTCGAGCCGGTGTCCTTCGAAGTCGTGCCGCTCGATATCGGCACGTTCGAGGTCGAGGATCGCGAGGCGGTGCTCGCGTTCCGGCGGCAGGCGGCGCGGCTCCAACGCGCCGTGGCCGGGGCGTTGCGCGCCGCGGGCGAGGCGGGGGAGCGGCTGTCGTACATCCGCCGGGCGATCGTCGAGACGCCTGACCTCGACATGGAGCTGCTCGCCGAGGTGTCGGCGCTCGAGGCGCGGCTCGACGCCATCAACGTGAGCCTGCGCGGCGACCCGACGCTGGGCCGGCACTCGCTGCCGTCGCCGCCGTCTATCAACGACCGCGTGCAGAGCATCGTGGGCGGGCTGCGCAACGTCACTTCGGCGCCGACCGGCACGCAGCGCGACGCGTATCGCTACGCCGCCGACGCGTTCGGTGAGGTGCTCGACGATCTGCGCGAGCTCATCGCGGACGACCTCGCGCTCATCGAGGGTCGGCTGGAGGACGCGGAAGCGCCGTGGACGCCGGGGCGTGTGCCGGTGTGGGAGGAATAGAGAGCTCGCTGGGGCTGCGTCCCCACCCGCCCGCGACAAAGCGGGGGCTTCAGCCCGGTGCGCGATGGGGCGCGCGCCGCATCCCTGCGCACAGGAACCCACTTGACCCGCCGGCGCGTGTGTCGGACCGGTTCGCCCGAATCGCGCCTGCTTCTGGCACGTACGTTGCATGAAGCAGGGGCGAGGAGGCGAACCATGTCAACGATGACCACAACCCAGCTTCGCGCCGCTCTGCTTCGTGCGATCGACTACAGCAACGCGCTTGAGGTGCTCGCCCGCGCCGGTGTGCAAATCGGCCGCGAGGTCGAGGCGGCGAACGACCGCATCCGGTTGCTCGCGGTCGAGATCCAGCGACGGCGACGCGAGAACGCCGGCCCCGGCCCGACACCGCGTCATTCCTGAGCAACGTGCCATCGCCCGCCGGGGAGGCACAGAGCATGGATCACCAGTTTCCGCTCCTGATCCGGCCCCCGGCCAACTCTGTGTCTCCCTGGACGAGGGCGCATCGACTTCGGGCGGAGAGAGAGGGAGAGCGGAGAGGAGAGAGAGGAGCGGGCGGGGTGGCGGCTCTGTGGAGGAGCAGGGCCGCGCCTCGTTCGTATTCCTTCGGGGCCTCCCTTCCTCGGCGCGCTCGCTCACGACGCGCGGCGCGCGCCGCGCACTCCGCGGACGAGGTGCTGAAGCGTTTGCTCGCCGGCGCGGACGTCGTGATGGCCGTCAGGCCGTGTATCCCGGCCGGCCCGCCCGCTCGCCGCGCGTCGCGCGGCGCACCCGCGACGGGCTGATGCGGAAGGCGCGACGGAACGCGGTCGAGAAGTGGCTCGGCCCGGCGAATCCCAGCCCGGCGGCGAGCGCCGCGAGCGGCTCGTCCGTCTCCCGCACGCGCTCGTACGCCTCGGCGAGGCGCACGTCCGTCAGGCACCGGTGCATCGTGCTGCCCGTGTGCGCGCGGAAGATGCGGCAGAGGTGGCTCGGCGCGACGTGGACGGATCGGGCGATGGACTCGAGCGACAGGCGTTCGCGGTATCGCGTCGCGAGCAGACGCTTGACGGCCTCGACGGCGTCGCGGTGCGCGCGGGTCGTGTCGCCGCGGTGACGGGGCGGGCGCGCGCCCGTCGCGTGCTGCCCGGTTCTCACGATGCGCCGGATCAGCCCGATCGCGTCCTCCTCGAGCGCCAGCGGTTCGACGGGGTCCGGCCCGTGCAGACGCGCGAGCATCGCATAGTGCGCCGCGCGCATCGCGTCGTCGCCCGGGCAGTGCTGGAACGAAAGCAGCGACTCGAGCCGCTCCGGGGCGCGGCGATCCCCGTCACGGACGATCCGCGCGAGCGTCTCCGGTTCGACGAAGAGCGCCGTGCACACGCACGGACCCGACACCGGGTGGACCATCCGGTAGGTCTCGCGGTGGTTGAACAGCATCAGCGTGCTCGTATCGGCCGCGACCTCGTGGCGTTCCTTCCGGAACATCCCGCGCCGCATGAACGTGATCTCGGGCCACGGCGAGACGTACTCGCCCGTCCGTTCGCCCGTCCGCGGGCTCCAGCGGATCTCGGCGACGCGCACGATCGGGCCGTCGAACAGCCTGGTGATGCGGGAATGCGTGCTCATCTCGACCTCCCGCGGTCGCGCCCGCGGCGTGCGTTTCCGGGCCGGCCGCTTTCAGAATCCGATCAATCGCCTCGGGAGGCGCCGCAGATCGGTGATCGGATCGCGGCCCGGGCGCCTCCACGCGATAGCCTTGAGTCGTCACCGGCTCGAGGAGTCTCCATCATGATCATGTCAGGTGTCCGTCCGATTGCAATGGTCACCGCCGTGTTCGCCGTCCCGGTCGTCCCGGCCCCCGCCGCGCCGCCGGGTCCGGTCACGTTCACGCGCTCCGAAGCGTTCGGGACCGGGGCGACGATCCCGGTCGCGTGGCGCGACTTCGACGGTGACGGCGACCGCGACCTCGCCGTCGGCAACTACTTCAACCAGGTCAACGAGCTCTTCGTCAACGAAGGGGGTGCGTTCACGCGGCTGACGCCGTTCGGCGCCGGCAACACTTTCGCGGTCGCGTGGGGCGACTTCGACAACGACGGTGACCCCGATCTCGCCATCGGCAACAACGGCCAGAACTTTCTCGCCGTGAACGACGGCGGGACGTTCGTGCTCGAGGCGCAGTTCGGCGGCCTGCGCTCGGTCGCCGTGGCATGGGCCGACGCGGACGGCGACGGCGACCTCGACCTCGCCGTCGGCAACGGCATCCTCGGCGTCGCGCAGCAGAACTACCTCTCCGTCAACGACGGCGCCGGCGGCTTCACGGAGCTCGCGAGGTTCGGCGCCGGGCAGACCGACTCGGTCGCGTGGGCCGACGCGGACGGTGACGGCGATCTCGACCTCGCCGTCGGCAACGGAGGGTTCAACACCGAAGAGGACAACCGGCTCTACGTGAACGACGGCGACGCCACGTTCGTCGAGCTGGCCCGCTTCGGCGGCGGCAACACGGCGGTCGTCGCGTGGGCCGACGCGAACGGCGACGGCCGCCCCGACCTCGCCGTCGGGAACTGGAACGGCGGGCAGAGCTACCTCTACACGGGCAACGGCGACGCGACGTACACGGAGCACGCGGCGTTCGGCACCGCCGACACGAACACGCTCGCGTGGGGCGACGCCGATCTCGACGGCGACCTCGACGTCGCGGTCGGCAACGGCGACTTCACGACGGCCGGGCCGAACGCGCTCTTCCTGAACGACGGCACCGGCGCGTTCTCGGAGGTGCCAACGTTCGGTCTCGGCAGCACGGACGCGGTGGCATGGGCGGACGTGGACGGCGACGGCGATCTCGACCTGGCGGTCGGCAACGAGCACACACCGACGCAGAACGAGCTGTGGACCAACGACCTCGCGGGCGGCGCGTTCCTCCGGGTCCGTCTCGCCGGCCGGTTCCACGAGCACGGCGCCGGTTACTCGAACCGCGACGCGATCGGCGCGTCGGTTGGGGTGTACGCAGCCGGTCACGCGGGCGAGGCGGCGCACCGGCGCGGCGTCCAGTGGGTGAGCGCCCACGGCGGCTTCGCGGCGCAGAACGACGTCGCGCTGACCTTCGGCATCCCCGCCAACGACGCGGTGGACCTCGTGATCGGCTGGCCCGGGTCGGCGGGGTGCGCGATCGTTCAGCGCGTCTTCGGCGTTGCCCGCGGGGCGGACGTCTGGATCGTCGAGCGAGCCCCGGGCGATCTCGACGGCGACGGCGTCGTCGCGTTCGCCGACCTGCTCCAGCTCCTGGGGACGTGGGGCCCGTGCCCGCCCGTCTGCGACGCCGACCTCGACGGCGACGGCACCGTCGCGTTCGCCGATCTCCTGGTTCTCCTGGGCGCGTGGGGCCACCCGTGCCCGGGCGCGTGATCCGCGGACGTCGCGGCATCACGTGTGGAGCGGGGGGCTGCCGGGCCGGGTCGGTGCTCACGCCAGCTGATCAACCGCGTGCGCGACGTCGTCGTCGATCGCGAAAAGCTTCTGGAGGTTGGTGAGTCTGAACACTTCCCCGACTTCGGCGCCGACGCCTGCGAGGCGGATCGCGCCGTCCTGCTTCCGGATCACCTTGTCGAGCGCCATGAGCATGCCGATCGCGGCCGACGAGAGCAGGCGCACGCGCGTGAAGTCGATCACGACCCTGGGTCGCTCGATGGGCTTGAGGTAGCGGTAGATGTCGTCGCCGAGTTGCCTGATGTAGCCGGCGTCGAGCACGTCGGTGCGCGAAAACGCGATCACGTGGACGCCCTGGCGCACGCGCACGGAGAAGCGCGCGCTTGCGGGCTCGTCCGGCTTCGTCGGTCCGGTCATCGTCCTGCCCCCTGTTCCGCGCAGGGCACCATGCACCTGCGGGGCGGCGCGGCGGCCGCCGGCCGGCGATCGTACCCGATCCGGAACGGCGCGGATGACGCCGGTCACCCGCACGGCCGCGTCTCGTTCGTCCTCGGTCGCGCACTCCTTCCGTCCTTGTCTCATATCAGACCCGCCCGGGAGGCTCCCGCCCGCGCAGCGCCCGACCGAGGACGATCAGCCCCGCGACCACGACGATGAGAACGCCGACCACCGCCGGCACCGGGACCTCCCGGAGCAGCAGCGGGAGCGACATCGTGATCACGCCGCCGCCGATGAAAGGCGCCGAGAGCGGCGCCGCGAGGGCGTAGTTCTCCGCCGCGCCCGATTCGAGGTCCTTGTCCACGATCCGCAATAGCATCATGCCCTGCGCCGTCGTCCCCGTGGACATGCCGTAGTTGATGATCCCGAGCTCGAACCAGTGATCGCGGGGCAGGATCGATCGCGACAGGCCGACGAGGCAGAAGATCGACCACGCCGATCCGAGCCCGCAGAGCAGGCACAACGGCCAGATGTACGTCGCGACGGCCTCGAGACGCAGCGAGGCCATCGCGGCCACGATGAGAAACTCCATCGCGATCGCGACGATGCGCTTGACGGACTCGTCGTCGATGAGGTCGTCAACGCCCAGGACGGTCATGCCGCCGCGCAGCAGCCATCCGCCGAGGAGCGTGAAGAGGAAGAGTGGGAGGTTCTCGAGATAAGCGAGCCCGTCGCCCGTGACGAGCCCGGCCGCGGCGATGAAGACGCGACGGAGCCCCATGCCGAGAAGAAACGCCATCGCCACGATGACGAGCTGGAACGCGAGGGGGTCGATGACCTCCGAGCGCACCGTCGCGAAGGCCGTCGCCTTCGGCGCGCCGCGCGTCTCGAGCCCGCCGATCAGCTCGATGTCGAGACGCTTCGACCGCGTCCAGCCGCGACGCACGCCGATGTTGACGAGCACGAGGCCGCTGGCGACGCTGAAGACGAGACCGAACGTGGCGACGAACAGGCCGAGGTCGAGACCCGCGGGAAAGCCCAGAACGTCGCTGAAGATCGCGCCGAGCGCCGTCGCCGTCCCGTGTCCGCCCGCGAAGCCGCCTTCGAGCAGTTGCCCGAACGCGGCCGGCACGTCGTACGCGGGCAGGACGAAGATCCACGCCGCGGCGAGCCCGATGCCGACCTGGCCGAGGACGATGATCCAGACCATGATCCCGGCCTGCGCGGCGCCGCGCAGCGACTCCCCCAGCCGCCGGCGGGGACGCTCGAGCAGCAGGCCAGCGAAGACGACGGCGATGAGCGGCCCGGGCCAGCCGCGCAGCGTGGCGGCGATCGCCTCGACCGGCACCGCGACGCGATCGATCCGCATCGCGCCCTGGACCGCGACCAGGCCGACGATGCCCCCGATGACGGACGCGGGAACGAAGAAGAGCTGGAGGGCCCGCCAACGTGCGCGCAGGAAGAAGCCAATGAGAAGGAGGCACGATGTGGCGAGGATCGCGGCCGTCATGGGCACGGTCGTAACGGCAAAGCACGGCCCGCACAAGTTCCACTAGCCCGCATTGTGCATGAACCGGGTCGTCCAGCGGGCGATCCAATCGCGTGAGCGCTCGTTCGAGGCTCGTCGTATAGAGAGGATATGCCATCGCCTCGCCCCAACGCACACGCGATCGGCTTGCCGCGCTGGTTGCGCTGCGCACGCCTTCGTTGACCCGGACGTCGGCCTCGCGTCCCGCACGGGTCGTCGTTTCGACCACTCACCGACCCGCTTCATGCACAATGCGGGCTAGCATAAACCAGGTATGGACGAATCATGCTACTTTCGCGCGGGGGTCGGGGTCGTCCTCATCGACGCGTCGGGCGCCGTGCTCGCGTTCGAGCGGTCGGACGTGCCCGGGGCGTGGCAGCACGTGCAGGGGGGCGTGAAAACGGGCGAGTCGATCCGCGCCGCCGCCGAGCGCGAGGTGCGCGAGGAGACCGGGATACCGCCGGACAGGATCGAGTTCGTGGCCGAGCACCCGGCGTGGCTGGTCTACGAGCTCCCGCCCGAGCGGTGGTCGAAGAAACGCGGTCGCGGTCAGGCGCAGCGGTGGCTGCTGTACCGGTTTACCGGCACGGACGCCGACATCGATCTCGCGCACCACGAGCAGCCGGAGTTCCGCGCCGTGAAGCGAACGACGCTGGCGGCGCTGGCGGCGGAGACGGTCGCGTTCCGGCGCGGTGTGTACGAGTGCCTGGCCGAATGGGGCAATCGCCTGGACGTCGCGCGCCGGTGACGGCGTGGGGGCCTTGACCGATGGAGGCGTCGCAGGTGCACAGTCGGTGGTCGCAACAGCGACGATGCTGCGCTGTCCGCGGAGTCAACCCGACGTGCTCCCGGCGCCGCTGCGTCTCTGCGGCTCCCGGGCGGCGTCATCGGAATCCGAGCACGCGATCCGCGTTCAGCCGGTACACCTTCTCCAGCACCGCGTCCGGCAGATCGACCCCGTAGATCTTCCACTCGCCCGCCGG
>CAZXBB010000174.1:0-6241 GCA_964638815.1 uncultured Isosphaeraceae bacterium
GCCGCGTGTAGCGAGAAACGTCCGATGAACCCGAAACTGCCTGTCAACGGACCTCTCGCCTGGAGCGCGGCAAGCCTCCTCGCGATCGTCCTGATCATCGCGATGACGCTTCCGGCGCTTGGCCGCGCCGCGCTCGGGCCCGGTCTCTCCGGCGCCGACGTCGACCACGACTTCGCGCGCCTGATGGACGAGCACGAGACGATGACGACCACGTACCGCGAACGCTTCGACGGGCGTTCGGTGTTCTTCAAGCCGCCGCGCAAGCCGCCGCCGGTCGTCTACGCTCCGCCTCCGCCGACCCCGAAGCGCAACGAGCCCGCAGCGCCGCCGCCGCCGAAGCCGGAACCGACGCGTCCCGTCTACGCGGGCCCGTCCATCGGCGGCATCATCGGCGATCGCGTCTACTTCGACGGCGATCTGCGCGTCGATGTCGGCCAGGAGATCAACGGCATCCAGGTGATCAGTGTCAACGCGCCGTGGGGCGCGACCGTGAAGTACCGCGACTGGGAGTACGAACTGCCGCTGTTCGAGCACGCCGGATTCTTCGACGAGGAGGCCGCGGAGAGCGACACCAAGCTGGGCGGCTTCATCGAGGAAGACACTCCCGTCAAGTCGAGCGACGACGACGAAGCGGCGGGGCTCGGCGCCGCGGTCCTGCCCGGAAGCGATGTCGCCGTGCCGGCGGCGTCGGCGAAGGTCCGCGGAAGATCGCGAGCGACGCCGGTGACATCGGACGAGTAGCAATTGACAGAAGGGTCCCGCGGGAGGAAATATGCCCTCCGGGGCGACGTTCGGCCTGCACGCGCGGCTGCAGGCCGCCGATAAGAAAGACGGAAGGATCGATCCCGGGCCACGCCTCCCGGCCTTGACGAGAGACACTCCCTTGAATCGCACCCGACCGTCCAAACAGGTACTCCTGCTGATCGCGAGCCTGCTGTTCGCGCTGCCGGGCGGCGCGGCTTCGGCGCAGGTCGCGCGGGACGACGATCCCAACGTCGACGTGCGCACCACGCGTCGCCCCCTCGATGCCAAGCAGGTCAAGCTCGCCTTCAAGGAAGCGCCCATCGACGAAAAGATGTTCGCGTTCATCGCCGAGGCGACGGGCAAGGTCGTCATGCCGGTGAACATCACCGTGGTCAAGAACAAGAAGATCACGCTGATCAACGACGAGTACATCGACCAGTCGGAGGCGCTCGACCTTCTCTTCCGGGCGTTCCGGCTCAACGACATCGGCGTCATCGAGAAGAAGGACGTGGTGATCATCGGCACCATCGAGCAGATCGTCACGGTCCGCGAAATGCCGATCCTCACCGCCGACGACGACATCTCGCACCGGCTCGACAGGGGCTCGCTCGTCGTCAAGATCTTCCGGCTCAACGAGGTGCGGGCGGCCGACGTCGGCGAGCGCCTCGAGGGGGCGGTCCCCAGCTTCGCCAACCTCACGATCGACGAGAACTCGAACCAGATCGTGGTGATGGGCACCATCGGCGAGAGCCAACACCTCGGCCGGCTCATCACCGAGCTCGACCACCGCTTCGTCGAGCCCCAGACGGCGACCTTCCGGCTGGCATACGCCGACGCCACCGAGATCTCCGAGAACATCCTCGACCTCTTCGAGACCGATTCCTCGGGGACCGGCCGCACGACGGCCCGGACAGCGCGCACGGCCCGGGCCCGGACGGCGCGCCCCCAGGCGCCGCAGACCGCCGGCACCCCGGTCGGACCCGAGATCGAGATGCGCGTGACCGTCAACATCCAGCAGAACAGCCTCACCCTGTTCGCCATCCCGAGCGTGATCGAGCAGGTCGCGAAGCTGATCGACGAGGAGTGGGACCTCCCCCGCTCGCCGGGAACGTCGAAGATCTACACGCTCGTGTACACCGATCCGCTGAAGGTCGCCGAGAAGCTGAACAGCCTCCTCGGCGGCGGCTCCGGCAGCGGGTCGGGACGCACCACGGGGGGAGCCGCCCGCGCCGGCGGCGGCGCAGCCGGGGTGGAGCAGATCCTCTCGGGCATCTACAGCATCGAGGCGTACCCGGACACGAGCCAGCTTCTCGTCTTCTGCAAGACGGAGCAGAGCCTGACCTTCCTCGACCAGGTCATCGCCAGCCTCGATCAGCCCTCGACGATCGGGCTTCCCTTCGTCTCCGAGCTCAAGCATGCGAACGCGATCGAGCTCGCGGAAGAGCTGAACGCTCTGCTCTCCGAGGCCGGCGCCGGCGCGACGATCGAGCGTCCCGGCGAGGGCCTCTCCGGGCGGCCGGAAGGCGATACCGGGGGCGGCACGACCGGCACGACCAGCACCGCCGGCGAGGCGGGAACCATGAACTTCCCCTGGCAGCGCGGCGGACGCCAGCGCGACGACCAGAGCCCAGAGTCCTCGCTCATCGGGAAGGTCCGCATCGTCCCGATCGTGCGCCAGAACGCGCTCGCCGTGCTGTGCCCGGCCCCGCAGCGCGACGCGGTCGAGCGGCTCATCCAGTTCTTTGATCGTCCCGGACGGCAGGTGATGATCTCCGCCATCATCGCCGAGGTCGAGCTCACCGACGATCTCGCGCTCGGGATCCGCTTCAGCAACAGCGACGACATCCTCGGCGGGGCCAACCCGGACTTCCGGCTCGGCAGCTCGCTCGACACGACGGCCCAGCGCAACCCGGCCTTCACCAACCCCGACTTCTTCGGCGACTTCTTCACGACATCGGTGCTCGACGCCGCGATCCCCATACGCGTCGCGATCCAGGCGCTCCAGCAGCACACGAACGTGCGCATCATCCAGGAGCCGGTCATCTTCACGGCCGACAACCAGGAGGCGCTGTTCTTCGACGGCCAGGACATCCCGTTCATCACGAACACCGTCATCAACTCGCAGGGCAACCCGAACGACTCGTTCGAGTACCGCGAGGTCGGCGTCACCCTGAATGTCCGTCCCCGCATCACGGTCCAGCGCGACGTTGACCTCGAGATCCTCCTCGAGCTCTCGAGCATCGTGCCCGGCCAGACTCTGTTCGGCGGCGCGATCGTCGACCGGCGCGAGACCCGCACGCACGTCGTCGTCAACAACGGGCAGACGATCGTGCTGTCCGGCATCCTGCGCGACACCGAGTCGAGGATCACACGCAAGATCCCGCTGCTCGGCGACCTCCCGTTCGTCGGTGAGCTGTTCAAGTCGCGCGAGAACACGGTGGCGACGACGGAGCTCATCGCGTTCATCACGCCGCACGTCGTGGACAATCCCTCCGAGAACGACACGAACTTCCAGGTCGACTACCGCGACCGGCTCGACGAGATCGTCCGGCCCGTGGACGAAATCATGCAGGATCGCCTCGACAATCCCGAGTACTACCGCGAGCGGCTGCTGCCCCCGCGGCGCGAGCCGCCGACGAGCTACGGCCCCGAGGAGTTCGTGCCGGGCGACCCCGTCGGCGAGCGTCTGCTCGAGCCGGTGCCGCAGCAGCCGGCCCCCGCCGGCGACGGCGGCTGAAACCGCCCACGGTCCCGCCGTTTACGACTTCCCGTTGATCAATCCTCCGCTCCCGATCTCCGGCTTCCGATGCTCCGCTTCCCGTTCCCGTCGGGGAGCCGGACGCGGGAAGTGCGAATCCGCGAGCGGGGCGCGGATGGGCGTCGCCCCGGTCGCCGGCGTCATCTGCTGCCTGCTGGGCGCCTGCGTGACGACCACGGACGCCCCGGACACGTCGGGCGCCGCGCGGCCCGCTCCCTCGCCCGAGATCCGCGAGCTCCTCGTGGGCGCGGAGGGCGCGGACGCGAATTCCGACGAACGCTCCGCCGCCCCGCCGACGACCGCCTCGACGGCGGCCGGCGCGGACGATCGGACGCCGATCGAGTCGTACAGCGGACGCGCGCGGGCGGAGGTGCAGCCGCTCGGCACGATTCCCTACGACAACATGACCCTGCCGCTGGCGAGCCCCGACGGGCGTCACCTCGCGACGCAGACGGGAATCGCACCGGACTGGGACACGATCCTCGCTGCACCGGGCGCGATGCCGCCGTTCGCGACGCGTATCGAGATCTACACGCTGCCGGACGGGGGCGCGGATCCCCCGCAGATGACCGCGACGGTGCCGGAGTCCGCGCTGCTCGGGCGATCATGCGACGACGAAGGCTTCCTCATCGAGGCCCCGCGCGCGGACGGGACGCGCTGGATCGGTCGCGCGGCGTGGGACACCGGCGAGGTCACCTGGCTGGTGCGCGAGGACGGCGCGGTGAGCGCATTCGCGACCCGGGCGGCCGACGGGAGCCTCGCGTGGTCGAGCGTCGGACTCGACGGTGAGCACTTCGAGCTCGTCGTGCGGCGCGACGGCCGGGAGTGGCGATTGCCGGCGCGCGGGAACGACTGGCTCATGCCGACGTGGTCGGCGACGACCAACCGCGACGGCACGCACGGGCTGTTCGCCCTCATGCTGCGCGGCGACATGATGGACGCCGTGCACATGGACGCATCGAGCGAGGAGCGCGCGTACCGGACGATTCAGCGTCTGCCGCTCGCCAACCGCAACGCCGGCGTGCAGACCGCCTACCAGACGGTGAACGCGCACATCACGATCCCCGGCGCGCCCGCCGCGGATCACGACACGCTGCCGTTCCTCCATCCGACCCGGCTGCGCTGCGCGGTGTGGACGCCGCCCGGGCCCGCGGCCCTCTTCGATGCGGGGTCCTTCGCGGTCGCCATCGATGCGAGCGATCCGTCGTTCGTGCTGATGTCCACGATGAAGGACCTCGTCCGGCGCCGGATCGACGAGGGACGCAGCCGCACCCGCCTGATCGCCGGCCCCCACGTCGCCCGGCCGACGCCCGGAAACGGCGGCTACGTGCTGCTCAATCCGCTGGACGGCGTGATCGGTGTGACGCGGATGCGGTTGCTCGGTCCGTAGCTTATATTGGCCGTCATGGCCAAGTACCTGACCACGCCCGCCGAGTCGAACAGGCTCCCCCGCGGCATCCCCTACATCATCGGGAACGAAGCCGCCGAGCGGTTCAGCTTCTACGGGATGAAGGGGATCCTCACGATCTTCATGACGCAGCATCTCATGAACTCGGCCGGCGAGCCGGACTTCATGAGCGACCCGGAGGCGAAGAAGTACTACCACCTCTTCACGGCGGCGGCCTATTTCTTCCCCATCATCGGGTCGCTGATCTCGGACATCTTCCTCGGCAAGTACATGACGATCATCTCGCTCTCGCTCGGGTATTGCGTGGGGCACGCGTGCCTGGCGATGGGCGACACCGGCGCCGGCGCCGGGTTCATGGAGCCCCGCATGTGGCTCTTTGTCGGCCTCGTGTTCATCGCCGTCGGCGCCGGCGGCATCAAGCCGTGCGTGTCCGCGCACGTCGGCGACCAGTTCGGCAAGTCGAACCAGCATCTCGTCTCGAACACCTTCAGCTGGTTCTACTTCTCGATCAACGTCGGCGCCGCGAGCAGCACGCTGCTGACCCCCGTGCTGCTGGCGAAGGTCGACGCGTGGGCGGCGTTCGGCCTGCCCGGCGTCCTGATGGCACTCGCGACGTTCGTCTTCTGGCTCGGGCGAAACAAGTTCGTGCACGTCCCCCCCAGCGGACCGAAGAAGTTCGCGGAGGAGACGTTCAGCACCGACGGCCTCCGGGCCCTGCTGAATCTCTCGCCGATCTTCCTGATCTTCATCCCGATGTTCTGGGCGCTCTTCGACCAGACCGGTTCGGCGTGGGTGCTCCAGGCGAACGCGATGGACCGGAACTTCCTCGGCATGGAGTGGCTCCCGTCGCAGGTCCAGGCCGTCAACCCCCTGCTGATCCTCATCCTCATCCCGACGTTCGCGTACGTCGTCTATCCCTCGATCAACGCCGTCTTCCGCATGACGCCGCTGCGCAAGATGTCGATCGGCTTCTTCGTCACGGCGGTCGCATTCTCGGTGTCGTCGATGATCGAGGAGCGCATCCAGGCCGGCTTCACGCCGAACGTCGGCTGGCAGTTCATCGCCTACATCCTCATCACGTCCGCGGAGGTCATGGTCTCGATCACCTCGCTGGAGTTCGCGTACACGCAGGCGCCGAAGAAGATGAAGTCCTTCATCATGGGCATTTACTTCCTGGGCGTCTCGCTCGGCAACCTGTTCGCGGCCGGTGTCAACTACTTCATCGAGACGGGCGCCGTGACGCTCGACGGAGCGTCGTACTACTGGTTCTTCACGGGCATGATGACCGTCGTCGCGGTGATCTTCGTGTTCTATTCCATGTTCTACAAGGG
>CAZXBB010000175.1:0-12598 GCA_964638815.1 uncultured Isosphaeraceae bacterium
TTTCACGACGCCGTCGGCGACCATCTCGACGAGCTTTCGCTTGCTCATCACGGTGTAGTTCAGGTTCAGCCGCGCGAACTCGATCTGCTTCGGGTGGCACGGCACGTCGAGCTGGTCGAGGAACCAGTCGTAGAGCGGCCGGTGATCCTCGAACTCCAGGGTGCACAGCGAATGCGTAATGCCCTCGAGCGCGTCGGAGATGCAGTGCGTGTAGTCGTACATCGGGTAGATGCACCACGCGTCGCCCGTGCGGTGGTGGTGCGCCCGGCGGATCCGGTAGATCGTCGGGTCGCGCATGTTCAGGTTCGGCGACGCCATGTCGATCTTCGCGCGCAGCACGTGCGCCCCATCGTCGAACTCGCCCGCCCGCATGCGGGCGAAGAGATCGAGGTTCTCTTCCACGGTGCGGTCGCGGTACGGGCTGTTCCGTCCGGGCGCGGTCAGCGTGCCCCGGTACGCGCGGACCTCCTCGGCGTCGAGGCTGCACACGTAGGCCTTGCCCGCCCTGATGAGATCGAGCGCGTACGCGTAGAGCTGCTCGAAGTAGTCGGAGGCGAAGTGGAGGTTCTCGCCCCAGTCGAACCCGAGCCAGCGGACGTCCTCCTTGATCGCCTCGACGTACTCGACCTCCTCCTTGACCGGGTTCGTGTCGTCGAAGCGCAGGTGGCAGCGGCCGCCGGTCTCCGCGGCGATGCCGAAGTCGAGGCAGATCGCCATCGCGTGCCCGACGTGCAGGTAGCCGTTCGGCTCGGGCGGGAAGCGCGTCACGACGCTCGTGACGCGACCGGCGCCGAGGTCGCCGGCGACGATGGTGCGGATGAAGTCGGTGGGTGGAGACTCGGTGGCGCTCATGGGCGAAGTCGTGGGTCGTGGGTCGTGAGTACTGGGTCCCGGGTGTCGGCTGGTCGCGGTCGCTCACGGGGTTCCGGTGAGCTGCTCCCGATGGGCAAGGCATCGGGCGATGCGGTTGAGTACGGACGTCTTGCCGAGGATCGCGAGCGTGTCGAAGATCGCCGGGCTGATCGTGCCCCCGCTGACCGCGATGCGAAGCGGCTGCGCGACCTTGCCGAGCTGGCCCCCGGCGTGCGTCTCGGCATACGCGTTGACGGCGCGCTCGAGCCCGCCGACGGTCCAGTCGGCGACGTCGCACAGCACGGACGCGATCGCCTCGAGATGGGCGTAGCCGCTCGGCTCGCCGCCCGCGAGCGCCTTGCGCACGGCCTTCGACTGCTCGTAGACGATCTCGTCGTCCGCTACGACGAAGAAGCCGCAGCTCCGCACCGGGTCCTCGAGCGTCTTGGACCGGTCGTGGTTCGCCAGCGCGAGCAGCCGGAACTGCTCGTCCGTGAGCGCGGCCCGGAACACGGGGTGGTAGCGCGCGACGTGCTCCGCGAACCGATCGGCGAAGGTCTCGGGCGTCATCGCCTGGAGTGCGTCGAGGTTGAACGCGAGCAGCTTGTCGCGGTCGAACTTCGCCGGCGACCTGGTGATGCGGTCGAGATCGAAATGCGCGACGAGAAAATCCGTGTCGAAGTGTTCGATGTCGTCGCCCGGCGACCAGCCGAGGAGCGCGAGGTAGTTGACGACCACCTCGGGCAGGTACCCCGCCCGCCGGAAGTCGTCCACGTTGATCTCCGGGAGGTCGATCGTGAGCTCCGCGGCGAGGGCGACGGCCTCGTCGAGATCGAGCTGGTGATCCTTCCCGGAGAGCCACCAGCGCCAGCGCTCGAGGGCGATCACGGCCGAAGTCTCCACGCCCCGCTCGCGCACGGCGCTCCGGAGCGCCTTGTCCTTGTCGCGCTTCGACATCTTCGAGCCGTCGGGGTTGAAGATCAGCGACAGGTGCGCGTAGACGGGCGGCGCGAAGCCGAGCGCCTGCTGGATGAGGACGTGCCGGGCCGTATTGTTCAGGTGCTCCTGGCCGCGGATGACGTGCGTCACGCCCATCATCTCGTCGTCCACCACGACGGCGAAGTGGTATGTCGGGTAGCCGTCGGCCTTGCAGATGACGAAGTCGTCGAGCTCACTCGTTGCGACCCTAACCTCGCCGAAGACGGCGTCGTTCACGACGACTTCATCCACGTCCGGCAGACGCAGCCGCACGACGTGCGGCCGGCCCTCCCCGACGAGCCGCGCGACCTGGGCCGGATCGAGGCCGAGCGCGGCGCGGTCGTAGCGGTACGACTCATTGGCGGCCCGCGCCCGCGCGCGCGTCGCGTCGAGCTCCTCCGGGGTCTCGAACGCGCGGTACGCCCGGCCGCCGGCGATCAGCCGGTCGAGCTCCAGGCGGTAGTGCCCGAGCCGCTCGGACTGGAAGTACGGCCCGCACGGCCCGCCCCCGCAGCCGGCGTGCTCCGGGCCCTCGTCCCACTCGATGCCGAGCCACTTGAGGTCCTCGAGGAACGCCATGCTGGCCGCGTCGGACGATCGCTTCCGGTCGGTGTCCTCGATGCGGAGGATGAACGTCCCGCCCCGCGCGCGGGCGAAGGCCCAGCAGAACAGTGCCGTGCGCGCACCACCCACGTGGAGATGGCCCGTGGGGCTCGGGGCGAACCGGGTGCGGACGGGAGCTTCCATGGCGGCAGAAGGGTACCGGCCCGGACATGGAGCCGCCACTTGGCCCGCATTATGCATGAAGCGGGCCGGTGGGTGCTGGAATCCACAGCCAATCCAGGAATGAAACGATGATTCCCCGCCGGTCCACGAACGTGCGATGCGCAACCGGCGCGGCAAGCCGATCGTGTGGTCGCTCGGGCGAGGCGCCGACGTGTTTCACACCACATCAAGCCTCGAACGTGCGACCACGCGTTTGGATCGTCCGCCGGACGGTTCGCTTCATGCATAATGCGGGCTAGGAGGACCCGGAAGCCCGCTCGCGCCTGCCGCGTCGCACGCGCTTCACCACCAGCCGCACAGGGCTGTACACCGCGTACAGCGTGAACGCGAGCGCGAGCATTCCCTGGAACCACCAGATCGCCAGGACAACGAGCACCACCAGCCGCGCGACGTAGCCGAAGCTGCGCCCGCCGCGCACGTACCGGTTCATCACGTGAACGTACGGAATGGAGGAGATCATCGCGAGCGCGCACAGCAGCGTCACGAGCGGAATGCCGAATGCCGTCCAGCGCGCGAACGCGACCGAGACGTCCTCGGGCGCCGCTTCGCGGATGTGGAGCCAGTGCTGGTGGAGCACGATCAGGCTCGCGACGGTTCCCGCGGCGCCGGGCGACGGCAAGCCGCGGAACACGAGGTGGTCGTCCTTCGCGGCCGACGGCGTCTCGACGTTGAATCGCGCGAGACGCAGCGCCGTGCAGCACACGAAGACCGCGGCCACGCCCCAGAGCAGCTTGGCGAACGACGTATCCGCCTCGGGGCTGAGGATCGTCGCCGCGCCCTCGGGCCCGACGTAGTAGCTCACGAGACGCAGCATCATGAAGGCGGGCGCGACGCCGAACGTGACGAGGTCGGCGAGCGAGTCGAGCTGCGCGCCGAGCTCCGTCGTGCTCTCCGTGAGTCGCGCCACCGAGCCGTCGATCGCGTCGAGGAACATGCCCAGGAAAACGAGCGCGCCGGCGACGGTGAGGGTCTTCCAGCCCCAGAGGCCGGTGGCGTCGATGGGCTTCGAGGCGTAGTGGATCGCCGCGAACCCGGCGATGAGGTTCGCGAGCGTGACCAGCGTGGGCATCACCGAGATCGGCGGGATGCGGCGGCGGAGCCGATGACGGACGCGGCTCATGCGGTGCCCGCGCGTGCCGGACTTCGGCGGCTTGTGCCGCTTCTTTCCCTTGTGACCGTCCGGGTCGATGCTCACTGCTCGCTTCTCCGCGGGTCGCGCGTCGGCGCGGCAAGGCCCATCGTATCCGCCGCCGTCCCCGGCAACGGCGGGGGCTCGAGCGATTCCGGGATCATCGGAACGAAGACGAGCAGATCGCGCTGCGGCGCCGAGTGGTCCTCGCGCCGAAGGAGGAGCGATCCGATCGTCGGCGGCGCGGCGGCGCCGGGTCCGGCGCCGGGGCCGGGGCCGGGGCCGGGTCCGGGTCCGGGTCCGGGGCGCGCGGCGGCATCGCGACCCGCCTCCGGCTCGACCTCGAGCCCCCGGGTCCACACGTCGCCGGGCACGGCGGCGGTCAGCACCCACGCGAAGCCCGGCCGCATCATCAGCGCGAGGCCCGCCTCGGGAAACCGGTCGCCGACGAACGCCCGCCGCCCGAGCACCTGCGCGAGACGCGTTGATCGCGTGCGGTCGTGCTCGGGCACCGCTTCGACGCAGAGGTACGGTCCGTCCTCCATCGGCGTCGTCCACCCGCGGACCGCGAGGCGGAGGCGACCGCCCTCGACGGCCCGGACGCGCCCGCCGATCGCCATCGTGTCGGCCGGGCGAAGAGGCACCTCGACGATGGTTCGCCACTCGTAGGCCTGCCCGTACCAGCCTTCGACGTCGCGCGACGTACCAAGGTCCGCGCGCAACGCGGGAAGCGTTGCGATGGGGACGGGGACGAGGCGGAATCCGTTCTGCGCGAGGCGGGCGTGGTCCGGCTCGTCGTCCCCGGGCGGCCGCGCGTGCCTCATCAGGATCGCCGTGACGCGACCCGGATCGTCCGGGTCGTCGGACACGCGCCATTGCAGCACCTGGAGCCCGCTGTCGGCGGTCGGAAGGAGCATGCGTCGCGCCGCGCCGCCGTCGGTCTCCATCGCGGCATCCCGCCCGCCCTCGCCGGCGCACGACGACACCGCGAGCAGCGCTGCGATCCAGGGAAATGCACGTACTCGTCCCATGGGCCCTCGCCCGTCAGCGCCCGGCTTCGCCGGCGGCGTCGGCGCTGGCGTTGCCGGTCGCGAGCCCCGCCCGCTCAGCGCCGAAGTCGTTCAGGCGATCGATGAGGCGACGCACCATGCCAAGCCGGTAGCGTGTGTGCTCGAAGGCGATCCGCGGCATCTCGAGGTGATCCGTCTCGCCTCGCAGCGGTCCCGATCGCTCGATGCGTCCGCGTCTCACGAGCACGCCGAACTCGTCGTTCAGACGCTCCATCTGCTCGTCCGTCGGCTCGGAGCGGACGCGCATGACGAGCATCTCGTTGACGTAGCGGCTGGAATGGTACTCGCGGTAGAAGTGGAGGATGTGCTCCAGCGCGTCCTGCGGCGAGGCGGCGCGGTAGCAGATGCCGGTGTCCTCGGGGCTGATCCAACCGTTGTCGAGGAGGTTCTTCCCGATGTAGCGCTCCCAGTGGTGCCAGTACACGCCGCCCTCGCCTTCGAGGAGGACGATCGGCACGATGTTGCTCTTGCCGGTCTGGACGAGCACGAGGGACTCGAAGAGCTCGTCCTGCGTGCCGAAGCCGCCCGGGAACACGGCGACCGCGTCGGCATGCGTCATGAACATGAGCTTCCGCGTGAAGAAGTAGCGGAAGTTGATCAGCTTCGAGTCGCCCTCGATCACGTCGTTCGCGGTCGTCTCGAACGGGAGGCGGATCGAGAGTCCGAAGCTCGCCGCGCGGCTCGGCCCCTCGTGGCCGGCCTTCATGATGCCGTCGCCTGCGCCGGTGATGCCCATCCATCCGTGCCGGGCGATCGCCGCGCTGAAGTCGCGGGCGGCAATGTAGTCGGGGTGGTCTCCGGGCGTTCGCGCGGATCCGAAGATGCTCACCTTGCGCGTGCCGACGTACCGGTTGAAGACGCGGTACGCGTAGCGCATCTCCTTCATGGCGCTGTTGATGAGCTTGAGCTGCCCCGTGTCGTGCCCGTCGGGGATCATCTTCAGGCAGGTGAGGATGAGGTCGGTGATCAGCCGGCCGTCGAAGGTGGACGGATCACCACCGACGGACTCCACGAGGGCGGCGACGGTTTCGGCGGTCTCGATACGATTATCGGGCATGGGTGGGCGTTCACGGCGTGCGGGGGGAAGCGGGGCTCGGACGGGCCGCGGAACGGGGCCGCGGCGAACCGGGCATGATCCGCCATCGCGGCGAACCGTGCAATCCCCGGTCCTCTTCGGCCGGTTCCGGGGCCGGGATGACGAGGATGACGGGAACCGGCGCGGCTCAGTCGCACGGCGACATCTTGCACATCGTCCCGTCGCCCGGGTAGAAGCCGCCCATCGCGATGCACTCGTCCTCCCGCACCGAGTCGACGCAGTACTCGGGCCCGTTCAGGCAGCACGCGCCGACCCTGAGGATCGTGCAGTTTTCGGTCTGGCACATCGTCCCCACGCCGAGGAAGACGCCGTTCAGCTCCTCGCACCGCGGCTCCGTGAGCGGGCCATGGCAGAACTGCCCGTTGATGCAGCACGCGCCGAGCTCCGGGCACTCCCGCTCCGCGCAGAGCTGGAACGGATCGGCGAACCCCCCCGCCATACCGCACTCGGTCGCCGTGAGATCGATGCACGGCTCGCCGAGCAGGCAGCACGCCGTGTGCGGCTCGCACTCGACATCGGGGCAGTAGACCAGCGCCCCCTGGAAGTCGCCGCCCTCATCGCCGCAGATCGTCGTGTTGGTGTTGATGCACGAACCGTCGAAGAGGCAGCATGCGCCGATCGTGCAGAAGAAGCACTCGGTCGCGACGCCCTGGAATGCGCCGCCGAGCGCGTCGCACGTCTCTTCCACCGCCTGCGTGCACACCTCCCCACCGAGGCAGCAGGCCCCGAAGCCGCAGTCACCGCAGCCGCTGCCGACACCCCGGAAGACGCCGTCGCGGGTCAGGCACGCCGCCTCGGTCCAGCCCTCGCAGACCCCGTCGAGGAAGCAGCACGCGCCGACCGGGCAGACGAGGTCCGCGCACGAGAGATCGAACCCCGCGAAGGTGCCCCCCATCACGCCGCAGGCGGGCACCGCGACGCCGTCCACGCAGGAGCCGTCCTCGAGACAGCACGGCCCCACGCACGCGGCGCACTCCGACTCCTCGCCGAGAAAATTCCCGCCGGCCGCGTCGCACAGCGGCTCGACCGTGTCGAGGCATCCCGCATCGGAGCGGCAGCACGCGCCGCGGCCGCAGTCCACGCCGTCGCATCCGACGCCGAGACCGAGAAAGAGGCCGCCCATCGCGAGGCAGGCGTTCTCGGTCAGCGGATCGACGCACGCGCCGGCCACGCAGCACCCGCCGAGCGGCGCGCACAGTGCAGAGTCCGGCGCGCACGACGTCGCGCCGCAGCACGAATCGAGCACGCAGTGGAATCCCGGCGGGCAGACGCCGTCGGGACATTCGACACCGCATTGCCACTCGCGCTGACACGCGAGCGACCCGTCGAAGAGCGCGACGCAGGTGCAGTCGGCGGTGCCGTTGCAGCCGAAGACGAAGTTCGGGCAGACGCCCGCCGCCCCGCAGTCGTTGTCGATCGCGCACGGCCCCCAGGTCACGAGGACGGCGAGGATATCCGCCTGCCCTATCTGGCCGTCGCGGTTGACGTCCGGCGGGCAGGGGCAGGCCAGGCACGGGTCGCCGTCATGGTCGCCGTCCGGGTCGCCGTCCGGGTCGCCGTCCGCGGAGGCCTCCGCCGGATTCCGGGCGGCCACGGGGCACGGGCCCCACCCCGCTACCACCATGAGCACGTCGGCGAACCCCACTTCGCCGTCGCGATCGACGTCAGTCGGGCAGGGGCAATCGGAGCAGGCGTCACCGGCGTGCGCGGCGAGGGACGCGACCAGCGCGACCGGGACCGCCAGGGCGGCGAGGCGTCGTGACGGTGTGCGCAACGCGGCGACCTCCTCCCCGGGCACGGAAACCGTGCGGCCGGAGCGTACCGGAGGATACGTCGCCGGGGGCGGGGCGCTGCGCTTTAGCAGCCCGCACTTGCATGAACCGGGCCATGAACCGGGCCATGAACCGGGCCGGGCCCCGTCGTCGAAGGGTCGCGGGGATCACTGGCCCATGCAATTGATGTTGCGGCATCGCGTCGCCGGCCCCTGCCACTGGCCGTGGATCAGGTTGCAGTCGGACTGCGTGATGAGCTCCACGCACCTGCCGTCGCTGAGGCAGCAGGCGCCGCGCGGGATGCACGTGACATCGGAGCAGGTCGTGCCGTTCCCCTGGAACACGCCGCCGATGTTGAAGCACGCGTCGCTGTTCAGGTTCTGGCTGCAGCTCCCGTCGACGAAGCAGCACGCGCCGTTGGCGATGCAGATGTAGTTCGCGCACGGCAGGAACGGAATCGCGAAGATGCCGCCCGCAGCCTCGCACTCCGGCCGCGTGAGCAGGTCGTCGCACTCGCTCCCGCCCTGGAGACAGCACGCGCCCTCGACCGAGCAGTCGATGTCGCCGCACGTCAGGCCCTCGTCGGAGAACCGTCCGCCGCTCGCGATGCACTGCGCCTCGGTCACGCCGTCGGTGCACGTCTCGCCCATGCAGCACGCGCCGGGGCACGTGGTCTGGGAGCACGTCTGTCCCACGAAGAAGTAGCCGCCGCCCGCCGCCATGCACTCTTCCGCCGTGATGTCGTCGTCCGTGCAGCCGGCCGGGTTGCCGAAGCAGCAGGCGCCGATCGCGCGGCACACCTCGGTCGCGCAGCTCGTGTTGTCGCCGAGGAACTCGCCGCCGGCCGCCAGGCACTCCTCGCCGTTCAGCGTGTCGTCGCACACCGAGCCGTCCTCGAGACAGCAGGCGCCGTCGGGCGGGCACTCCTCCGTGTCGCAGGTCGTGTTGTCGCCGCGGAACTCGCCGCCGATGCCGGCGCACTCGGTCATGTCCACTTCGTCGTTGCAGGTGCCGTCCGTGAAGCAGCACGCGCCGTCCGCAGGGCACACCTCGATCGCGCACAGTGTGTCGTCGCCGCGGTACTCGCCGCCGATCGCGTCGCACGACGCCGCGCTCTCGCGCCGGCACTCGCCGTTGGACAGGCAGCAGGCGCCGTACGGTCCGCAGTCGGTGTCAACGCAGAAGGTCCCGTCACCGCGGTACGAGCCCGCGAGCTCGGCGCACCGCGTCTGGGTCACGTCGAGACACGAGCCGTCGTCCTCGAAGCAGCACGCCCCGGCGGCGTCGCACGCGACCTCGCCGCAGGAGACGCCGGCGCCGAACCAGGTGCCGCTGCGCTTGATCACGCACGTCACGAAGTCGATGTCGTCGACGCACGAGCCGTCGTCGAGGCAGCACGCCCCGAAGTCAAGGCAATCCGTCGTGCCGCACGCGGTGCCGTCGCCGCGGTAGTCGCCATCCTGCGCGACGCACGCCTTCATCGGGACGTCCGCACAGGTGCCGTCGAGCAGGCAGCAGGCGCCGAGCACCTCGCACACCGTCGTGGCACACTCGCTCTGGTCGCCCTGGTACATGCCGAACTGGCTCTCGCACGCGACCAGGCTCACCGCGTCGAGGCAGGTGGAGTCGTTGAGACAGCACGCGCCGTACGGACCGCAGTCGACCTCGCCGCAGGCGGTCCCGTCACCCTGGTACACGCCGCCCCCGGCCTCGCATCCGGGCTGCGTGAGGGACGAGCAATCGCCGGTGAAGACGAAGCAGCACGCGCCGACCGGGCACGTCTCCGCCCCGCAGACCGTCTCGTCGCCCTGGTAGCTGCCGCCGAGCGTCGTGCATGAGGCCAGGCTTTCGCCGGGCCGGCACTCGCCGTCCGGGAGGCAGCAGGCGCCGAACGGCCCGCAGTCCTCGGTCGCGCACGTCGTGCCGTCGCCGCGGTAGACGCCGGCGAGCGTCTCGCAGAAGGCGCTGGTGACGTCCATGCACGTTCCGTCGTTCTCGAAGCAGCACGCGCCGGCCGAAGGGCACGCCACGTCGTCGCAGGCGAGGTTCGCGCCCTGCCACGCGCCGCCCGCTCCGATGCACCCGGCGAACGTGAGATCGTCGCGGCAGGTGCCGTCCACGAAGCAGCAGGCGCCCGGATCGAGGCAGTCGATCTCGACGCACCGCGTGCCGTTGCCGCGGTAGTCGCCGCCCTTGGCGACGCACGCCATCTGCGTCACCTCGGTGCACGACTTGTCGAGCATGCAGCACGCCCCGAGCAGCGCGCACGGCGGGATGCTGTCGCAGCGGCTCTGGTCGCCCTGGTACGTGCCGCCCTCCGCCTCGCACGCGATCGCGCTGAGGTCGTCGATGCAGGTCGTGTCGTTGAAGCAGCAGGCGCCGAAGGGTCCGCAGTCCACGTCCTCGCACGCCGAGCCGTCACCGCGGTACGCGCCGCCCAGCTCCTCGCAGTGGTCGAGTGTGATCTCCATGCACGCGCCCGTGAGCTCGAAGCAGCACGCGCCGGCCGTCGGGCACGTCACGTCGACGCACTCGGAGCGGCCGCCCTGGAAGACGCCCGACGCGGCCGCGCACTCGGCTTCGGTCATGGCCTCGGCGCAGGTGCCGTCCACCTGGCAGCACGCGCCGGGACACGGATCGCTCTCGCAGGTGGTGCCGTCGCCCTGGTAGACGCCGGACAGCGACTCGCATTCGATCTGGCCGAAGGCGCCGTCGACGCACACGTCGCCCTCGAGGCAGCACGCGCCGGAGTCGCAGAACGCGGAGTCGGGCGCGCACGTCGTCGCGCCGCAGCACGTGCTGCGCACGCAGTGGAAACCGGGCGGACAGACGCCGTCGTCGCACGAGATCGCCTCGCACGCCCATTCCTTGTGGCATTCGATGGTGCCGTCGAACATCTCGACGCACGAACAGTCGGGATTGCCGTTGCAGCCGCGCTCGAAGCCGCCCTCGCACGACCCGGACGTCGTGCACGAACCCTCGGACGGGCACGGCCCCCATGCTGAGAGGATCGCGAGCACTTCCGCGAAACCGATCTCGCCGTCGTCGTCGATGTCGGCCCGGCAGACGCAGTCCGCGCACGGGTCGCCGGATCGTTCCGTCTCGCCGCCCCCGCGGAGCTCGGTCGGGCAAGGACCGAACTGCGCAAGGACCGCGAGCATGTCGCCGAACCCGATCTCGGTGTCGCCGTCGAGGTCGAGCCGGCACGCGCAGTCGTCGCATGGATCACCGGCGTGCCCGAAGCGCGGGGCGGGGCCGAGCGCGAGGCCGGCCGCGGGACCGATCGGATCGACCGACCCGGACGCGTGCGACCCCTCCGACGCGCGCGCCGCGACGCCCGACGGACCGGCCGCGCTCTGCATGGCGGTTGCCGCGCAAACCGCCAGCAACCCCAACCCCACCATGAAACCAAGGCGCTTCACCGCCGGTTCACTCCTCCCTGCGTCTGGACGAGTTCGCTGCCTCAATCGCATCCGCCCTGACGCACCCGGCCCGTCACAAGGACGGCGCCGCAGACCGGCGTCCCGCGTGATGCCGGAACGCCCGACCACGCGTCGAAGAACGCCAACGACCTGGAAGCACCGGGCCCTCCGCCAGCTCACCCGGCCGGCGTGGGTGCCGGCCCTTGCGGGCGACTGGCGGGCAGGCGCCGATCATGCTCATCCGTCCAACTGTAAACCCAAACGGGGCCCGAGGTTAAGTCAAAATAAAATTACGCCTGGCGTGACGGGCCGCCCCCGCCGCCCAGAGCGCCGCGCTTCACCCCTCGTCGCACGGACCCCATCCGCCGAGCACCTCGAGAACGTCCGCGAATCCAACCTCGCCGTCGCGGTTGACATCGGCCGGGCAAGGGCACGCGCCGCACGCGGAGAGGTCGGCCGCGGTCGCGAGTCCCTGGATGCCGCTGACGCCGTTGGGACCGACTTCCGTCGCCTGACCGGTGGAGGGATCCACCGTGTAAAGCGTGTCGCCGTCCGGTCCGCCGGAGATGTTGAGATAGAGGAGCGCGAGCCCCGGGTCGTACGCGAGCCCGGGCCGGAAGTTGAGGTCCACTCCCAGCGGACCGACGACCGTGGCGACGCCGGTGGTCGTGTCGATCGTGTAGAGCTGGTTGTCGTTGTGCGTCGCGAAGAGGATGCCGCGGTCGTTGTCGTAGGCGAGCGCGCGGGCCGAGATCTGGACGGGCGCGACGGCGGTGGTCGTGCCGTCAGGCGCCACGGTGTAGAGCATGTCGGTGTCGAGGTCCACCGCGTAGAGGAGCCCCGCGCTCTGATCGGCCGCGAGTCCGTGCCACTCGAGGCTGAAGTCCTGGTCGGAGACGAACGTGATCGTCCCGTCGCTCTCGTCGATCGCGCCGGTGTCGACGCCGCCGGAGCTGCCGGGATAACCGAGCAGGTTCGTGCCGTAGAAAGTTTCGTCGAGCCGGGCGAGTCCGGTAAACAGGTTGGCGGCGCCGTTCAGCTCCGTGAGCAGCGTCGCCTCGCCCGTGAGCGTATCGACGTCGTAGAGTCTGCCCGGATTGCCGTTGGCGAGGCCGAGCAGGCGGGCCGGCAGCGACCCGCGCGCAGTGGGCGGACAGGGACCCCACTGGGCGAGGATCATGAGGATCTCGGCGAAGCCGACGTCGCCGTCGCGGTTCGCGTCCGCGAGGCATGGGCAACCAAGGCAAGGATCGGGCTCCGCCTCGCCCGGCTGCCAGGCGAGACCGTTGATGCCGCTCACC
This sequence comes from uncultured Isosphaeraceae bacterium, assembly GCA_964638815.1. Taxonomy (GTDB): domain Bacteria; phylum Planctomycetota; class Phycisphaerae; order Phycisphaerales; family SM1A02; genus CAZXBB01. The sequence goes on from CAZXBB010000175.1 coordinate 12,407, forward strand.
TCGTGGGCGCCGACCAGCGTCGCCGCGCCGGTGCCGAGGTCGAGCGTGTACAGACGCTCGAAGCGCGTCATGTACAGGGTTTCCGACTTGTCGTCGTACGCCAGGCCGGAGCTGAGCTGGACGAACTGGTCGGTGTCGCCGATGAGCGTTGCGGTGCCGTCCGTGACGTTGACGCGGTACAGCGAGTCGTCC
>CAZXBB010000176.1:0-2452 GCA_964638815.1 uncultured Isosphaeraceae bacterium
GGCGCGGGTCCCCGGGTCCGTCTCGTCGAGCCAGCCGGCCGAGCCACGCGAGTTGTAGAGGCAGAACGCGCGGACGTCGGCCCCCTCCGCGACCAGGCGCTCGGTGAGGTGGCTGCCGATGAACCCGTCCGCCCCGGTGACGAGGACCTTCGTGCCGCGCAGGGTCACGTCGCGACCCCACGTGCCGCGGCCAGCTGCTCCCGTTGGCCGACATCGATCCATTCGTCCTCGATCTCGAAGGCGCCGACGGGCTCGCCGGCGGCGAGCAGGTCCGCGATGAGGTCGGGGGTGTCGACCCGTTGACCCGGAGTGACTCGGGCCGCGACCGACGGGTCGAGCGCGTAGATGCCGCTGTTGACCTCGCGCTCGAGGGTCGGCTTCTCGTCGAGCTGGGTGACGCGGTCGCCGTCGCGCTCGACGCAGCCGAACGGCACCGTGTGGAGGTACCGCCGCGTTCCGATCGTCGCGCGGTATCCGCCGGCCACGTGCGCGTCGAGCAGCCCGCCCAGGTCAGCCGAGGTCACGAGATCGCCGTTGAGGAGCAGGAGCGGCTCTGTGGGCGGCTGGGGCAGCAAGCCGAGCGCCCCGGCCGTGCCGAGCGCCTGGTCCTCGCGCAGGTACTCGACCCGGGCCCCGAGGCGTGAGCCGTCGCCCAGGTGCTCCTCGATCACGTCGCCCTTGTAGTTGAGGGCGACGAAGATGCGCTTCAGGCCGAACCCGACCAGGTGCAGGACCAGCCGCTCGATGATCGGGCGGCCGGCGACCGAGATCATCGGCTTTGGCAGGTTCTCGGTCAGTGGGCGAAGACGGACGCCCTGGCCGCCGGCCATGATGACCGCCCAGTTCGTGCGGACCACGGGCTCCAGGAACTGCTGAAGCAGGTGAAGGCCCACCGGGCGCCCGTCGGCGTCCACGACGGGGACCGCGTCGATGCGGCGAGCGCGCATCAGTTCCAGGGCCGCGGCCCGGCCGTCCCCGGCAGTCACGGACAGATAGCGACGGGTCAGGACGGGCGCCAGGGGGTCCTGGAGGTCCGTGCCACCGAGCAGGGCACGACGCAGGTCCCCGTCGGTGACGACGCCGGTGAGGCGACCGTCGGGATCCACGGCAAGCGCGATCCGCGCGGCTCCGCGATCCACGGCCGCCATCCCGTCACGGACGGTGCCCGCCTCCGCGACGAGGTACGCGTCCAGCGCGCTGGTCACGAGCCGGGCTCGTGCGGGCGGGCGGGGATGCCGACGACGGTGGCGCCGGCCTGGATCGACTCCACGACGACGGCGCCCATCCCGACGACCGCCCCGGCGCCGATCTCGATGTGGTCGCGCACCCGCGCACCGAGACCGATGAACGCGTGCTCCCCGATCCGGGTGCCGCCACCGATGACCGCGCCCGGCGCGACGTGGCTCCCTTCGCCGACGACGACATCGTGCTCCACGACCGCGGCGCTGTTCACGATCGCGTGGCGACCCACGTGCGCACAGGTGTTCACGACGGCGTGCGCGAGGACCACGGCGCCGGGATCCAGCGTCGCCGTCGGGGAGATCCAGGCCGTGGCGTGGACGACGGTCGCCCAGCGCGCCTGCGGGCCGAAGCGATCCGTCGTGGCCGTGCGGGCCGCCAGGCGGTCGGAGGCTTCTCCGCCGCCGAAGCCCAGGACCAGCCACGGCCGGTCGTCAGCAGCGAGATCTTCGAGGCGCGCGGCCAGCGTGGCGTCGTCGCCGAGCCAGGACACGTTCGTGGGCATGCCCGTACCGGCCCCCGCCTCCGGGGCCACGTATCCCTGCACGACCCATCGGTCGCCCTGCGTCCGAGCGGCCTCGATCACTACGCGCGCATGCTCCCCGCCACCGAGCACGATGAGCGGCGCCGCGATCAGACCGGCACCGTGATCGGGGGCTTGCGCGGCGGTCTGGGTGGTCGCCATGCGGCGATGATATCCGCGATGCGCTGGCCGGCCCGACCGTCCGCCAGCGCGGGCCGGGCTCCGGCGACCCGCGCGCGTCTGGCGGGATCGAGCGCTTCGCGAAGCGCGTCGGTGACGCGTTGGGCGTCCGCGGGCGCGTGCAGGACGTTGGGACCGGCCCGCCGGCCGGCCTGGCGATCGCCGACGTCGACCGCCGGCAGGCCCACGGCCGGAGCCTCGATGAGGGCGCTCGAGCTGTTGCCGAGCATCGCGTCGGCGATGCGCAGCAGCCCCCAGTAGCGCCGCTCCCCGAGCGCATCGACAGCGATGCGACCGGGCCTGGCCGCGGCAGCCTCGAGGAGCTCGCGAACCGCGTCTCCACCGGGGTCGGCGTTCGGGAGCGTGATGACGTAGGTGGCCTCGACGTCGTCCATGGCCGCGATGATGGCCGTCGCGGCGGCGGACGGGTCCTCTTCGAGCGTGGTCGGGTGGACGGTGACGACGACCAGCGGCGGGCCCAGCTCGATGCCCAGGTCCCGGGCGAGCTCT
>CAZXBB010000177.1:0-7377 GCA_964638815.1 uncultured Isosphaeraceae bacterium
ACGTCACGCTCGTGCGGCCGCTGCTCGATCGGCGCCGCGCCGAGTGCGAGGCGTTCTGCGCGGCCGCCGGGACCGGCTGGCGCGACGACCCGGGCAATACCGACCCGGCCAACCTGCGCGCCCGCGTGCGTCGCGACCTGCTGCCCGCGATCGAGGCGGTCTGGCCCGGCGCCGCGAGCCGGGCGACGGGCACGGCCGACGCGATCGCCGCCGCACAGTGCGCCGTGGAGGATGAGCTCGCACGCGTCTTCGGCGCGGCGGACACGCGATCGTGGGAGCGAGCGATCCTCGCGACGCTCCCGGCGCCGCTCGTCGCCGCGGGGCTGCGTCGCGCCGCGGTGCACGCCGACCCCGGGATCGCCGACGTGCTCGGCCAGCGTCACCTGCGCCAGGCGGCGGAGGCGATCGCCGACGAGACGCGTCGTCCGCGCACGTACGTCTGGCCGCGCGAGGCGCGGCTCTGCGTGACGGCGGGCGAGGTCCGCCTGCACACGCCGACCGCCGAGTCCCCGCGGCGACGTCCGTCATGATCTTCAAACGCAGGCCAACTCCGGTCGCCGGCACCGACGCGAAGACCGTGGTCCTCGTCGGCCACTGCCTCCCGGACAGGTTCATGCTGAAGGGCTCGGTCGCTCGCTTCGTCCCCGGCGTCGCGATCGAGGTCGCCAACGACGAGAAGACCCTGGCGGCGCATCTCCATGGAGATTGCGTGCTGCTCGTCAACCGCGTGCTCGACGGCCGCTTCGAAACCGGCTGCGGCATCGAGCTCATTGCGCGCGTCGTGCGCGGTGACGATCCGCCGGTGGCGATCCTCGTTTCGAACTTCGAGGACGCGCAGGCCGAGGCCGTCGCCGCGGGCGCGCGGCCGGGATTCGGGAAGCGGGACCTGTACGCGGAGACGACGGGGGCGATGCTGCGCGAGGCGGCGGCTCGGTGAATGGGCGTGAACAGGCGAACCGGTCGCGCGCCGAACCGGTCGCGCCGAACCGGTCGCGCGCCGACCCGGTCGCGCGCCGACCCGCTATGCGCGCGCCGGCGCCGCCGCCGAACCGATCACCGCGTCGCCGCGCATGTACGGCCGCAGCGCCTCCGGCACCGTCACCGTCCCGTCCTCGTTCTGGTGCATCTCGAGCAGCGGGATCAGGATCCGCGGTGACGCGAGCACGGTGTTGTTCAGGCTGTGGCAGAACACGGTCGCGCCGTCGGGCCCGCGGTAGCGCATGTTGAGCCGGCGGCACTGGTAGTCGTACAGGCGTGACGCCGAGTGCGTCTCGCCGTACGCGCCGCTCGGGCGACCGTCCGCGTCCTCGTCGCCGCGACCCGGGAACCAGCCCTCGATGTCGATCTGGTCCGCGTTCTTCGGCCCGAGGTCGCCGGTGCAGCACTGGAGCACGCGGTACGGAAGCTCGAGCCGCTGCATGATCTGCTCGACGATCGCGATCATCTTCCCGTGCCACGCGCGGCTCTCGTCCTCGTCCGCACGGCAGATCACGACCTGCTCGACCTTGTCGAACTGGTGGACGCGGTAGAGACCCGCGGTGTCCTTACCCGCGGCGCCGGCCTCGCGCCGGAAGCACGTCGAGACGGTCGCGTACCGCAGCGGCAGGCAGTCCGCGTCGAGGATCTCGTCGGCGTGCAGACCCATGAGGCCGACCTCGCCCGTGCCCGTGAGAAAGAGATCGTGGCCCGCTCCGCGCTTCGACTCCTCGATGTGGTACGCCTGGTCGCGGCCGGTCGGGAAGAAGCCGGTGCCGACCATGCACTCCTCCCGAACGACCACCGGCACGGACATCGGCCGGAATCCGTGCTCGCCGGTGATGACGTCCAGCGCGAAGCGCAGGATCGCCTGCTGAAGACGCATCCCGTCGCCGCTCAGCACGTAGTGCCGCGTCCCCGCCATCTTCACCGCGCGCTCGAAGTCGACGATGCCGAGATCGCGCACGATCTCCAGGTGCGTCCTCGGCGGGAAGCCCCTGTTCCCGGCGAAGGATCGCTCCGGGTCGAACCACGACGGGTTCCATCGCCTCACCTCGACGTTGTCGTCGGCCGACGCGCCGCGCGGCACGTCCGGATCGGCGGGCTGCGGCACGGCGAGCCAGAGCTCGCGCCATTCGGGCTCGATGACCGCAATGCGCTGCTCGAGCGACTGGATCTGCGACTTGAGCGCGACCGGGCGTCGCTCGAGGTCCGCGATCTCCGCCTCGAGCGCGGCGCGGTCGGCGCCGGCGGCGCCCTTCAGCCGTCCCTTGAGCCCGCCGATCTGCGGCCCGGCTTCCTTGCCGAGACGGCGCTGCTCGGCGCGGCGCTCCTCGGCGTCGTGCCGCAGCGCGCGGAGCTCCCCGTCGAGCGCGACGAGACGCTCGACGTCCACGTCGATTCTCTTCTCACGCGCGCCGACCCTGAAACGCTCCGGGTCCTCGCGCAGTTGCTTCAGATCGATCATGCCTTCCTTGCTTTCCCTAGTCGTTCACTTCCACGCGATACGTCGGCGGCGCGCCCCACCGCAGCTTGTCCTGGAGGATGCGCCAGTACGTCGTCTCGGGGTTGTTGACGAAGGCTGCCTCGCGCGCGTGCCGCCGCAGCTCGATCGTGCTGCCCGCCGCGAGGTCGGCGATGACGCTGCCGTCGCGCACGAGCGCCGTACCCGCGTTCGTGCAGAGCATCTCGATGTGGAGCATGCTCGTCGCCCTGACGAGGATGGGACGGAACGCGAGCGTGTGGGCCGCGAGAGGCGTGATGACCATCGCCTCGAGCTCCGGGTGCACGATCGGGCCGCCCGCGGAGACGTTGTACGCGGTCGATCCGATAGGCGTGGCGATGATGATGCCGTCGCCGGAGAACCGCGGCCCCTTCGCCCCGTCGATCGAGAGACGCAGCTCGATCATCCGGAACGGGGGCCCGGCGCTGATGACGAAGTCGTTCACCGCGAGGTGGTCGTGGACGACGTTCCCGGCCGCGTCGCGCACGCGCCCCGCCAGCACCATGTGGCGGGTGATCGGCGGGTCGGGCCCGAAGATGACGCTCGCCTGCTCGGCGAGCGTCGCGGCGTCGAACTCGGCGAGGAAGCCGAGCCGCCCGACGTTGACGCCGATGAGCGGCAGGCCCCGGTCCACGAGCCGGCGCGCCTCGTTGATGAGCGTGCCGTCGCCCCCGACCGCGACGGCGAGATCGACGTCGAGATCGTCCGGTAGCGGCCGGTCGTCGTCCGGCAACTCGAGCGCGACTTCCACGTGCGCGGCGAGCACTGCCCGCACCTCGTCGATCACCTCGGCGACCTGCGCGCGGGAGGTGTCGGCGAGGAGTACGACGCGTCGGCGGCCCATGCCGGGATTGTACGGGAAACGGGCGGCTCACCCGCCCCCGATGCGGAGCCGCAGCGCTTCGACGATCCGCCGGTCGACCGGCGCGTCCGGGGCGATGCGGCCGAGGGCGGCGCGGGCCTCGTCCGTCCGGCCGAGCTCGACGTGAGCGCGGGCGAGGCCGAGCAGGGCATGGGCGTCCCCCGGGTCTTTCTCGAGAACCGCGGTCAGCGTCGCGATCGCGTCCGTCCAGCGGCCGAGCTCGACCTCGATCGCGCCCGCGAGCGCGAGCAGGCCCGGATCGCTCGCGTTCCTGCGGTGCGCTTCCTTCAGCATGACCACCGCCTCGTCGCCCCGGTCCGCGCGCGCGAGCGCTCGGCCCTTCAGACGCCGCGCCTGCGCGTCGAGTGGACGCATCGCGATCGCGCGGTCGGCGTGCAGGAGCGCCCGCTCCACGTCGCCGGGCCGACCCCGCGCGAGCAGCGTGTTCACCATGTTGAGGTTCACGTCGAAGTCGTCCTCGTCGAGACCGAGCGCCGTCTCGAGCCGTGCCACCGCCTGGTCGGCCTGCCGCTCCCCGAGGTCGAGCTGCGCGAGCATGACGATCGCTCCCGTGTCGTCGGGATCGAGCCGGCGCAGCCCCTCGAGACGGCGCCGGGCCTCGGCGCGCCGGCCCTGTCGAAGGAGAAGCTGGATGTCCTGCCGCACGGCCGCGACACCGACGCGGTACGGCATGAGCTCCTCGACCCGCACCGTCAGGAACGTCGGCGCGCCGCTCCCGCCGCGCGCGAGGGCCGCTGCTGCGCGGTCGGGCTCCCCCCGGAGCTGGTGCGCCTGGCCGAGCAGCCGCCAGGCGTACGCCGCGTTCGCGCCGCCGGTGAGTCCGTGCGTCTCGCGATCGCACAACGCGACCCGGCCGCGCGACGGAGGTGCGACTCCGCCTCCTCGAGCCGGCCCGCGTCGAGCAGCCAGACGCCGAGCTGCCACTGAACGTCCGCGATCGAGCCGTCGAGCGTCGCGGCGCGGCTCATGGCGTCGATCGCGGGCGGGAGGTCGCCGACGCGTTCGTGCGCGGCGCCCAGGCGATACCACGCGCGGGGATCGTCATCCCGCAGCGCCCCCGCCTGCTCGTACGTCGCCACGGCGTAGCGGAAGAGACCGTTCGCCTCGTAGACCATGCCGAGCGTCATCCAGCCGCCGGCGTCGCGCGGGTCGCGCGCGACCTCGTCGGCGGCGCGCCGGATCAGCGCGGCGACCTCCGTGTCGAGTCGATCCATCCGCCCGGGCAGCACGGGCGGGGCCGGCGCCGGCGCGGCGCCGAACCGGCCGGCGGCGTACCACGCGATCGCGGCGAGTATGCACGCGATGCTCAGTATGCGCACGAGATTCTCGCGAACGAACGTGATGGCTCAACCTCCGGCGCGCGGTGCGCCGCCGCGCGAGAGCGGGACGACGGCGCCGGCGTCAAAGTCGCCGAACGGCTCCACGACGCCGTCCGGCCACGTCACCGTGACGTCCTCGACACGCGTCGCGTCGCCGAGGCCGACGTGCACGCGCGGGTCGTTCGCGGCGCAGTAGCTGTAGGCCGTGCGGACCTCGCGCCGGATCGCGCGGTCGCCCGCGCGGAGCCGCACGGTCGCGCCGATCGCGTCCGCCCCGGTGGCGTCGACGACGCGGAACATGATCCAGTTCCGGCGGGGCGTCACGTTGCGCAAGAGGTACGCGGGCCCGTCGCGGTTGACGACGACCACGTCGATCGCGCCGTCGCCGTCTACGTCGCCGAACGCCGCCCCGCGGCTGGTGTGAACGAGCACCTCCCGCGTGCCGCCGGGCGGCGTGACCGTCTCGAAGCGTCGCGGCGGGTGCAGGTCTGCCGGGATTCCGCGCTGGAGCACGTTGGGTTCCGCGTACCGGTCGTCGCTCAGCGGCTCCAGCTCCGAGTACGCGCGGACGCGGCCGCCCACCTGGTAGACGTCGAGCCGGCCGTCGTTGTCGAAGTCGTGCCACGCCACGCCGAAACGCGTGAAGCGGCGACTCGCCGTGCCGAGCCCGATGGGCCCCGTGTCGTCGATGAAGTGACTGCCCTCGTTGCGAAAGAACGAGTCGGCCTCCGCCCGCAGGTTGACGACGAGCAGGTCCACGTCGTCGTCGTCGTCGAGATCGATCGCGTCAACGCCCATGCCCGCCTTGGGCTGGCCGTGCTGGTCCACGGCGCAGCCGCTCAGCATGGCGGTGTCGCGGAAGGTTCCGTCACCCTCGTTGTGCCAGAGCTGGTTCATCATCTTGTCGTTGGCGACGAAGACGTCGATGCGGCCGTCGCCGTCGAAGTCGGCGCAGACGACTCCGAGCCCGTTGCCGAAGGCGCCGGACAGCCCCGCCGCGATCGACACGTCCGTGAACGTGCCGTCGCCGTCGTTGCGATAGAGGACATCGGGCGTCGGCGCCGCGTACGTATCCGGACTGCAATAGTCCGGCTCGCCGAACGGGGTCTTGCAGGTGATCTCGCGATCGGGCGACCAGTGCACGTAGTTCGTGATGAAGAGATCGAGGTCGCCGTCGGCGTCGTAGTCGAGGAAGGCGGCGCTCGTGCCCCACGCCTCGTGCCCGACGCCCGCTTCGGCCGTGACGTCCGTGAACGTGCCGTCGCCGTCGTTCTTCAGCAGCGTGTTCGCCCCGAGGTTGGTCACGTAGAGGTCGGTCCGGCCGTCGCCGTCGTAGTCACCCGTGGCCACGCCCATTCCGTAGCCTGTGTCGGCCGCCCCGCTTCCCGCCGTCGCGTCCGTGAAACGACCGGCGCCGTCGTTGACGAAGAGCCGGTTCGCCCCTCGCGCCGATCCCGGCGCCGATTCCCGCGCCGATCCCCGCGCCGATCCCGGCGCCGATCCGGGTGCCGATCCCGGCGCCGATCCGGGCGCCGATCCGGGGGCGCGGGCGTCGCCGCCCTGCACGAAGTAGACGTCGAGATCGCCGTCGTTCTCGACGTCGAGCAGCGCGACGCCCCCGCAGACGATCTCCGGAAAGAGGTAGGCCCGGCCGTCGTGGCCGGAGTCGTGAGTGAAGGCGAGACCGCGGGCGGCGGCGACCTCCTCGAACCACGGCGACCCCGTCCCGGCGGCCGTCGGGGCCGGCGTCGGGGCCGGCGTCGGGGCCCGCGTCGGGGCGGTCTCCGGCGGCGGCGCGGAGCCGCACGCGGTCAGGATGGCGGTCGCCAGCAGCAGCGACGGGCGGAGGGCCATATCGGGATTGTAAGAAGAACGCCTCACCGCCGAGAAGGTGCGGGCGTCAGGACCCAGAAGGCCGTTCGAGAACGCCGGCCGCAGCGGATTCGAAAAACGCAGCGCCGCGGTGCTGCGCGATGGCACCGAACTCGCCATGCTGCAGGGGCCGCACCTTCGTTAGTCGTCAGGCCGCATCTCGAGGCTGCAGCATGCTGCAGGGGCCGCACCTTCGTTAGTCGTCAGGCTGCTGCAGGGGCCGCACCTTCGTTAGTCGTCAGGCCGCAGCTCACGGTTCTCGGGCAGTTCGATTGGCAGATCCGCGAGCGGTCGATGTAACGCCGTCGAGCTTCTGCTCGAATTGCGGGATTTCGGCACTCCCGCGACGCATCGGCACGGGACCGTTCGCATCGACGCCGCGTGGCGCTCGGCGAGCCCTCTGCCAGCCGCGTGTCCGGTCGGGAGAGCCCGCCGATTGGCTGACGACTAACGAAGGTGCGGCCCCGTACCCCGCTCGTACCCCGCTCTACGAGCCGCGTGTCCGGTCGGGAGGGCCCGCCGATCGGCTGACGACTAACGTCTAACGAAGGTGCGGCCCCGTACCCCCCGACGATACCCCATCGCCTGGCACCTCCCGCGGAGTTCGTATCTCGAGAAGGGTAGCCCTCGCCGGAGGCGTCTTTCGTCATTGGTTGTCCCGCTTCCCAAGGGTGGTGCCAATGGAACGCACGAGCTTGTCGACAGCACCATCGACAGCCTGCTCCATAGTCGCCGCCTGGTGGCTCACCGCGAGAGGCTGGAGCCCCGAGAGACGAGCCTCAAGGATGCAGCGCATATCCTCTGTGCCGGATTTCTTGTCGCTG
>CAZXBB010000178.1:0-2369 GCA_964638815.1 uncultured Isosphaeraceae bacterium
GTTCACGTCACCCGGCGTCTCGCCGAGCAATCGGATCTGGAAGCCGTTGAGCGCCGCGCCGATGGCGAAGTTCCCGCCGCCCGGTACGCCCGAGTGGAAGCCGAGCACGCCTTCCGCGCCGACCTCGGCCGTATGACGTGAGTAGCTCACGAGCAGCTCGTGGTCGCCCGTCCATGTTCCGCCGACGAGATACCGCGGCACGCCCGTTTCCTCGTCCACGAACGTCTCGCTGTCGATCGCCGGCTCCGCGGGCATGCGCGCGTAGATGACGACGTCGTACGTGCCCGGCTGAAGCCCTTCGAAGAAGATGCAGTTCTCGAGGACGGAGTGCGTGATGAGACAGTCGTTCATGAGCGCCGCGTGATCGCCGGTCACCGCCGGATCGTCGCGAAGCACCGTCTCCAGCCCGCCCACCTGGATGAAGGACACGTTCGTCGTACTGCCATGGACGTCGACGAGGTTGAAGTACCGCTGCGCATGCGTGCCGGCGACGCTGATCCAGTGCCCCGGGATACCGACCCCGGCGTAGCTCGCGGGCGCGCCCGGAGCGCCGTCGGGTCCGATGTCGATGTTGAATGACTGCCCGGACGCCGTCGTCCCCAGCGAAACCGACGCGGCGATGACGATGATGATGATGATGATGAGACTGACGTGGTTCGTGTTGTTCATGCGGTGCCTCCTGGTGGTCCTTGCCCCCCCGGTCTGCCCCCGGTGGTGCCCCCCGGCCTTATCCCCCCCGGGCTTCCCAGGCCGTCCCGCATTTGTTATAGTACAAAACAGTGAACGAGCTGGTACATAAGTGTATTGAAGGCGACACCGCTGTCAAGATCGCAGGCAGCATCGAGCGGGGGCTGCGCGGCGGACTCCTGCCGGCGGGTGCGCGATTGCCGACGGTGCGCCGTCTCGCCGCGCACCTCGGGACCAGCCCGGCGACGGTTGCGTCGGCCTTCCGCCTGCTGCGCGATCGCGGCATCGTGGTCGCCGACGGTCGGCGGGGCACGCGCATCAGTCCGCGACCCGGATTGACGACGCGGACCGTCGCGCCGATCCCCGACGCCACCCACCGCCTTGACGACGGCAACCCGGACCCCGCGCTGCTTCCGTCGCTTGCGACGGCCCTCGCAGCGATCGACCCGACTCCCTGTCTCTACGGCGGCCCCGCCGAGGACCCCGACCTCATGCGACTCATGCGCCGGGAGTTCAAGCGCAACGGCGTCGCGCCCGGAACGATGTGCGTCGTCAGCGGCGCGATGGACGGCATCGAGCGCATTCTCGCGGACCACTTCCGCCCGGGAGACCGCATCGCGGTCGAGGACCCGGGTTTCACGGGCATCCTCGACATGGTCGCGTCGCGCGGACTCACGCTCCTTCCCATGCGCATCGATGACGAGGGGCCGGATCCGGAGGCCCTCGCGCAGGTCTGCCGTGACGGGGCGCAGGCGATCATCGTCACGCCGCGCGCGCAGAGCCCGATGGGAGCCGCCGTCACCGAGACGCGGGCGCGCGATCTTCGCGCCGTGCTTCGCAAGTGGCCCGACGTCATGACCATCGAGGACGATCACGCGAACCTGGTCTCGGGCGTGCCGATTCACGTGCTGCACGACGCCGGCCGGGCGCGCTGGGCCTACGTGCATTCCTTCTCGAAGCCTCTCTGTCCCGACCTTCGCGTCGCGGTGATGACCGGCGACGCGGCCACGATCGGGCGGGTGCACGATCGCATCGTCGTCGGAGAGCGCTGGGTCAGCCATGTTCTGCAGCGACTCGTCGCGTCGATCCTCTCCGACAAGACCGCACGCTCGGTCCTGCGGCGCGCTTCCACGACATACGCCCTGCGCCGCACCGCGCTGATCGAGGCATTGCATGACCGGGGGATTCCGGCCGTCGGCCGTTCGGGCTACAACGTCTGGGTTCCGGTCCGGGAAGAGACCGCGACCGTCCAGGCCCTCGCCGCCGACGGCTGGGCCGTCGCCGCGGGCGAGCGGTTCCGTCTCTCGAGCCCGCCGGCGGTTCGCGTGACCGCGTCCACGCTGGACCCGTCGCTCGCGCCCGACATCGCCGCGGCGTTCGCAGCAGCCACCCGGCCCCCGCAACGGCAGTCGTCGCTGGCATAGGAGCGGGCGCGACGCGCGATGTCCGCGCACGCCAGTATGCAGCGTCGCGCAGCCCTCCGAACGTCCGTCACACCCCCATCGCGCGACCCCCGAACGTCCGTCCCACCCCAATCGCGCACCCCCCCGAACGTCCGTCACACCCCATCGCGCACCGCCCCGAACGTCGCACGCCAAGGCGGCATGGATGCCGCCGGTCGCCGCGCGACTCCTGCAGACCCGGAGGGTCTGCGAAAACCAGCCCAACCCACGCCCGGACTT
>CAZXBB010000179.1:0-1509 GCA_964638815.1 uncultured Isosphaeraceae bacterium
GGCGGCGGTCTTCGGCCCGTAGAGCAGACGTCGGAATGGTAGCCGGCACGGGCCGGCGCCAGCCGGCCCCCCGGCGCGAGGGCTTCCGAGCGCGCGGCGGGCGGCCCGTCCCCTTGCAGCGAAAACTATGAAGCCGAGTCCCCCCGTGATGACGATTCGGGCTTGGTGTCCCATTCAAAGACTGCACACCACAAGGAGACCCGGCATGACACGCATTCTCGCAATCGATCTCGGCAAGTTCAAGAGCGTCGCCTGCATCTACGAGGCGAGCACCGGCAACGCACAGTTTCGCACGATCCCCACCACCCCGGTCGCAATGCACGACCTCTTCGTCGAGATCGCGCCCGACCGTGTGGTGATCGAGGTCTGCGGGATCGCGGGCTGGATCACCGACCTGGCCCGCTCCCTCGATCTCGAGATCCAGGTCGTCGACACTCGCCACGATGCCTGGCGGTGGAACAAGGTCAAGCGAAAGACCGATCGCGACGACGCACTCAAGCTCGCGCGGCTCTCCGCCGCGAACGATGTCTCGACCGTCCACATGCCGCAGCGTGACGTGCGTCAGTGGAGGAGCCTGATCACCTACCGACACACGCTCGTCGATCGGCGGACGGCGATCAAGAACACGATCCGGGCGCTGGTTGACGTCCAGGGTCTGCGCATGGCGGGCGGCGCGAAGGCGTGGAGTTCGCCGGGACTCGCGAGGCTCCGCGGTCTCGCGCGTGTGATCGACGAATGCGGACCCGAGGACCTCTGGCGTGGTCAGCTCGCCTCGGAGCTGCGGGCGCTCGCGCAGGTCAACGAATTGATGGCCAACATCGAGGCCGCGCTCGACCGGATCGCGGTGGCGGACGACCGCGTGGCGCGTCTGAAGACGATTCCCGGTGTCGGCACGCGTCTGGCGGAACTCGTCGTCGCATCGATCGATGACCCCGGTCGGTTCGGGAAGGGTCGCGAGCTCGGCGCGTACGCCGGGCTCGTCCCTCGCCAGTTCGACTCGGGCATCATGCAGCGATCGGGCCGGATCACGAAGCAGGGACCGGGCCTGCTCCGACGCCTGCTCGTACAGATCGCGTGGGGGATGGAGCGGCGTAGCGCGCGGGTGAAGGCGCTGTTCGAGCGTCTGTCGCGCGGGCAGAAGAACGGACGGAAGAAGGCGGCGGTGGCGATCGCCCGCAAGATCCTCGTGTGGTGCTGGGCGATGCTGCGCGACGGAACGACGTGGCGCGACGTCGAGACGAGCGTGACGTGACGGCCTGACGCGCAATGCGCGCGAACGCCCGGATGGCCTCAGACGCCGGCCGGGCTTTCCCCCGGAAGGGCTCGGGGGCCGGGGGGCGAGACGACCGGCGACTTGATGGGAGACACGATCAACGGCGATGAACGACCGCGGATGAGACAGCAGCGACGCGAAGAGCTCGGCTAACCAGATGGTCCAGCGGGCGACGACCACAGTCGTCCGGGAAGGCTGCCAAAGCGAAATGAGCGAGCGTCGCACTGCACAAGTTG
>CAZXBB010000180.1:0-7433 GCA_964638815.1 uncultured Isosphaeraceae bacterium
CCGCCGGCGACGAGAAGACAGAATCCGGCGGCGATCAGGGTCTGGGGTCGCATGGGAGGGCTCCGCGGGAATGGGGGCTGACAGGGACGCCGGCGCGACGCCCGTCCATTGAGTCGTCGGTTGGAGGGGGGTGGCTTGAGCGGGAGCCCGATAATTCGCGCGCCCGGGCGCCGCCCCGGCGCGCACCGCCTGCGCCACCCCGCCCTGCCCCCGCACAGTCACTCCTCGAGCGCACCGTATCGCGGGAGGTCCGCCAGGGGACCCCCGGCCCGTGATCGCGCGGGCGCGACGTGGACGTGCCTCTTCTCGATGGGGCCCGCTCGATGGGGCCCGCCCCGACGAGGGCGATGTTGGCGGTCTCGTTGGACACGTTGCACCGCGCAGGAGCGGGCCGGACGCGCCGGACGAAACCGGCGCAAAAACAGGAAAAGGCGAGGTCGTTCGACCTCGCCTTTCCGGCATTCGAGTGTTGCTGCCTGGCCGGCCCCGGCCAAGTCGGAAACGGCGCGGCGTCTTTTGAACGCCGACCGTCGCTCGAGGTGATCTCGACGGGCGACCCCGTCTTACCCGGTGCACGCGGGCGCGTCTGGTGTTTCGTGGTGTGGACATCGACCCAGTTATGCCACCATCGGGGTTGTTTCCCGCGATGGTCGAACCGATTTCTCCACGCCTCCGAGCTGCGTCGATTCGTGCAGGGCACCGGACTGTTCCCGTCCCCCGTCGGGGATTCGGGATCACCCTGCTGAATCACGCCGGCCTCCGCGCAGACTTGGCGAGGCTTATCGGGGGGTTTATGCCCTGTTCCGGAAGCATGGGCTAACCCCGGGCTCGACTTGGCTGCGGGACCGGTCCGCGGCGTCAGCTGCGAAAGTCCGACCCCTTCCCCGCTCCGTTGGGGGCGAAGTCGGTACGGGCTCTCGCAGCCACGCCGCCCTCGGACTCCTGATCGGTCGGGCACGTTTCCGTGCTCGTCCTCTCAGGGTTGAAACCGCCACGAATCCGCTCGCCGCCGACGACCATCTCTGACCCCCGACGGCGTGCAGTCCGTCCCGATCGTGCCGCAGTTGAACGGCGTGGCCGCGCATCCAGCTGCGGCATTGAGACCAGGACACCCGAGAGCTCGCGAGGCCTCGGGCGTGACGTGCAACGGTTCTTTGACCGGGCGGGTCGATTTCGGCTTGGGTACCTCACCGATTCCATCCCGTCCGGGTGGCGCTGAATTCGGGGCGCCCCCGTTGCAGTCCGACGCGTATTTCACCTCTGTTTTTTCAAAGAGCGATTGATCCGATCAGCCGAAGCCGACCAGTCAGCAAGACTGCGTGCATTTCATCGTGTCCCGCGGCGATTTCAACCCACGGGCGGAATCGTGCAAAAGCGGTGGATGCCGGGTGAACATGGTGTCGGGCGGCGCGAACGCGTCTCGCTGATTCGCCCGAACGGCGGACGGTTGCGGCGGTCGCACCCGGCGGCGCCGGCCGGCGCTGCCGGCGGTGGATTGCCTGAGTGCGGAGAAAAATGTCGCGTTTTTTTTCCGTCCGACCCCGTCGAGCGGAGTCCGGCGATCGTCCGGGAGCGGACCGGTTGACGTCGCGCACGGCCGGTCGCCGTCGCGCACCGTTATCGCGAATCGTTGTCGTCGTCGTCATCCTCACGGCCGTCGACTGCGCGACCACAGAAGCCGCATTCGCCTCAGGGGCAGGGCCCCCACGCCGAGAGGAGCGCGACGATGTCCGCGAACCCTGCGCCGCCGTCGCCGTCGATGTCCTCGGGGCAGCGCACCGGGCAGGGTCCCCAGCCCGCGAGCAGGATCAGCAGATCCTCGAAGCCGACCGCGCCGTTGCCGTCGAGATCGACGGTGCCGCCGCACGAGCTGCGGACGACCGTGAGCACCTGGTCCGACGCGACGTCGCGCAGGATCGTCTGCGCGCCGTCCGGCCACGCGACCACGACGCGGTCCACCGTCGCCGCGGCGCCGACGCCGAAGAATGCCTCCGCCGGCTCCTGACCGAGGTGGCTCGTGCCCGCCGTGATCAGCCGCGTCATGCGCCGGCCCGCGGTCTCGAGCCGCACGATCGCGCCGATGCCGCGAGTGTTCGGCCCGTCTGTCCGCGGCCGCACGACGAGGTGGTGATTCTTCGCCGCGACGGGCCCCGGCTCGCTCACGAGGAGGCGGATGGGGCCTCCGTTACAGGTCTGGAGCACGTCGAGATCGCCGTCGCGCTCGAGGTCGAACGCGACGAGCGACGCGCCGAACTCACGGTCGTCGAACCCCATGAGCGGCGCGAGGTCCACGAAGACGACCGGGTCCGTGCCGAGGTTGTAGAACAGCCGGGAGGCGTCGTCGTGCCCCTGGCCGTTGAACCAGCCGTTCGTGACCGCGAGGTCGAGCCAGCCGTCGTTGTCCACGTCGAGGAACGTGGTCCCCCAGCCGAAGTTCGTGTTCTCCACGCCGGCCTCGGTCGCGACCTCGGTGAACGCGAGCGCGCCGGCCGCGGTGTCGTTGCGGTAGAGGACGTTGTGGTTCTCGAACTCGAAGATCTCGGTGATGTAGATATCGAAGTCGCCGTCGTTGTCGTAGTCGCCGAGCGTCATGCCCATGTCGTTCATCGCGTTGTCGAGCCCGAGCAGGGGGGCGACGTCAACGAAGGTTCCGTTCCGCTGGTTGAGCCAGAAGCGGTTCGCCGTAAAATCCGCGGCCCAGTAGATGTCCGCCCAGCCGTCGCCGTTGAAGTCGTGGATCGCGGGCTGCCAGTGGTGGAACGTCGCGTCGGCGATTCCGCTGGCGACGCTCACGTCGATGAAGCCCCCGCCGCCGTCGTTGAGCAGCACCAGCGCCGGCCCGGTCCAGATGCCCACGATGAGGTCCGGCCACTCGTCGTTGTTGAGGTCGCCCGCGACCATGCCGGCGCGGTGCTGGCCGGTGTCTCCGATGCCGTCGTCCTCGAGCGCGACGACGGTCGTGAGGTCGTCGAAGCCGCCGTCGGCGCGCTGGCGGTGGAAGTGGATCGTCGTCTCGAGCGTGCACGACTCCTCGACCTGGCGGCAGTCGCCCGCGACGATGAGGTCGAGCCGGCCGTCACCGTCGAAGTCGAGCCAGAGCGCGGTCCGCCCCGCCGCCGTCGCCGCGACGCCGACGTCGGCCGCGATCTCCTCAAAGTGCCCGTCGCCGAGATTCCGGTAGAGCTGGTCCGCGACGCCCGGCCCGTTCGGCACGAAGACGTCGTGATCGCCGTCGTCGTCGTAATCGGCCACCGCGACGCCCGCACCGAAACCGGGCCCGCTCTCGTAGACGCCGATCCCCCGCGCCGCGCCCACCTCCGTGAACGTAACCTGCGCCGCGGCCGACCCCGAAAGCGCCAGGAACGCTCCCGCGACGCCCGTGAGCACGCCCGTCCGTGGCTCCGCCGCGGCGTCGCCCGGTCTGCGTGTGACATGATGTAAGGAAGATGTACGGGACATGACCACCTGCCCCACCCGGCACGAGTGTATCCGCAGCCCGGGCCGGGGCAACGCCGCGTCGAAACCTCGTGAACCCGCGCCGCGGTTCCGCTAGGATTGCGGACTTACGCCTTTGGGGGGCGCACCAACCCAAGGAGGAACCCGCCCATGCGGCAACTGTTCATCATCACCGCCCCGATCGCCCTCGCGGCGACCGGGGTCGCCCTCGCGGGAGGGACGCTCCCGCGCTCGCTGAACTTCGAGAACCAGACCGCGGCCCGCATCGACATGAACGTCGCGGAAGGCTCGAGCAACGAGAAGGAGATGGAGTTCGGCGACCTCGACCAGGACGGCGACCTCGACCTCATCGTCGCCGTCGGCTCGAGCGACTTCGGCGAGCGGAGGAACAAGATCTACATTAACGAGGACGGCGTGTTCGTCGAGAACACGACGCTCATCCCGTACTTCGCGATGGCTGACGTCACGCGTAACGCGTTCATCCGCGACTACAACGGCGACGGCTGGCTGGACCTTTACATCATCAACGACAGCAACACGGGTGGCTACGCGGGCAACGACCACGTCTTCCTCGCCATGCACCCGGGCGGCGTCCTGACCGGGTTCATCGAGGAGGGCGTCACCCGCATCGCCCAGGGCGGCGAGCTCGGCGCGGCGTGCGGCGGCGTCTCCGCCGACTTCAACGAGGACGGCCACATGGACGTCTACTCCGGCAACTACCCGGGACCCTCGCAGGATGTCGGCCTGTACAACGACGGTCAGGGGGCCGGTTTCCACCTGGACCGCGCCCCCGCCAGCCTGATTCCGACCGACAGCGACTACACGGTGGACGTCGCGATCGCGGACATGAACGGCGACGGCAGCATGGACCTGCTGATCTCGAACCACGGCACCAACTACATCTACTACAACGATCTCGGCGCGGACAGCACGGGCCGCGGCGACTACAACACGGCCAACAGCCGGCAGTCCCTGGGCGCCCAGGGCGCGAACGAGAACGCGATGGAGCCCGCCGACTTCGACAACGACGGCGACAACGATTTCTACTGGACCAACGCGGCGAGCGGAACCGCCGACCGCATCTACGAGAACACCGGCAACAACGGCGTCGGACAGGTCAATTGGGTCGCCCGCGACGTGCTCCCGAGCGCCGTCACCACCATGGTCGGCCGCAAGGCGAGCGTCGCCGACTTCAACGACGATGGGAAGATCGACGTCTTCGTCGCGACGGAGAGCGGCACGCGTCCGACCGTGCTGCGCAACGCCTCGACGGGTGCCGGCGACTTCACGTTCCTCGACTGGACGCCGGCCCCCGCCTTCCCGACCGGCGCGGCGCACCGCGGCTGGCACGCGGGCCTGGTGGACACCGGCGGCGACGGCGACATCGACATCGTGCTCGGCGCGTTCAACGGCGATCACCTGTTCGAGAACGTCCCCGCCAACGAGGTGAACGAGGGCGACCTCGGCCCGCTGCCGCCGTTCTGGAACGTGGACCCGGTTGCGGTGTTCGGCACGGCCGTCGCGGCGGAAGTGGACGAGTACACGGGCGACGTCGGCAGCGGCTTCGTCTCGGTGGTGCTCAACGGGCCCGATGACTATCTCCTCGAGGTGCTCAACCAGGGCGGCGCCGTCGTCGCGTCGTCGGACCGCGGCGGTCTCGGCGTCGAGGAGGCGCTCCAGGTCAACACGTCAACGGGCGCGTACACGTTCCGCGTGACGGTCGTGGAGTCGGCGACGATCTGCGGCCCGCCCGACTTCAACGGCGACTGCACGGTGGACTTCCAGGACATCGTCCTGCTCCTCGGGGCGTGGGGCTGCACCGACTGCCCGCAGGACATCGACGGCGGCGGTGCGGGCTTCACCGACCTCGTGATCCTGCTCTCGGAGTGGGGCGACATCGACCCGCAGAACCTGTACCTGCTCGAGATCCTCGGTCGCGCCGGCTGAATCCGGCGTTGTTGACGTGAGAAGAAGTCCGTCCCCGCCGCCGCCGGCGGGGACGGTTCGTTTGCAGAGAGACCGATGACGACCCGCTGGCTCACGATCGCCCTTCTCGCCGCGCTCGCCGGCTGCGGCGACGGGGACGCGGCGCCGCCGGCCACCACAGCCGGATCGACCCCGGCCCCCCCGGCCCCCCCGGCCCCCGCGGCCCCCCCGGCCCCCGCGACCGTATCCGCCGCCGACACCGGCGCGCCGGAGGGTGCGCCGCAGCCGCTGTCCGGGCCGCTTCGGCGCGCCGTCGAACTCGTCGAGCACGGGGCGTTCGACGAGGCGCGCGAGGTCGTCGCGCCGCTGCTCGCCGCGAACCCCGACGACGCGCAGGCGGTGTTCGTCCAGGGGCTCTCGTACCACCGCGCCCGGGACTATGCCCGCGCGCAGCCGCTCCTCGAGCGCGCGCTCGCGCTCGACCCCTCGTACACCGTCGTGCACCACTTCCTCGGCTACTGCCGGTTTCACAACGGTGATCTTCGCGGCGCGCGCGAGAGCTTCGAGACGCACCTGCGGGCCGCGCCGGATGAGACCGACTCCCACTTCGGCCTCGGCCTGGTGGATCTGGAGGAAGGGCGGCTCGATGACGCCGCGGCGCGGCTCCGCCACGTGATCGCGCTGATCGAGCGGGCGCGCACCGCGAACCCGCCGCTCTACGCCCGGCGCCGGGGCGACGCGGCGAAGGCGTACGCCCGTCTCGGCGACGTCGCGTTCGCCCGCGCGGAATACGCCGAGGCCCGCGACCTCGTACGCGAGGCGATCGCGATCGACCCCAACCAGTACGCGTCGTACTACACGCTGAGCCAGATCGAGCGTCGCCTCGGCAACGACGCCGAGGCCGACCGGCTCCACGCGCTCTTCGAGCAGATGGCGTCCGCCCGTCACGGGCGTCCGCCCGGGACGCCGGGCGAGTGAGCCGGCGCGCGAGGAGCATCGTCGGCCGTCTCGCCGCCACGGGCCTGTCGCTTCTGGCGACCGTCCTGCCGAGCGTTTTGGCGACCGGCTGTGCCGAAGACGCGGGGGTAGATCCGGGCGTCACGCCGCCGCGCGCCGCGGACTCCCCGCCCCCCGGTTCGCCCCCACCCCCGGCTTCGACTCCGGGACCGCCCCCGGCTTCGACTCCCGGTTCGCCCCCGCAAACGACGCGCTTCCGGATGACCGACGTGACTGCCGCGAGCGGCATCGACTTCGTGACCACGTCCGGCCGAACGCCGTCCACGCAGATCCTCGAGGTGAAGGGCGCCGGTCTCGCGCTCCTTGATCATGACGGCGACGGCGACCTCGATCTCTTCGTGCCGAACGGGGCGACGCTCGCGGCGCCCGACGCCGGACCCGGCTGCCGTCTCTACGAGAATCTCGGCGGCATGATGTTCCGCGACGCCACGCCGGACGCCGGGCTCACCTTCCGCCGGTGGGGCATGGGCGTCGCGACCGGCGACGTTGACGGTGACGGCCACATTGACGTCTACGTCTCGTGCTTCGGCCGCGACGCGCTTCTGCGCAGCACGGGCGACGGTCGGTTCGCGGACATCACCGACGCCGCGGGCATCGACGTCGGCGGCTGGAGCACCGGGTGCGCCTTCGGCGACCTCGACGGCGACGGCGACCTCGATCTTTACGTTGCGCGATACGTGGACTTCGACGTGGACGCGCCGCCCGCGCCGTCGTCGTTCCGAGGCGAGCCGGTGCTCGCCGGCCCGCGCGGCCTGCCGGCGCAGGCCGACGTGCTGCTCGAGAACGTGAGCGCGGGGGGCGACGTGCGGTTCCGCGACGTGACGGCGGAGGCGGGATGCGCGGTGCGGGCGCCGAGCTACGGGCTCGGCGCGCTGATCCTCGACTTCGACGGCGACGGTCGCGCCGACATCTTCGTCGGCAACGACTCGATGCCGAACTTCCTCTTTCGCAACACGGGGGGGCCGGGCGGCGCGCGGGGGCCGGGGGCACCGGGGGCGCCGGGGTCGCCGGGCGCGCCGGGCGGCGCGCTCCGC
>CAZXBB010000181.1:0-6721 GCA_964638815.1 uncultured Isosphaeraceae bacterium
ATAGATCGCCGCCGGCGTGTCGAACTCCGCCAGCAGACCATACAGCTTCCGCCGCCTCGTTTTCTTCGGCTGGGCGCCGCGGCGCACCTTGTCGCCCGGACTGGTTGGCAAAATGGTCGCGCTGTCGCTCATGCTGTGCGAAACTCCGATTCCGGCGCACCGGGGTGGTTCTTGTCCTGCCGCCCCGACCCGTAATCCAATTCATGATCATGTCCATGATCTGCCGAGTGCGGATCGGCCTCCGGCATGATCGCCTTCACTTCGGCGATCGCGATCACCGGCAAATACCGGATGAACAGCAGGAACAGCGTCATGAACAGCCCGAAGCTGCCGATGAGCATCCCGGTATCGACCCACGTCGGCGTGAAGTAGCCCCACGCCCCCGGCGTGAAGTCCTGCGCGAGCGACGTGATGACGATCACGAACCGTTCGAACCACATGCCGACGTTCACGAGCAGGCTCGCGGCGAACATGATCGGAATGCTCCGCCGCGCCTTCTTGAACCAGAAGATCTGCGGCGTGATCACGTTGCACGACACCATGATCCAGTACGCCCACGCGTACTGGCCGAACGCGCGGTTGATGAACGCGAACCCCTCGTACGGGGCCTGCGAGTACCACGCGATGAAGAACTCCATGGAGTACGCGTACCCCACGATCGACCCGGTCAGGAGAATGATCTTGTTCATGTTCTCCAGGTGACGCATCGTGATGAAGTTCTTGAGCCCCCAGATCTGCCGCGCGGGGACGGCCAGGGTCATCACCATGCCGAAGCCGGAGAAGATGGCTCCCGCCACGAAGTACGGCGGGAAGATCGTCGTGTGCCAGCCGGGAAGCTGGGAGACCGCGAAGTCGAACGAGACGACGGAGTGCACCGAGAGCACCAGCGGCGTCGCGAGTGCGGCGAGCAGGAGATACGCCCGCTCGTAGCGATGCCAGTGCCGCATGCTGCCCCGCCACCCGAGGGCGAAGATGCCGTAGGCCACGGCCTTGACCTTGTTGTTCGCGCGGTCGCGGAGTGTCGCGAGGTCGGGCACCATCCCGACGTACCAGAACAGGAGCGACACCGTGAAGTACGTGCCGACCGCGAACACGTCCCAGAGCAGCGGGCTGCGGAACTGCGGCCACATCTCCATCTGGTTCGGGATCGGGAAGAGCCAGTAGGCGACCCACACGCGGCCGATGTGGATGCCCGGGAACATGCCGGCGCAGATGACCGCGAAGATCGTCATCGCCTCGGCGAACCGGTTGATCGCCGTGCGCCACTTCTGGCGGAACAGGAACAGGATCGCGCTGATGAGCGTGCCGGCGTGACCGATGCCGACCCAGAACACGAAGTTCACGATCGGGAAGCCCCACATGACGGGGTGCATGTTGCCCCAGACGCCCACGCCGACCCCGATCAGGTACAGGATGAGCCCGCCGAGCATCGCCGCGAGCAGGCCGGAGATCGCCAGCGAGATGTACCACGCCAGCGGCGGCTTCGGCGCCTCGTTGACGCGGCAGATCTCCTCGGTCACCGACGCGAAGCTCTCGTGCCCGAGCACGAGCGGGGCCCGTCGCGTCGGATCCTCGAAGGTGTTGTCGATCGGGAGCGTGGTCATCAGTGCGCGGATGCCTCGTGGGTTTCGTGCGCGCCGCCGCCGCCGGCCGGGTTGCGGAGCTTCGCGAGGTACTTCGTTCGCGCATCCACGTTGAGCTCCTCGAGCATCTCGTAGGCACGCACGTTCTTGTGCAGCTTTGCGACCCGGCTGTTCGGGTCGTTAAGGTCACCGAAGACGATCGCCTCCGCCGGGCACGTCTGGGCGCACGCCGGCGTGATCGCGCCGTCCGCCACCGCGACGCGCCGGTCCTTGAGGCGGCTCTTCTCCTCCTCGGTCCGGCGGGCATACGCGTTCTTCGCCTGGATCTTGCCGTCCTGGATCCGGTGAACGCAGTACGTGCACTTCTCCATGACGCCGCGCATCCGGACGGAGACCTCGGGGTTGAACTGGAGATTCAGCGGCGCTTCCGGCGTGGCCTGCGGCCGCGCGAAGTACGTTTCGTCCACGTGCACCGGGCCGAGCGGGGATTCGCGATACGGCTCGCGGCGGTGCCAGTCGAAGTAGTTGAACCGCCGCACCTTGTACGGGCAGTTGTTCGAGCAGTACCGCGTGCCGACGCAGCGGTTGTAGACCATCACGTTGAGCCCGTCCTCGTCGTGGACCGTCGCGGCGACGGGGCAGACCTGCTCGCACGGGGCGTTCTCGCAGTGCATGCAGACAACCGGCTGAAGCGCGACAGACGTGATCTGGTCGGCGTCGTAATGTCCGTCCGCGTCGGTTCCGAAGTCGAAGTAGCGATCCACGCGCAGCCAGTGCATCTCGCGACCGCGCAGGATCTGGTCCTTGCCGACGATCGGGATGTTGTTCTCGGCCTGGCAGGCCGTGATGCACGCCCCGCATCCGACGCAGGCGTTCAGGTCGATGGTCATCGCCCACGCGTACGTGGCGCCTTCGAGGTTGTCCTCCTCCCACATGGACAGGCGGTGGAGGACGTGCGCGCGGTGCTGCGCGAAGTCGGGGTGAGATTCGAACTCGCTCAGCGTCGCCTCGCGGTAGAGCGTCGGCAGCCGCGTCTGGATGCCCCCGCCACCGACGGTCTCGACGTCGATCGCGTGGTGATCCTGCGTCGTGCCGAGCGGGTAGCTCCCCCGCGCGCGGCTGACGCTCGCGCCGGGGGCGATGCCCATCGCCGCGACGGAGCGGAGCCGGCCGAAGTCGAAGCCCGCGCCCTTGCAGATCCGCCCCTCGAACGCGCGGCCGCCGCCCAGCGCGAGCGTGACGGTCTGGTCCGCGATGCCGGGCACGCGGAGCACGGGGGCCTCCATCGCGCGCCCGTCCGCCATCTCGACCCGGACGAGGTCGCCGTCAGTGACGTCGAGGTCGCGGGCCGACCGGGCGCTCACGAGCACGGCGTTGTCCCACGTCAGCTTCGTCATCGGGGCCGGCGTCTCCTGGAGCCAGCCGTTGTTGGCGAAGCGGCCGTCGAGAAGCGTGGGGCTCGGCGTGAAGTTGACTTCCCACCCGCCCCGCGTCGCCAGCCGCTCGAAGAGCGCGTTCGCGACGCCGGGAAGCTCGGCCGCGCTCGCGCTCGGCGTCTCGGGTGTGTACGCGCTGCCCGGGAGCAGCCCGTCGTGGAGCGTGCGGCGCCAGTTCTCGCGGTCGAAGAGGTCGGCGAAGGTCCGTTCGACGATCTCCTGCCCGCTCGTCACGTCGTCACCGGCCAGCGTGGCCAGGAGCTCGATGACGCTCTTTCCCCCGTAGAGCGGCACGAGCATCGGCTGCGCGATCGAGACGGTGCCGTCCCATGAGCGTCCGTCGCCCCACGCCTCCAGGTAATGGGCGCGGTTGACGTGCCAGTGACAGCGGGCGGCGGTCTCGTCGACGTAATGACCGAGGCTGATCGTCGTGCCGGCGCGCTTCAGGAACGCGGCGAAGTCGAGGTCGGCGGGCGCGTCGTAGACGGGATTGCCCCCGAGGATCACGAGCGTCTCAGGCTGCGAGGCGGCGAGCGCCGCGATCGATTCGACGTGCCTGATGCGGTCGCGTTCGGGCGTGTAGACGACGGTCTTCCCCGCGTTCCCGAGCGCGGCGTTCATCAGGTGGGCGAGCAGGTGCACGCCGGCCGGCTGCCGCGGGCCGACGGCGATCACGCCCGCACCGCGGTGCGTCTGGAGGTCGGCGAGCGCCGCGTCCGCCGCGGCCCGCACGCGGGGGGTGAGGCCCGCACCGGCGGCCTGGTCGTCCTCGAAGCGTCGCAGCATCTCGTTCGCGAGGACCCGCGTCGCGAGGTACGCCGCGACGGCCGCGACGTCGTTCGACCGGAGCGCCGCGCGCTCGTCCGCGTTCGCGCCGGTGAGGCTGTAGTCGCTCTCGAACGCGTGAAGACGGCTCATCCCGGGATGCGCCGGATCGTCCACGCACCGGCTCCGCGCGAAGCCGCGGATGTTCGAGACCGCGTCGGGATGCGCGCCGAGGAGATCGGCGTCGAGGCACACGACCGCTTTCGCCTGCTCGAGGTCGAGGTGGGTCCGGTAGGGCACGCCGAACGCGAGAACGGAGCCCTCCACCACGTTGTCGTTGTTGATCGGCTCGTACTCGTGCCACCGCGCGTTGGGGAAGGCGGTCATGAACCGCTGCTTCATCGCCAGCACGCTGGGCGAGCCGGTGGACTCGCTGAGGACCGCGAGGCCGTGGCCGCGTTTGTCTTGGAGAGCCTGGAAGTGATCCCGTGCCCATCGCTCGAACGCGGGCCAGTCCGATTCGACCCCGTCGCGCACGACCGTGCGGCTGCGGTCGGGGTCGTAGAGATCGAGCACGCTGGCCTGGGCGAAGCGGTCCGCCGCGCCCCGGGATGTAGGATGATCCGGGTTGCCCTCGAGCTTCGTGGGCCGGCCGTCGAAGGTCGTCGCGAGGAGGCCCATGGCCACGCCGGCGAGCTCCATGCACGTCGCGTAGTGCACCGGCACGCCGGGATCGCGATTCACCGGTCGGTTCGCGTAGGGCGCGATCTTCTCGTCCGGCCAGCGGCGGCATCCGGCGAGCCCCATCCCGGCCAGGGCCATCGAGGCGCCCATGATCTTGAGGAACTGCCGCCGGTCATCGGAATCGAGCAGCTCCGAGGCGCCTGCGGGGAACTCGCGGTGCATGAACTGGCGGAACTCGGGCGTGTCCGCCAGGTGATCGAGACTGCGCCAGTACTGCGCGCCCGACGGCACCGAGGACGATTTCAACGGTGACATGTGGAGCAGTCCTGCCGGGGGTTGATCCGGTTGATCTCTTTCCAGTGAGCGTGATAGGCCTCTTCCGTCCCGAAGGCCTCCTCCGCCGCGGAACCCTCGAACGTCCACCCGAGGTCCGTGACGAGCTTCGGATCCCGCAGGTGCCGGTCCGGGGCGCGGTGGCACGCGAGACACCATCCCATGCTCAGCGGCTGGTCCTGGTAGACGACCGGCATCGTGTCCACGCGGCCGTGGCAGCTCACGCAGCTCACGCCACGCGTGACGTGGGCCGAGTGGTTGAAGAACGCGTAATCCGGGAGGTCGTGCACCCGGCGCCACTCGATCGGCAGGCCGGTCCGGTAGCTCTCGAGGACCGGCGCGATCAGCTCGCTCTGCGTCCGGATCTGGGCGTGGCAGTTCATGCAGGTCTGCGTCGGCGGTATCGCCGCCTTCGCCGCCCGCTCGACGGTGTTGTGGCAGTACCGGCAGTCAAGGCCGAGCTGCCCCGCGTGCAGCTCGTGGCTGAAGGGGACGGGCTGCTCGGGGCGATAGCCGACGTCGGTGGTCTTCGGGCTGAATCCGTACGCGACCACCAGTATCACGTAGAGGGGCACGGTCGCTCCGATGACGAGGGCCCCCGGGAGCAGCAGGTTGCTCCATCTCGGGAACACGAACTGATACCGACCCATGCGTGCTTGCCTTTGCTGACCGCCCGTTTGGAGACCCGCAGAGCATCGTCGACGGCTGACGGTCCGGATCATAGCGAACCCCCCTTGAGGGGCAAGCCGGAGCGCAGACCGCGATCCGGCGTGCGTCCGCCGTCACGGGCACGGGTCGGCGGACATCCCGTCGGCGGACATCCCGTCGGCGCGGACATCCCGTCGGCGCGGACAACCGGTCGGCGCGGACATCCCGTCGGCGCGGACATCCGGTCGGCGCGGGCATCCGGTCGGCGCGGACATCCCGTCGGCGCGGGCATCGGCGTATCGCTCGGCGGACCGGGCCGGGTATAAGAGAGCGGGCCGAAGGCACGGGGCCTGAAGACGCGAAGCCGTGATCGACACGCACTGCCATCTCACGTTCGACCAGTACGCCGGAGAGGCGGACGCGGTCGTCGCGCGGGCCCGCGCCGCGGGCGTGCGCGGGCTGATCACGGTGTCCGTCACGTCCGACAACGGCAAGGAATCACTGCGTCTCGCCCGGACGTTCCCCGACGTCTGGTGCACCGCGGGGGTGCACCCGCTGTATGCGGACCAGCCGTGCAACTGGGACGACGTGCTGGCGGTGGCGCGCGACGATCGCTGCGTCGCGTGGGGCGAGCTCGGACTCGACAACCACTACGACAAGCCGGCGCGCGGCGACCAGGATCGCGCGCTGACCGAGCAGCTCGCCGCGATCGAGGGCGCGCGAGCCGACGGCCTCGAGATGCCGATCGTCCTGCACTGCCGCGAAGCCTTCGACGATCTCCTCGCCGTGCTCCGCACCGCGCCCTTCGATCCGACGCGGTACGTCTTCCACTGCTTCACCGGCACGCCCGACGACGCCCGCCGCGTGCTCGACTTCGGCGCGTGGATCAGCTTCACGGGCGTCGTGACGTTCCGAAACGCGGGCCCCGTCGCCGAAGCCGCGAAGCTCGTGCCCGCCGACCGCATCATGGTCGAGACCGACGCCCCGTTCCTGACGCCCGAACCGCACCGGAAGGTGTGGCCAAACGAGCCGCAGTACGTCGTGCACACGGCACGGCGGCTGGCGGAGCTGCGCGGCGTGGATGCAGACGATTTCGAGCGGCAGCTCGACGCGAACGCGGAGCGGTTCTTCGGGATCGAGCCGGCGTGAGCTTCCGGCCGCGCCCGGCGCGGCGCGCCTGGCTCGGCGCGCTCGGCTCGGCGCGCCTGGCGCGGCGCGCCCCGGCCCCGCGCGCTCACTCCGCGCACGGCCCCCACGCGCCGAGCACGATGA
>CAZXBB010000182.1:0-10491 GCA_964638815.1 uncultured Isosphaeraceae bacterium
CCCGCCCCCCCCACGCCCCGGGTGGCTTCTAAAGTCTCCCACCCCCACGCGGAGTCGCACCGGGGCCGGGAGTCCATACGTGTGCTCTTCAGCTGGGCACACCGGAACTGCGATGCCGGATCCGGCCGACGGTTCTAGAACTGTAAAGCGGCGCAAGTCTGTGTGCCCCGGTCCTTGGCTCGGCAAGGGCCGGGTGGCGTCGAAAGTCTCCAACACCGTCGAGTCGTCCCACCCCGCCCGGCCCTGTCAGAGCACAGGACCGGGGCACACCGGAACTGCGATGAGGTGGCCGTTCACTTAAGCCGGAAGGTGTCTGGCGTTCCCCGTTTCCGCCGGATCCAGCCCACACCCATCCGGTCGCCCCCTACCCCACGATCCGCGCCCGCACGATCAACGGGTAGTGGTCCGACCCCACGTCACGGCCCACGCGTTCGTCGATCACCGCTACGCCGTCGGAATACAGGAAGTGATCGATCGGAATCAGCATCAACGGGAAGTTCGCCGGCCACGTCGCATGGATGCCGCGGCCGTCGGAAGCGTCGCGCAGCCCCGTATCGCGCAGCAACGCGCGGAACGGCGTCGACCACGGCGTCGCGTTGAGGTCCCCGAGCACGATGATCGGGCCGTGCGTCCCGGCGACGCGCGCACCGACGGCCGCGAGCTGGCGGTCGCGGCGCCCGGAGTAATCCCGGCCCTTCGGCGGCAGCGGGTGCGTGGCGAGCAGCGTGAACGCGGCGCTTTCGGTCTCGAGACGCGCGACGACGGAGGGCAGGAGCGAGTCCCCGATGTCGTCGATGCCCCCGGTCATCGGCACCCTGCTGAAGACGCCGATGCCGAAGTTGTCGCGGCGGATACGCACGATCGCGTGCGGGAACGCGGCGAGCGTCTTCGCGAGTCCCTGCGCCCACGCCGGATCGAGCTCCTGAAGCACGAGCACGTCCGGATCGACGTCCGCGATCTGGGCGGCCACGAGGTCGTATCGCGTATTGCTCGTGCGCACGTTGATCTGGAGGAACGTCAGCTCCGCCCCGGATCCGTTCGCGACGACGGCCGCCCGCGGCAGGTAGAGCGGCACGATCGCGGCGAGATTCACCAGACACGCCGCCGCGAACAGCACCGCGAGCCGTCGCCGCCGCGCGAGTGCCGTCACGACGACGGCGGCGAGCAACCCGGCGCAGTACTGCACGCGAAAGTGCGTGGCGAGATCCAGCGCCCACGACCACGGTCCGGCGAACGCGAGCACCGTCGCGGCACTCGCACCGAACCCAAGCAGCGCGACGAGATTCACGAACCGCAGCAGCAGCCACGCCCCCGCGCCCCCTCCGTCGCTTCGTCGCTCCGTCGCTCCGTCGCGCTGCACCCGAACTACGCCTCCTGCAGCTCGGCGATCCCCGCGTAGAGATCGAGCGCCTCGGGGTTCTTGAGGGCGTCGCGGTTCTTCACGGGTCGCCCGTGCACCACGTCGCGCACCGCGATCTCCACCTTCTTCATGCTGATCGTGTACGGCACGTCGTCAACGGGGATGATCTTCGCGGGCACGTGTCGCGGCGAGCAGTTGTCCCGGATCGCCGTGCGTATGCGTTTCGTGAGCTCCGGAGTCAGCTCGTGCCCGGCGGCGAGCTTCACGAAGAGGATGACGCGCACGTCGTCACCCCAATCCTGCCCGATCACGACGCTGTCCTCGATCTCCTCCAGCGGCTCGACCTGGCGGTAGATCTCCGCCGTGCCGATCCGCACGCCCCCGGGATTGAGCGTGGCGTCCGAGCGTCCGTAGATCCGCACGCCGCCGCGGTCGTTGATCTCGATGAAGTCGCCGTGGTGCCAGATGCCGGGGAACCGCTCGAAGTACGCGCTGCGGTAGCTCGAACCGTCGGGATCGGCCCAGAAGTGAATCGGCATCGATGGGAAGGCCGCGGTGCACACGAGCTCTCCCGTCCGGTTGATCACCGGTCGTCCGTTCTCGTCGTACGCCTCGACCTTCATGCCAAGACAGCGGCACTGGATCTCGCCGCGGTACACCGGCCCGATCGGGTTGCCGCCGACGAAGCAGCCGTTGAGATCGGTGCCGCCCGAGATCGAGCTGAGGCAGCCGTCCGGCATCATGTCGCGGTAGACGTAGTCGAAGCTCTCGTCCGCCAGCGGCGAGCCGGTGGACAGCACGGCCCGCAGCCCTGACAGGTCGAAGCCCGACGACGGCTTCACGCCCGCCTTCTCGAGCGCGGCGAAGTACTTCGCACTCGCGCCGAAGATCGTGATGCGCTCCTGGTCCGCCAGCCGCATCAGCGCCGAAGGGTCCGGGTGGAACGGCGAGCCGTCGAAGAGCGTCACCGTCGCCCCGACCGAGAGCGAGCACACGAGCCAGTTCCACATCATCCACCCGCACGTCGTGAAGTAGAAGATGTTGTCGTCGCGCGTCAGGTCCGTGTGCAGCAGCAGCTCCTTCATCTGGTTGACGAGGATGCCGCCCGCGGACTGGACGATGCACTTCGGGAGCCCCGTCGTGCCGGAGGAGTACATGATGTAGAGCGGATGCGCGAAGGGCATCTGCGCGAACTCGATCTCGTCGTGACCGGCGAACGGCGCGATGAAGTCCGCCAGATGCACGGCCCCGTCGACGGCCGAGAGATCCGCGCGTTCGCTCATGTACGGCACGACGACGACGCGGGGTCGCGCCGGCAGCGCCGCGAGGATCCCCGCCACCTTCGCCAGCGAGTCGAAGGCCCGGCCGCCGTACGAGTAGCCGTCGGCGGTGAAGAGCACCTTCGGTTCGATGCGGGCGAAGCGGTCGAGTACGCCCTGCACGCCGAAGTCCGGGGAGCATGACGACCAGATTGCGCCGAGGCTCGTCGCGGCGAGCATCGCCACGATCGTCTCCGGCATGTTCGGCATGAACCCGACCACGCGGTCGTCGGGCTCCACGCCGGCGTCGCGCAGCGCCGCCGCCACCCGCGCGACGGCGGCGTACAGTTCCGCCGTGGTCAGGGTCCGCGAGCGGGCCATCGCCTCGCCGCGGAAGACGATCGCCGGGCGGTCGTCGCGGTAGCGCAGCAGGTTCTCCGCGAAGTTGAGCGTCGCTCCCTCGAACCACCTCGCGCCCGGCATCCGCCCCGGGTCGTCCACGACGGTGGCCGCGTCGTGCGAGACGCGGATGCCGGCGTAACACCAGACCTCGGACCAGAAGTCCGCGATGTTGCCGACCGACCACGCGTAGAGATCGTCGTACGACGCGAGCCCGAGGCCGTGCCGGTCGTTCACTGCCCGCATGAACGCGGTCATGTTCGCGCGCTCGATCCGATCCTTCCCCGGACTCCACATGAGGTGTCCCGACATGCCGGTACGCTCCGCGATGACCGCCGTCCGGTCGCGGCGGGGCGCGAATCCTAATCGAAACCAGGACCGGGACGAATGGTGGATAACGTGTCGGGATCGCGGCGGCGCCGCGTCCGCGAGCCTCGCGCGACGATCTGGCAGATCGTACTTGCGGTCTTATGAGCGCCGTAGGTATATTTACTGAGCCTCCTCACCGTGAGGCCACGGAGTTGCGACGTTTCTCCTGCCGGGACGCAGGCGATCCGTTCCGGTGGTTGACCGTGCTTACACGTGAGGCAGCGGCTTTCGGAGGAGAGGGCCGCTGTCTTGCCTTCTGATGCGGGTCCCGAGGTGTCCTTCGGGACCCGTTCTTTTGCGCGGTCCGCGCGGACGTCCGGGGGTGTCCGTGGCGTCCGGGGGTCCGGGGGTTCGGGGGTCCGGGGGTCCGGGTCAGAATCCCGCGGGCCGGCCGCCCTTCCGCGGATCGCTCGCGGCCCGCAGGCCGGTCCCGTCCACCGCGATGAGCTGCACGACACCGACCTCGTCGCGCACGCCGATCTCGTGTCCGAGCGTCGCGAGCGCGCGCACGGTCGCGGCGTCGGACCAGGTCTCGTCGAACTGGAGCAGGTTCGGCATCCACTGGTGATGGAACCGCGGGGCGGCGACGGCCTGGGACGGCGTCATGCCGAAGAGGACGCAGTTCAGGATCGCCTGGAGCGTGCCCGTGATGATGCGCGGCCCGCCGGAAGCGCCGGCCACGACGACGACGCGTCCGTCCCGACGCACGATCGTCGGCGACATGCTCGAGAGCGGACGCTTGCCCGGTTGCGGCAGGTTGCGATCCGACTGGCGCAGCCCGAACGCGTTCGCGGCGCCGGGCACGGTCGTGAAGTCGTCCATCTCGTCGTTCAGGACGAAGCCGAACTCCGGCACGCACACGAGCGAGCCGAACTCGAGGTTGATCGTCTCCGTGCACGCCACGGCCATGCCGTTTCCGTCCACGACGCAGAGGTGGCTCGTACCCGCGTCGTCGGGCGCCGGCGTGACCGAGCCGTAGTCGTACGGGTCGCGCGTGCGGTCCGGCGCGACGAGCGCGGCGCGTCCGTCGAGATACGCGGGATCGAGCAGCCGCGCGACCGGGACGGGCCGGAAGTCGGGATCGGCGAGCCACTCGGCGCGGTCCGCGAAGGCGTGCTTCATCGCCTCGGCGAGCAGGTGCACGTACCGCGGGCCGTTGGGCGCGAGGTCGGCGAAGCCCGTCCGCGTGGTGGCCCGCTCGAAGATCCCGAGGATCTGCTGCATCGCGATCCCGCCGCTCGACGGGGGCGGCATCGTGACGATCTCGAGGTCGCGGAAGCGCTCGCGCAGCGGCGAGCGCGTCGCGTGCCGGTAGTCGGCGAGGTCCGCGCCGGTGATCGGCCCCCCCTGCTCCGCCATGATGCGCGTGATCGCGGCGCCGATCGGGCCCCGGTAGAACGCGTCGGTCCCGCGCGCGGCGATGAGCCGCAGCGCGCGGGCCTGCTCCGGGTTGCGCACGACGTCTCCGGCCGCGATCGCCC
The DNA here is from genome assembly GCA_964638815.1 of uncultured Isosphaeraceae bacterium. Classification (GTDB taxonomy): domain Bacteria; phylum Planctomycetota; class Phycisphaerae; order Phycisphaerales; family SM1A02; genus CAZXBB01. Next base: position 4,869 of record CAZXBB010000182.1, read on the forward strand.
CCTCGCGTCCGAGACGCTTCCAGGCGAACGCCGCGTTGGCCCGGTGCCGCGGATGCGTCTCCAGCGTCTTCCCGAGCCGGCGCACCGCCGCCACGTGGCTGGCGTCCGCGGCGAAGCCGTCCTCGGCCGCCCGGATCGCCGGCGCCAGAACGGTCGCGCGGTCCAGCGTGCCGTAGGTGTCGAGCGCGTGGAGCAATCCCGCGACCGTGCCGGGAACGCCGACGGCGTGCACGCCGAACCGGCTCACCCGCGCCGCGCCGGGGTCCGCGTAGTACGACGGCCCCACCGCGGCAGGAGATGTCTCGCGGTAGTCGAGCGCGACGGCCCGCGCTTCGGCCCCGGGCGTCGCCGGGGGCAGGTGGATGAGCATGAATCCGCCGCCACCGATGCCGCAGGAGTAGGGACGCACGACGGAGAGGCAGAAGCTCGTGGCGACGGCGGCATCGACGGCGTTGCCCCCGAGGCGGAGGATCTCCGCGCCGGCCTCCGACGCGAGAGGGTGGTCGGCGGCGACGGCGGCGCGGGAGTAAGTGAAGTCGACGACGGCGTCGCGCAGCGCGGACTCGGTTTGACACCCGGCGATCGCGAGGAGCCCGTGGAGCCCGAGGAGCAGGAGGAGGAATCGGAGGAGGAGGAGCGAGGGCCTCGAAATTCGACACGGGTCCGGTTGCCCATGCCCCCGTCCGGACCTCGGCCGCCCGTCGCGTCCCTCCGCGGTGAACCAATGCATCATCGCTCGTACTCCAGCCGGACCATGTGCGCCGAGACGAGATCGCGGGCCATCACGATGTCCTCCTCGCGCGACGCGTCCGCCTCCCGCTCGATCACGAAGTCAACCCGCGGCGACAGGCCGAGCGCGACGTCGAAGAACGCGTCCCACGGCACGGCACCCGCGCCGGCCGGCGTCTCGCGTCCCCACGCGCCCGGCTCCCGCGCAGGCATCGCGTCCTTCACGTGCACCTGGCGAACGTGCGGCGCCAGGCGGTGCAGCGCTTCCACCGGGTCGCCCTTGCCGTAAAGGATCATGTTCGCAGGATCGAAGTTCACGCCGACGTTCGGCCGGTCGATGTCGTCGAGGGCGGCGAGCAGCGTCGCGGCCGTCTCCTGCCCCGTCTCGAACGCGACCCGGATGCCGCGCGCATCGAACGCATCCGCGACGACGCGCAGGCGGTCGAGCAGCTTCGCCCGCTCCGGATCGTGGGCGTCCTCGGGCAGGAAACCGGCGTGGAACGTCACGAGGTCGAGCCCGAGCCGCGCGGCGAGAGCGGCGACGGCGCCGGCGTGTCGCTCGTTATCGGGCCACGACGCGTCGGGCCGCACGCCGCCGGTGCGCGCGATTGTCTCGAGCGTGGTGTAGTCTTCGCCGGCGAATGCCATCATGCCGCTCACGATGGTGACGCCCTCGTCACGGAGGCGGTCCGCGTACGCCAGCGCTTCGGCGACGGGCTTCGCGCCGACCAGCGGGCTCAGGGCAAGCTGCACGGCGTCGATCGACACCCGTCCCAGGGCACCGGCGAGATCGTCCGCACCGCACGGCCGGAGGCTCCAGCTGCAGACGGCGATGCGGGGCGGAACCGGCGTGGACATGCGATGACTCCGGCTGGCGGCGGCACGACCGCAAAGAGGTCGCGACCCGGTGGAAGATCGGACGGGGGCCGCTAGCATATGGCCCTGGCCTGGCCGATGACGCTCCCGGGACCCGGCCGGTCCGTGCGGGAGCCGGGCCCCACCACCCCGAGGATCGCCCGTGTCGACCGCGGATGTCAATCGCAGCCTCGAGAGCGTCTCCGACGCCGGCCCCTACGCGGTGCCGAACGGCAGTTCGCTGGCCGCGCGGGTGGAGCGGTTCATCAGCCGGCTGAGCACGCGGAACAACTTCTGGCACAAGGTCTGCTCGCTCATCTGGCTGCCGTACGCCTTCCGTTCCGGCATCACGATGAAGCGGCTGGACTCGAAGCGCTTCACGGCGGTCCTCCCCTTCAAGCGGGTAAACCGCAACTGGTACAACGCGATGGCCGGCGCGGCTCTCCTCGGCAACTCCGAGGTCGCGGCGGGCATGTATCTCTTCTCCGAATGCGGGAGCGACTACATCGTCGTGTGCAAGGAGATGCGGTACCAGTTCCTGCGTCCGTGCCTGGGCCCGGCGGTGTACGAGATCGTCAACGCCGACGACGTGCAGGAGCGCATCACCGCCGGCGGCGAGTTCAACATCGACCTCGAGCTGGAGATCCGCCAGCACCTGCGGAAGAAGGGGCGTGATCGCCGCGTCGGCCGCTGCAACATCACGTTCCACTGCACTCCGAAGACGCAGGTCCGCGAGCGCCGTCTGCGCAAGAGCCCGTGATCGCGACCCTCCCTCGCGACTCCTCCCCGCATGCCTGACAAGATCCGATCACTCGCCCTCACCGTGGCCTGGGGTCTCTTCTGTGCCTGCAGTTGGACGTGGTGCGTCGGGCTGTTCCTCCCGAAGCTCATGATCGACCGCTTCGGGTTCGTCGGCGTGATCGTGTTCGCGGTCCCGAACGTGCTGGGCTGCACCGCGTTCGGATACGTGATCGCGACGCCGCAGCGCAGCCGGCGCCTGGTCGAGCGGCACGGGACCGCGATGCTCGTGTTCTCGCTGGTCGCCGTCACGTTCCAGGTATTCTTCGTCGCCATGTTCCTGGATCGCTGGGCGCTGCAGGACGCCGCGCCCGCGTGGATGCCGCTGATCGGGGCGCTCGTCGTCTTCATGGCGGGCGGTTTCGCGGCGCTGCTCGGCGACCGGGGCTGGCTGCTGCTCTCGCTGGCGACGTACGTGTTCTCCCTCGTCGCGTTCGGGATCATCGGCGTCGACGACGGGGCGGAGCTCTTCGCGCCCGGGTTCGACGGCCCGCGCGAGCTGGTGTGGATCGGCCCCATCGTCGCGATCGGATTCCTCCTCTGCCCCTATCTCGATCTCACGTTTCACCGGTCGCTCCAGCGATCGCCGAGCCGGCACGCGTTCGCCGTCTTCGGCGTCGCGTTCACGGCGATGCTCGCGCTGACGTGCTTCCTGTGGTACTCGCTCGACCCCGTGCTGCGGGGTATCGGCACCGGTCACATCCTCGCGCAGATCGCCTTCACGATCGGCGCGCACCTGCGCGAGGCGCGCAAGTCGCCGGTGCTCGCGTGCCGACACCGCCGTCGCGTCTACATGCTGCTGCCGCTGCTCGGGGCGCTGGTGCCGCTCGTTTCGCACATGTTCGTCGAGGATCCGTCGAAGGGCATCGACAACCTCACGTACATCCGGTTCCTCGCGTTCTACGCGCTCGTCTTCCCGGCGTACATCGTGGTGTTCATGGGTCCGTGGCGGCCGGTGACGCTGACGAAGCGCAACGTGCTGCTCACTGTCGGCGCGATCCTGTTGCTCGCGCCGCTCTTCGAGCTTGGATTCCTGTGGCGCTACGCGTGGCTGCTCGCGGTGCCGCTGGCGGTGCTGGCGGCGTGGGGCGTGACGCGGTGGCGCGCGAAGCCGGCGACGCCCACGGAGCAGGATTCAAGCGCGGCCGGCTTGCGTCGTGACGCCGGTTCCTGACGGGCGCGGTCACTCCTGCGAGATCACGAGCGTGAACTCGTCACCGTACGACGGCCGCACTCGATTCCTGCGCGGAAACATTCCACGATCTGGTCATATGACACCGCTTCCGGCCAGGATCGTCATCGCGCAGCCGCCGCCAGGTAGCGTCGCAACTGATCCAGGTGATGCGCATCATGCCCAGCGTGCCGCTCGATCAGTGCCTCGAGCGTGATCGTGTCGCCGGGAGACGCGGGGCGAGGGTGCGTCGTCGCCCGCTCCTCCACCGTCAGGGCATCGTACTGCTCGAGGTTGAGCGCCCGCAGGAACCGGAACCGCCGCAGGAACTCCGCCGGGTCCCGGTCGTTGTGACGCTGCGTCGCGACCCACTGTTCCTGGTCGTACGACGCCAGCCACGGCGTCGGATCCATCCGCATCACGCGGATGCGGCACATCGTGACGATCTCGTGGTCCACGAGGTGACCGAGGATCTCGTTCGGCGTCCACTTGCCCGCGAACGGACGCGAGCGCAGGACGTCCGCGGGAACGTCGGCGGTGAGCCCCGCGATGACCTCAGGCGTCCGGCGCAGCGTGTCGAGACCGCTCATACCTCCTATTGTTCGCGGAGCGGGGGCTTGTGTCTCACGTTTGTCTGTGGTGCGGGAGGTTTCGGGGGTGCGGGGGGTGCGCGATGGGAGTGTAACCTGTGGTGCGGGGCTCTCCTGAGCAAGGGTTGGGTCGGACGTCGCGATCCGTATCGCCGGCGCGTCGAATGTACAATCGGGACGCGATGCCCTGTGATCCAAGCAAGCGTCTGACGATCAGGCAAATCCTCGAATGGGCTGACAGCCACTTCGAGCGCGTTGGTCGCTGGCCGACGGGCAAGTCAGGGCGCGTCCGCGGCCAGGGTGGATTGACATGGTTGAACATCGATACCTCGCTCCGCTTCGGGCGATTCGGTCTCGCGGGCGGTCAGTCGCTTCACCAGTTGCTGAAACGCAAGAGAGGCAAACCGGAGAGCAAGTATGGGACGGGCCTGCCCATCGGGCTGATTCTCGAATGGGCGGATGAACACAGGCGCCGGACCGGGCGATGGCCGAACCAGAAGTCCGGGCGCATTCGAGGCGCGATCGGCGAGACCTGGGTGAACGTGGACAGTGCGCTTCGATATGGACACCGCGGCCTGCGCGGCGGGTCATCGCTGCCCCTTCTTCTCGATCAATACGGCCGCAAGAGACATGCCCTGCTTCCGCCGCGCCTGACCGTCAGACAGATTCTGGAGTGGGCCGACGAACACAAGCGGCGCACCGGACGCTGGCCGTCGCAGATGTCGGGATCCGTGCATGGTCAGCGCAAGCTGACCTGGTATCGGATTCATGAGGCACTGTATCACGGGCAGCGCGGCCTCAAGGGCGGCTCATCGCTGGCAAGACTCCTCGATCAATACCGCCGCCGCCGGCGATCGACCTGACTCCTGCGCGTGTGAAGTCCGGGTGTGGGTCGTTCGGGGGGGCTGCGCGATGGGGGTGTAACATGTGGTGCGGGGATCGGTGGAACGTTCGGGGGGCTGCGTCGTGCAGGCCCTTTTGGCGTGACGCGCTGTTCACACCTTTGCCCGTCACGCGCGGCGACGCTGCATCCTGCAGCTCACACTTCGAAGTCCCGACATGCAAGTGCGACGGCGGCATCCTGCCGCCTGCGCGTGGGCCGTTTGGGACCGTGCGCGATGGGGATGTAACCTGTGGTGCGGGGCTCTCTCGAACGTTCGGGGGGCTGCGTCGTGCAGCCCCTTTGCGCCTGACGCGCTGTTCACACCTTTGCCCGTCACGCGCGACGACGCTGCATCCTGCAGCTCACGCTACGAAGTTCCGACATGCCAGTGCGACGGCGGCATCCTGCCGCCTGCGCGTGCGACGTTTGGGGCTGGGTCGGGCTGGTTTTCGCAGACCTGGTTTTCGCAGACCCTCCGGGTCTGCAGGCGGGTCTGCAGATACCGCGCGGCGACCGGCGGCGTCCATGCCGCCTTGGTTTGCGACGTTTGGGGCCGTGCGCAATGGGGGCGTAACACGTGGTGCGGGGGTCTGTTCG
>CAZXBB010000183.1:0-7499 GCA_964638815.1 uncultured Isosphaeraceae bacterium
TGCGCGTGCGCGACCGTGTGCGCGTGCGCGACCGTGTGCGTGTGCGTGTGCGTGTGCGTGTGCGCGACCGCATGCGCGACCGTGTCCGCGTCCCGCGCACACGTCCCCGTGGGCGCGAGCGTGACACGTCCCCTCTAAGGACAGCCCGCTCCCCACGTCGCCAGGATGAGCAGGATGTCCGCGAAGCTGACCTCGCCGTCGCAGTTGCCGTCGCCGGGGATACCCGGTGCACCGGTGGCTTCCCAGTTGGAGAGCACGGCGAGGACGTCGGAGAAGCCGACGCAGCCGTCACCATCGTTGTCGCCGCTCTTCGGGTCACACGCCGCGCCGCACGTCACGGTCAGCTCGTACGGGCTGCCGCACGGCACGCCGCCGAGCTCGTAGGGGAGCGCGGGATCCACGAACGCCGTCGATACGATCGGCGCGTAGCGACCCGCGCCGACGACGGCGCTCACGCGAGCCTCCGTCCGGGCTCCCTTCCCGTCCACGCACGTGCCCGTCACGTTCGAGACGAGGATGTTGCCTGCGTTCGTGCACTCGTCCTCCTTCTCGCCGGGCGCGTCGTTGAGCTCCGCCAGAATCACCACCACCTGCGGGTAATTGCCGACGGCCTCCAGCAACACGTTCATCGTGCTCGGGAGATCGAGCCGGAACCAATCGAGGTCACGACGGTGACCATTGTCGAAAACGAAGTTGCCGACCGTGCCCGAGAACGTCTCGCCGCACGCGATGTCCGTGAACGTCGCGACGGACTCGGGGTCCTCCGGGTCGGCGTTGCAGCCGATGTTCTCGATGTCGGGATCCTCGTCCTTGCAGGGACCTTCGATCTCCATGTCCTCGCCGAGCTCGAGGGGCGGACACGGAGATCCGACGGACAGGATATAGAAGCCGCAGTCTTCCGCCGCGACGCCTTCCAGGGTGATGAAGACGTCGCCGACGTCGTCACTGCCGCGCGAAAGCGGGACGGCGAGCTCGGAGTCGGTCTCCATCTCGATCCGCTCGCAATCGTCGTTCGACCAGTCCTCCTGCGGCAGGTCGAAATCGCACGTCTCCATCGTGCTGGCGAAGATCTGCGTGTCGAAGCCGGCCGCGCCGCACGTGCTGAACGTCCATGTGCCGTCCCATGGAATCGCGAACGACCACGCCTGGTCCTGCGACGGCGCGAGGTCGCACTCGGAGCACTGCGATGGATCCGTCTCGCACTCCGGGTTGTGCGGTATGCCCGGGAAGTCGTCGCACGTGTTGCCGAACCATCGGAAGGGTGGTGCGCTGAAGAGCAGGTCGCTGATCTCCCAGCCGTTCGCCCCGTAGAAGCGGCAGCCTCCGCAGACCGAGCCGATGCCCTGGAACGTGCCGGGATCCCCGAACGTCTCGCCGGCCAACGACTCGCATTCCTCACGGGTCAGGTTCTCGACGCACGGATCGCCGCGAAAGCAGCAGCCGCCCACCGGAGGAATCGCGCAGATCTCGAAGCCGTCGTAATAGACCGCGTCGGCCCCGTTGGCGTAGAGATTGACGGCGGCAAGCGTCAGGAGCCCACCGCCGGAGACGCCCCCTGTCCAGGTCTTTCCGGGGAGGCTGAAGATCCGGCCGTCGTACCGGATGAGCTGGAAGTCCTCGTCGAAGCTGATGATCGTCTCGAGGCGACGCCATGCGTCGAGCTGGAGCGGAACGATTCCGCCGTCGAAATCGGACACGAGCCGGGACTCGACGGTGTCGATGCGGACCTGCGTCGACCAGTTCTCGGTCTCGAACTCGCCGTCGCTCTCGTAACGGTTCAGGAGCACGAAGTGCGACTCGCCCGTGGCCGTCGAGGGGACGTACAGGTCGGTGGCGTACATCCACAGCCCGGTGTTGAGCATCAGATCGTGGTAGGTGTGGACGAGATCGTCACTGCCCGTCGGGCGACCTCCCCAGACCTTGATCGAAAGGCCGCCCGGCTTCCCGTTGGGGCCGTCGCCGAACACCGCATCCGCGGTCGCGCCCTCACCGCTGGGAATCTCTTCCCACGCCTCCCACCGAAAGCCGGGAGGGCAGTTCGGATAGCACGCCTGCCCGGTGATGATGTTGTCACCGTCTCCGTAGGCCGCGACGTTCTCCGTCCAGACGCGCGTGCCCTCGATGCACTGCTGCGCGATCGCGGGGGGTGCGACGACGAGCGCCGCCGCGCCGCAGAGCCCCAGTCTCTTCCTGATCATCCTTCTGACCTCGCTGGTTCGAACCGCCCCGATTCATTTATACCACCCGCGCCGGCCGGAGAACGACCGCGTTGACCGAAATGCGCGAGGCGGAGGGGATCGGGGCCCCATAACCCGCGGGAATGGATCGAATGCCCAGGCGGAATGCCCAGGCGGAATGCCAAGACGGAATGCCCAGACGGAATGCCCGGACGACCCCCGGGTCGGCTCGCTACCTGTCCTCCTCGGCGACGCCCATGCCGCTGCGGTCCGGCGGCGCGGGGCGCGCGGGCTCGACGTACGGATTCCGCTCGATCTCCTCGAGCATGAGCGCGATCGCGGCATCGAGCTGAGGATCGCCGCCGTAGCTCATCTCGGCGGGGTCATCGAGCACCTCGATGTCCGGATCGACACCGTGCCCCTCGATACCCCACGTGCCGTCCTTCTCGTAGAAGCCGAACGTCGGCACCGTCACGCGGCTGCCGTCGATGAGGCCGGGGTTGCCCGAGATGCCGACGAGCCCGCCCCAGGTGCGCGTGCCGATCAGCTTACCGAGACCCGCCTGCCGGAACAGGAACGGGAACATGTCGCCGCCCGAGCCGGCGCGCCCGTTGATCAGCATGCACTTTGGCCCGCGGTGGGCGTCGGGGGGCCACGCCGCCTCCCGGCCGTGACGGCGCGCCCAGTAGTTGGTCACCGGACGGTTGAGCATCTCGATGAACCGCGTCGGGATCTGGCCGCCGCCGTTCCAGCGCTCGTCGATGATCATCGCCTTCTTGCGAAGCTGCCCGATGTACTGACGCACGAGATCGTTCTGGCCGTCGACCCCCGTGTTCGGCACGTAGATGTAGGCGACCTGCCCGCCGGTCCTCTCCTCGACGTACTGCCGCTTCTTCTCGATCCACTCGCGGTAGCGCAGGTTCTCCTCGCTGGTGATGGTCCGGACGGCGACCTCGCGCGCCTCGTCGTCGATCTCGGGCTTCGCGCTGACGGTCAGCGTGACGGTGCGTCCCGCGAGCCCGATGAACGCGGCCCACGGGTCCCTGGCGGTGTCGACCGGGACGCCGTTGACGGCGAGCACGTAGTCACCGACGTGGACATCCACGCCGTGACCGCTCAGCGGGCCCTTCGCGTCCACGTCCCAGGGCGCCCCCTCGCAGATGCCGGCGATGCGGTATGCGCCGTTGGCCAGCTCCCAGTCGGCGCCGAGCAGCCCGACCGGAACCTCGGGCGCCTGATCGATGTCGTCGGTCTCGACGTAGTAGGCGTGGCCCACGTTGATCTCGCCGATCATCTCACGGATCACGTAGCCGACGTCCTCGCGCGTCACGCAGTCGTCGAGCATCGCGGCGTAGCGATCGCGCACCTCCGTCCAGTCCACGCCGTGCATGTTGTCGACGTAGAAGAAATCGCGCTGGAGACGCCACGCGTCGGTGAACACCTGCTCCCACTCCTCGCGCGGCCTGATGCTGGCGAACATCCCCGCGGTCACGACGGGCTTTCCGCTCGCGCCGGCCGCGGCACCCTGGATCGAGGGCGTCCCGGCACGCGAGTAGCAGATCTTCTTGCCGTCTCCCGAGATCTCGAAGGCGCCGGCGCCCTTCGCGACCGACTTCTCCTCCTTCTTCTCGTCCGCCAGGTCGAACAGCATGATCGACGGGGGGGACCCGGGCCCGAACCGCGCGTACAGGAGCTGGTTCTTGTCGTTGACGGCGAGGTTCGCGAAGTTGCCGGCCTCGACCGGGAGCATGATCGCGCGCTCCTCGAAGCCCTCGATGTCGATCTCCACGACCTCGCGGGCCTCGGCCTCGTCCGCCGCGCCGTCCGCGGCGGCGCCGCCGCCGCCCTTCGCGGTGCGCGTGCCGGTCAACGTGACCAGCTCGCCGTTCAGCGACACCTCCATGGTCAGCGCGGGACCCCGGATCGAGCCGGTGAAGTCGTACACGCCTTCCTCGGTCGTGATCGTTCCGCTGATCGCGCCGGAGTCGGCGTCGTAGGTGCCTTCGACGTCGCCGGTGCCGATCGGCACCACGACGCTGCCGGTGAGCTTCCCGTCGTCCCCGAGCGTCAGCGTCAGGACGAACTCCATCCCCGGGGGTATGGCCTCGCCCTGCATGCCGCCCTCCCAGGTTCCCGAGACGCCGTCGTCCTCCGCGTCCGCCGCGTCGTCGGCGGGGGCGTCACCATCCTCGCCGTCGTCCTCCGCGTCCGCGTCGTCGGCGGGGGCGTCACCATCGCCCTCGTCGTCGTCCTCCGCGTCCTCCTCGTCATCCTCCTCGTCGTCGTCGGCTTCGTCCTCCCACTCCTCTTCGTCGCTCTTCGCGGGCCACGGCGCTTCCACGTCCTCCCGCAGCGGGACCGCGATGAGCACCTGGCCCTGGTTGTAGACGAACGTCGTGTCGATGTCGGAGTAGGTCGGGCTGAACGAGCGGTTGCTCGCGAAGTACAGGTAATCGCCCTTGCGATCGAAGACCGGAGACGTGTCCGGGAACATCCCGCTCGTCACCTTCGACTTCTCCCCGGTCTCGACGTTGTAGAGCCGGATCGTCTTGACCGCCTGGTCCTCGTCGGTGCGCTCGTAGGTGATCCAGCGGCTGTCGTGCGACCAGTTCGGGCGGACGACGTAGCCCCAAGGATCCTGGTCGATGATCTTCGTCTCCCCGGTCTCGACGGTCGTGACGTAGACGTTCGCCGCCATGTCCACGTACGCGATGCGCTTCGAGTCCGGCGACCACACGGGGTCGTTGTAGAACGTCGCGCTGTTCCGCGTGAGCTGGCGGGGCTCCCCCTTGCCGTTCGACGGCATCACGTACAGCTCGTACTCGCCGGTCGCGTCCGCGAAATACGCGACGGACCGCCCGTCAGGACTCCAGCTCGGCTCCCGCTCGGCGACGCCGCTGGTCCGCGTGAGATTGCGCGGCGAGCCGTTCTCGGCGGGGAGCGTCCACACGTCACCGCGGGCCTGCACGACGGCCCGCTTGCCGGTCGAGGAGATGTGCCACCACTGGATCTTCCCGGAGGCGTCGACGCGTTTCTCCCGGATCGTGGGACGCGCCCCGGGAATCGAGACGCGCACGCGCGTGGCGTCGTTCGTGCCGAGGTCGAGCAGGTAGAGATGCGGACCGTTCTGGAACACGATCTCGCCGCGCCCGCGGGGGCCCGGCCCGATCGACGGCCACTTGACGTCGTACTCCTCGTAGCGCGTCACCTGGGTTCGACGCCCGGTCGCGGTGTCGAACGACCAGATGTTGAGCTTGTGCGGGCGGCCGGCGTCCGAGAGGTAGTACACGGTGTCGCCGTGCCACATCGGGATTGTGTCGGTGCCCTCCCAGTCGGTGATCTTCCGGCTCTCGTGCGTGCGGAGGTTGAACAGCCAGATGTCGGCCGCCATGCCGCCGCGGTAGCGTTTCCACGTGCGGGCCTCTCGCGCGTAGGGCGTGTACGCGAGCCATTCGCCGTCGTCGGAGATAGCCCCGTTGGCCCCGTAGGGGAGCGGGAGCTGCTCGGGGAGCCCGCCCCCGGCGCCGACGAAGAAGAGCTGCGCGGCCCGCGGGTTGCCGTGGATGCCGCCGGCGGAGAAGAGGAGCCGGCCGCCGGGCGTCCAGTCGTTCAGGTACTCCGTCGTCGGGTGGTGCGTCACGCGCACCGGAACCTTGCCGTCCACCGCGATCGTGTAGAGATCGCGGTTGCCGTCGTAGTTGCCGACGAACGCGATCGTCGTCCCGTCCTCGTCGAACCGCGGGAAGGCCTCGGATCCCGGAGGGCTCGCGAGCGGCACGGCGGTGCCGCCGCCGCGATCCACGAGCCAGAGATCATTCGCGTACACGAACACGATCTGGGTGGCGCTGACGTCCGGGTGCCGGAGCATGCCGGCGTCCGGCTCGCGGTCGGCAAGGGCGGGGGTGGCCGCGGCCGCGAGGGCGGCTGCGGCGAGGTGGGCGCGTACGGTCATCCTGGATCTCCCGTAGATATGCGGATCGGACGGTTATACCGAATCGCCGGCGATCGGTGTCAGCTTCAGGCGCCGTCGGCTCCGTGGCACGCGGCGTCAACTGCTACAGTGACGCCTCCATGTCCCCCAAAGCCCCAGACACGCCGATGACGTACGCCGCAGCCGGCGTGGACATTGAGGCCGGCGACCGGCTCGTCGACATGATCGGCCAGATGATGCGGCGGACGCACGGACCGCGCGTCTTCGGCCGGCACGGCGCCTTCGCGGGCATGTTCCGGCTCGATTACAACGAGCGTCTCTTTCGTCGCAATTACCGCGATCCGGTCCTCGTCGCATGTACGGACGGCGTGGGGACCAAGGTCAAGCTCGCGGTCGAGATGGGCGTCTACGACACGGTGGGCATCGACTGCGTCGCGATGAACGTCAACGACCTCATCGTCCAGGGCGCGGAGCCCCTCTTCTTCCTGGATTACCTCGGGCTGAGCCGGCAGGAGCCGGCCCGCACCGCGGCGATCGTGCGCGGCGTCGCCCGCGGATGCGAGATCGCGGACTGCGCCCTCATCGGCGGCGAGTGCGCCGAGATGCCCGACATCTACGCGGGGGACGACTTCGACATAGCGGGCTTCGCCGTCGGCGTGGTCGAGCTCAGGCGCGCGATCGACGCCACGCGCGTCGAGAAGGGCGACATCATCATCGGGCTGGCGTCCGACGGCGTGCACTCCAACGGGTTCTCACTCGTGCGCGGCATCGTCGCCCGCCGGAAGCTGAAGCTCGATCGCGTCTACCCGGAACTGTCCGGCTACGTCGACGACGACGGCGCGCCGCTGACACTCGGACGCATCCTGCTGACGCCGACGAGGATCTACGCGCGGCCGATCGTGAAGCTCCTGCGCCAGTACAAGGTCAAGCGCATCGTGTCCGGCATGGCGCACATCACCGGAGGCGGTCTCCCCGGCAACGTGAACCGCGCCCTGCCGCCCGATCTCGACGCCCGCATCCGCCGCGACGCCTGGGAGACGCCGCCGATCTTCCCGTTCCTCCAGGCGCACGGCGCAGTCGAGGACGACGAGATGCTGCGCGTCTTCAACATGGGCGTGGGCTACGTCCTCATCGTCCGTCCGACGTTCGCCAAGTCCGTCGTTCAGCAGCTCGCGAGGATGCGCGAGACGGCGTTCGTCCTGGGGGAGATCGTGAAGGGATCGGGTGAAGTCCGGATCGTCTGAGCGTTTGCTGAGGGCCGCTTGAGCACTGCCTGAGCATCGCCTGAGCATTGCCTGAGCATTGCCTGAGCATTCGTCGTTGTGGGGGGGGGGCCCCCCCCCGGACCCCGGGGGGGGGGGGGTGCGGGGGGGGGGGGGGGGGCGCGGACC
>CAZXBB010000184.1:0-2121 GCA_964638815.1 uncultured Isosphaeraceae bacterium
GGGCGACGACACGATCGTGCTCGGGGACTGGTCGGGCGAAGGCTGGGGCGGGACGGGAAACGACATCGTCCGCAACGGCGCCGGCGACCAGCAGCTCTATGGCGAGGAGGGGCGGGACATCCTCATCGCTTCCGGCGGGAACGACGAGCTCTACGGCGGCCTCGACAACGACGCCCTGCAGGGTGGCGCGGACGACGACTATCTCGAGGGAAACGAAGGTGACGACTTGCTCGCCGGCGGCCTAGGGAGCGACGTGCTCGACGGTGGCGAAGGCGATGACTTTCTCTTCGGCGGCGCAAACTACGAGGCGACCGACTTCGACTGGACGGTCACCGTCGGGGCAGACGGAAACATCACCGCCTTCACCAAGGTCACCGGGATTGCGAGCCTGGAAGGCGACGGCGCCGACCTTCTGCACGGCGGCCCCGGCAACGATTATCTCTTCGGCGGCGAAGGCGACGACTACCTCGACGGCGAGGAGGACGCGGACTGGATCGTCGGCGAGGCGGGAGGCGACTACCTCTTTGGCGGCGCGGGCGATGACCGGCTTTTCGGCGACGCGCCGTACGTACCTGCCGATCAGCACGGCGACGATCACCTGGACGGCGAGGACGGCGACGACGAGCTGCAGGGCGGCTTTGGCGCCGACGTGCTTCTGGGCGGCGCGGGGGCTGATCGCCTCTTCGGCGACGACGGGTTCTCGACCAGCCCTCAGGCCGGCGACGGCGCGGACTATCTCGACGGCGGCGACGGCGACGACTACCTGCGCGGCCAGGGGGGCGACGATATCCTCGTCGGCGGCGCCGGCAACGACGAGCTGCTCGGCGAGGCGGGGTCGGACGAGCTCTACGGCGACGACGGCGACGATCTGCTGTTCGGCGATCTCGACACGGCTCCGCTCGAGGAGCAGGGCGACGATTACCTCGACGGCGGCGCGGGCAACGACTACCTGGAAGGCTTCGGCGGCGACGACATCCTGTTCGGCGGCGCGGGCAACGATGTCCTCTACGGCGGCGCGGGCGACGATCTGCTGGATGGCGAAGCGGACGACGACGAGATCGCGGCAGGCGACGGCGATGACATCCTTTTTGGCGGCGAAGGGAACGACACGCTCCTTGGCGAGGCGGGAGACGACTGGATCGAGGGCGACGACGGCGACGACCTGCTCTTCGGCGGGGTCGGCAACGACCTGCTCTCGGGCGGCGCTGGAGCGGACATCTATTTCTACAATCTCGGCGACGGCAGCGACCGCATCGTGGACAGCGCCGGCGAAGGCAACCGGCTGCAATTCGGCGCCGGCATCTCCTTCCACGACGTCACCCTCGGCCTGGGCTCGCTGCGGATCGATCTTCCCGGCGGCGGGGAGATCCACATCGAAGGCTTCGACCCGGCGAACGCGCAGGCGGGCTCGGTCATCGACGTGTTCTCGTTCGCGGATGCGCCGAACGTTCCGTTTTCGCAGCTGCTCGCCAAGGGCATCCGCATTGCGGGAACGCCCGTGGGCGACGAGCTCCTAGGGACCAGCGTACGCGACTTCATCGACGGCGGCGATGGCCCCGATGTGCTGTTCGGGGAGGAAGGCGACGACCACCTGCGCGGCGGCGGCGGGCCCGATCTGCTCGTCGGCGGACCGGGCGACGACTTCTACCACCTCGAGAGCGTCGCCGACGCGCTCGAGGACGAGATCGTCGAGCTGCCCGGCGGCGGCATCGATACGGTGGTTTCCACCGTCAGCTTCGACATGGCGCGCGCCCCGGAAGTGGAGCTGCTGCAGCTCGCCGGCAACGACCCGATCGACGGTACCGGCGATGCACGGGACAACAGCATCGTGGGCAATGTCTCGAACAACGCGCTTTACGGCCGGGAAGGCGACGACGTGTTGCAGGGCGGCTTGGGCAACGACTTGCTGGATGGCGGCGCGGGCAGCGACTCGCTCCACGGCTGGGGAGGCGACGATTCCTACGTGCTCGCCCCGGGCAGCGGGCAGGACCGCGTGCTCGAGGAGCGCTACGACCCGTTCGGCGAGCCGCTAGGCGGGCGCGACGCGATCGCCTTCGGGGCAGGCGTCACTCCCGGCGATGTCGCGATGCGGCGCGATCTCGCGCATCTTTATGTCTCGCT
>CAZXBB010000185.1:0-26146 GCA_964638815.1 uncultured Isosphaeraceae bacterium
CTCGTGCTCTACTGCTCGGTCCTGCTCATGCTCGTCGGTTTCTTCATGGTCTACATCCGCATCCGGCGGCTGCGCGCGAATCTGACCGAGCTCGTCCGCGAGATCGCGATCCTGCGGGCGGAGGGGCCGGGGGACGAGTGATGATTGCTCGCGCACGGCTCGTGCGATCGGGGCTCGTGTGATCTGGCTCGTGCATTCTGGCTTGCGCGATCAGGCCCGATCATGCGCCGAACCTCGCGTCCCGCGCGTCCGCCCCGCCACGAGGTGAGCTACCGGGATCGCAGGGCATACCCCACCATGCCCTGCGCCATCCCCGCCGCGCGCCAGAACGCGCGGACGAAGCTCATGCCGGCGAACACCGCCATCGACCATCGACCCGTGCGACGCACGATCCGGACGGTCAGCGGCAGCTGAAGCAGCGCGAGGGCCACGGCAAGCCCCGCGGGCAGGATCGCGAGCCAGCGCAGCAGCCCGACCCCCGGAAACAACGGAAGCGCGACGAGCGGCAGAGCCCCCACCGCCCCCAGCGCGACCGGCGGCTGGAGATGATCCGCGAGCGAGCTGTACGAGTCGCCGCCGGAGTGCCCGCGGTGCTCGAGGTGGAGCCACACCCGCCAGTATCCCTGCTGCCGCTGCGTGCGGAGGTAACGCAGCCAGCGATCCTCGTGGTAGTGCCCGACGCGTGATCGCGGCTCGAAGTGGAGGGCATGCCCGGCCTCCTTCGCGCGGAACGAGAGCTCGGCGTCCTGCCCCTTCAGGTATCGCTCGTTGAAGCCGTCGAGCTCCTCCAGCACCGCGCGGCGATAGAGCACGTTGAACGTCGCGAGGAAGTTCACCGATACCGGCATCGCGTTGTGCCGCTCGACGATCTCCTCGTGGATCAGCGTCGGCAGCAGCTCGTGCGGCCGCATGTTGCCGTAGCTTCCGCTCACCGCGGCGACGCGCGGGTCCTCGAGGTGCGGCACGAGCAGCGCGAGCGCGTCGGGCTCGGCCAGGCAATCCGAGTCGACGAACCAGACGAGCGGGTTCCTCGCGGTTCTCCAGCCGAGATTGCGGGCCGCACCGGGGCCGGTTCCGCGTCCGGTCACGAGCGTCACGGGGCGGGCGGCGACCAGGTCCGGCGTGGCGTCCGTCGAGCCGTCGTCCACGAAGATGATTTCGTCGAGCCGCGCATCCGGACGCGAGAGGGTCGGCACGACGGCATCGAGGCACGACGCGATCGTCGCCGCGCAGTTGCGGCCGGGGATGACGAGGCTGACCCTGTCAGGCACGTCTCACTGGCCCTTTCACTGACCCTTCACCGACCCCTTGACTGTCCTTTCACCGACCCTTTCACCGACCCTTTCACCGACCTCTTTACTGACCCTTCGCGGCGGTCCGGGCGAGTCCGGAGACGGCGCGCTCCAGCCCCGGCTCGAGCTCCAGCGCGCGCCGATAGAGGAGCACGGCCGTTTCGTCGCGTCCCTCGTCGAGTGCGATGTCGCCGCGGTGCGCCCACGCGCGGGCGAGCGCCGGCGTGAGGTCCACCTGCGCGCGGTGACGCGCGACGATCGCCTCGGGATCGGCCGCGCGCACCATGAGGCGCCCGAGGTTCTCGACGGCCTCGTTGTACTCGGGATTCAGCCGCACCGCCTCGATGACGCGATCGAGCGCGATCTGGAGGCGTCCCTGGAGTGCATAGACGCCCCCGAGGTTGTTCTGCACCTGCGGGTTCTTCGGATCCAGCGCCACCGCGCGCTCGAGGTGTCTCACCGCGTCCGCAAGCTGCCCGGCCGCGGCGTACGTGCGGCCGAGGTCGGCGTGCGCCGCGGCGTTGTCGGGCTCGCGCGTCGTGACCTCCTCGAAGTACGGGATCGCGTCCTTCAGCCGGCCCCGCAGGACGAGCAGGTTCGCGAGCGAGTGATACGCGCCCGTCCGCGACGGGTTGGCCTGGATCGAGAGCGTGTACGCCTCGATGGCGGCGTCCGCGCGCCCGGCGCGACGCTGCGTCTGCGCGATGGCGAGGTACGTCAGGTCGCGATAGTCCGGGACCTCGAGCGCCCGGCGAAACGCGTCGAGGGCCTCGTCGAACCGCCCCTCGTCCGCCAGGATGGTGCCGAGGTTCTGCGCCGCGAGGGGATGCCCGGGTCGTTTCGCCATGATGTCGCGCCACATCGTCTCGACGTCGTGGTAATCGCGGTTGCGATCCATCGTTGCCGCGCCGAGACCCGCCACCGCCAGCAGGAGCACGAGGATCGCGGCGGGGGCGAGCCGAGCCGCGCCGAGACGCGAGAGCAGTGTGTGCGCGCCGAGCACGACGAGCACGAGGACCGTGGCGAGGGGCAGGTACATGCGGTGCTCGGCGGCGAGTTCGCGTATCGGGACGAAGCTCGACGTCGGGGCGAGGAGGAGGAAGAACGCCGCCGCGACGAAGCCCGCGCGGGGCCGCTTTCGCAGCGCGAGCGCGGTCGCCGCGAGCAGCAGCAGAATGGCGATCGCGGGCGTGATCCTCGCGAGCGCCGCAGAGGCGGGCGTCCACCAGTAGTCGATCGTGAGCCCGGACGGCCACACCGCGAGCCTCAGGTAGTGCAGGATCACGGCGGGTTGCGCGGCGAGATAGCCGAGCGGCGTGATGCCGTCGTAGCCGAAGCCCCGCGACACGTCGGCGTCCCCGGGAAGGAAGATCGTGCCGGCGACGCCCGTGAGGACGAGCACCGCCCAGGTGGCCGCGAGCCCGGCGTGGAGCGGCCAGCGTCGGCGCGCGAGCTCGCGGAAGGACGATGCGATGAAGACGCGGTCGTACAGCAGCGCGACGATCGGCGTGCTGACCGCGACGGCCTTGCTGCCCATGGCGAGCGCGCACGCGATCACCGCGCACCCGTACCAGGCGGCGGCGCGCGGCGAGGCCGCGCCGCGGGCGATCGCGTAGAGCGTCAGGAGAGAGAAGAGCCCGGCGAGCGCCGTGCCGCGGTGGGCCACGTAGGTGACGCTCTCGGTGAGGAGCGGGTGGACCACCCACAGCAGCGCAACGGCGCAAGCGATCCAGCTTGCCCGGTCTGCGAACCGCGCGCCGGTCGCGGGCAGCAGGAGCGTCCGCCGCACGACGCCGAAGAGGGTGCACGCGGCGAGCAGGTGGACGACGAGGTTGAACGCGTGATAGCCGCCGACGTTCAGTCCGCCGAGCTCGTGGTTGAGCGCGAACGAAAGGTTGGTGACGGGGCGACCGCGCAGGAGGTTGCCCAGGTCGAAGCCCAGGACGTCTTCGTTCTCCGCGATGGCGGCGAGATCCGCGGGCAGGAACACGCCGGCGAACGAGTTGACGTAGACGAGCGCGCCCGCGGCGACGACGAGCCCGAGGAATCCCCAGGTCGCGCGGTTCGGGAGCGGGGCGGGTTGGGAAGGAGTCGCTTTCGTTTTCATCGGTCCGGGGTCCGACGCTTGAGGATCTCGAGACTCTCGCGGAGGTGGGCGTTGTCGGGATCGATGTCCCGCGCGCGGCGGTAGGCTTCCGCCGCCATGCCGGGGCGGCCCTGCTCGAGGTGGAGATCGCCCGCGATCGTCCAGGCCTCGACCTCCACGTCGGCGAGCGGCACCTGGTCCCCGTAGCGGCGGATCGTATCCTCGATGCGGCCCTCGCGCGCGATGAGGTTGGCGAGGTTGAGCTTCGCCGCCCCGCGCCCGTCGGCGCGGATCGCCTTGACCATGCTCGCGATCGCCTCGTCCACGCGATGCTCCGTCAGGAGCCAGAGGCTGATGTTGTTGAGGGCGGCGGGATCGTCGGGGCCGAGGGCGAGGGCGGTCTCGAACTGCGGGCGGGCCTCCTCGATCCGGCCCTGCCGGAGCAGCGCGATGCCGTAGTTGCTGCGGCCGCGCGCGTTGTCCGGGCGCCTGGCCACGACGTCGCCCCACATCACGACGTCGCTGCGGTAGTCGCGGTTGCGATCCACGGTGCGCCAGCCGAGGAGCCCGGCGACGGCGATCGCGAGGACCGCCGCCAGTCCCGGAACCGCCGCGGCTTCGATCACGCCGCGGGCAACGAGATGGGCGAGCAGGCGGCGGACGCCGAGCACGGTGAGGAGGATGACCGCCGCGAGCGGCAGGTACATCCGGTGCTCGAACGCGAGGTCGCGGATGGGCACGATGCTCGAGGTCGGCGCGAGCACGACGAAGAAGCTCGCGGCGACGAAGCCCGGACGCGGTCGCTTCCGGAGCAGCCACAGCGTCACGAGGAAGAGCCCGGTGATCACGACGCCGGGGAGAACGATCGCTCGCGCCGATTGCGCGACGGGCCACCCGTAGTCGAGACACAGCGGGTGAGGCCAGAACGCCAGACGCAGGTAGTGGAGCAGTACGCCGGGCTGGCTCAGCGCGTAGTCGATCGCCGAGAGGCCTTCGGCCCCGAACCCAACGTTCTTGTCGGTCACGCCCGGATCGAGCACATACCCGGCGACGCCGGTCAGGAACGGCACGGTCCACGTCGCGGCGAGCCCGGCGTGGAGCAGCGCCCGCGCGCGGAGGACACCCTTCCAGCTCCCGGCGAGGAAGATCCGGTCGTAGAGCAGCACGAGGAGCGGCGCCGTGATCATGACGGTCTTGCTGCCCATGCCCAGCGCGCAGGCGGCAACGGCCGCGCCGTACCACTTCGCGCCGCGGGGCGACGTAGCGCCGCGCAACGTGCAGTAGAGCGTGAGGAGGTAGAACATCGCCATCAGCGACTCGCCCCGCTGGATGACGTACGTGACGCTCTGCGTCTGCAACGGGTGGACCACCCAGACGAGCGCGGTCACCAGGGCGATCCAGGGCGCCGCCGCGTCGAAGCGATCGCGGATCGGATCGAGCCGGAGCGTGCGCCGGACGAGGGCGAACAACGTGAGGGCGGCCGCGAGGTGAATGAGCAGGTTCACGAGGTGGTAGCCGAACACCTCGTGCCCTCCGAGCCTGTAGTTCACGACGAGCGTGAAGTTCACGACCGGCCGCGATCCCCAGATCTTCGAGAACTCGCGCGACGACTCGCGCTCGAGGATGTGAACGGCGTCGTCGAGGAGGAACGCGCCCTGGAAGCTGTTCAGGTACACGATGATGCCGGCGGCGGCGACGGCCGCCGGCATCCAGGCGAGCGGGTTGCGCTTCCCTTCGGCCATCGGACTCAGAAGGTAACCCGGTTGACGTTGCCCGACTACCTGCGACGCTCGATGGCGAGCAGCCGTGCCGCGTCGGGGTGCGCGGGATCGATCGCGATCGCGCGCTCGAAGGCGGCGACGGCGTCGGCCCGCCGTCCCTCGCTCGCCGCGCGGCGACCGGCCCGGACGTGCGCCTCGGCGTGCGGCCCCGCGAGCGCGGCGCGATCGAGATACGGCGCGATCGCGGCGTCGATGGCGCCCGTGCGCTCGAGCACGATCGCGAGGTTGCCCTTCGCTTCGTCGTAGGCGGGGTTCAGGCGGATCGCCTCGACGAGGTGCGGGACGGCCTCCGCCGCGCGCCCCTTGCGCGCGAGCTCGATCGCCAGGTTGTTGTGCGGGTCCGGCATGTCCGGCTCGAGCCGGATGGCCTCGCGGTAGAGCGCGATCGCATCGTCCGCGCGACCCAGCGCCGCGTACACGTTGCCGAGGCTGTTGTGGGCGACGAAGTATCCGGGCTCGAGACGCAGGGCTTCCTCCAGGTGCGGGATCGCGTCGGTCATCCGCCCCGCATCCGCGAGGAGAAGGCCAAAGCTGTGGTGCGCCTGGAAGTACCCCGGGTCGGCGGCGAGCGCGCGGCGATAGTGGGCGATCGCCGCGATCGGGTCGTTGCGATCGTGGGCCAGCCGTCCGAGTTGTGTGTGCGCGCGCGGGTTGTCGGGTCGCTTCGCCGCCACGTCGCGCCACATGATCCCGGCGTTGTGGTAGACGCGGTTCCGCGCGCCCGTCATGATCCCGAGGATCAGCGCCGCCGCCAGCGCCGCGACGAATCCGCCGCGCAGGGCGACCGTGCCGAACCGCGACAGGAGGGCGCCGACGCCGAAGACCGCGAGCGCGACCGCCGGCGCGAGCGGGAGGTACATGCGGTGCTCGAACGCCAGGTCCTTGATCGGGACGATGCTCGACGTCGGGGCGAGGACGAGGAAGAACGCCGCTGCGGGGAAGCCGATCGCGGGTCGGCGCACCATCGCCCACAGCGTCGCGGCGACCAGCGCCGCCACGGCCGTCGCGGGCGCCGCGATCGCCGCGCCGCGGGCGACGGGCCATGCGTAATCGAAGCACAGCGGGTGCGGCCAGGCGGCGAGCCGCAGGTAGTGCAGGATCACGGCGGGCTGGGTTGCCGCGTATTCGAGCACCGTCAGGTCCGACGTGTCGAAACCGACGGTGCGCGGCGCGCCCGAGCCGAAGATTGCGGCGGGGACGCCCGTCGCCACGAGCACGCCCCACGTCGCAATGAGCGCGGCGTAGAGACCCCACCGCCGGCGCAGACTCGCGGCGGGCGAGCCGGTGATGACGAGCCAGTCGAGCAGGAACACCGCCACGGGCGCGGTGACCATCACCGCCTTGGTGCCCATGCCGAGCGCGCAGGCCGCCACCGCGCACCCGTACCACATGCGGGACCACATGCGGGACCGTTCGCCTGTCGCGCCGCGCAGCGTGCAGTACAGCGTGAGGAGGTAGAAGAGCCCCATCAGCGACTCGCCGCGCTGGATCACGTACGTCACGCTCGCCGTCTGGAGCGGGTGGACGAGCCACAGCAGCGCGACGACGAACGCCCAGCACGCCGCGTGCGGCCGGAAGCGCGGCGCGAGGCACGCGATGCGTCGCACCAGCCCGAACAGCCCGAGGCCGGCGAGCAGGTGCACGACGAGGTTGAACAGGTGGTAGCCGAACGGATCGAGCCCGCCGAGGCGGTAGTTGATCGCGAGCGAGAGAGTGACCACGGGGCGACTGCCCCCGAGGTCGGTGAGCGTGCGGATCCGCGGCTCATCGACGATGGAGCGGACGTCGTCGAGGAGGAAGACGCCGCCGAAGCTCGTGAGGTACGCGAGCGTGCCGGCCAGCACGATGCCGGCGGCGAAGGCTGAGTTTCGCGGCGCCATGGACACCGAGGATACCATGCGGCCATGTCCGTCCCCCGCGACGTCGAGATGATCGTGCTCGGCTCCGGCACTTCGGCCGGCGTTCCCGTCATCGGGTGCGACTGCCGTATCTGTACGTCGGACGACCCGCGCGATCGCCGCACGCGAACGTCCTCGTTGCTGCGATTCGTCGATGGCGCGGGGCAGGAGCGCGCGATCCTGATCGACACGTCGCCCGATCTGCGCGAGCAGTCGCTGCGGCACCGGCTCACCCGCTGCGACTCGATCGTCTACACGCACCACCACGTCGATCACATCTTCGGTCTCGACGAGGTGCGCCGGTTCAACGCCCTCATGCGGACGCCGATCGACGTCTATGCCGACGAGCACACGATGGAGGCGCTCCACCGCGTCTACCGGCACATCTTCGATCGCCGGAACAACGTCAACGACTCGTTCGTCGCGACGCTCGTTCCCCGCCTCATCGATCCGCGGCAGCCGATCGATCTCTACGGGCTGCGCTTCTCCCCGCTGCGTCTGCTCCACGGCCGGCTGCCGCTGCTCGGTTACCGCATCGAGGCGCTCGGGCCGGACGGCGCGGTCGCGGAGGTCCAGCCCGGGCCGCTGCCGCTCGCGTACTGCACCGACGTCTCCGCGATCCCGCCCGAGACGTGGCCGCGTCTGCGCGGGCTCCGCACGCTGATCCTCGACATGCTCCGCTACCGCAAGCATCCGACGCACTTCACGGTGGACGAGGCCGTCGACGCCGCGACCCGCATCGCGGCGGACCGGACGTGGTTCATCCACATGACGCACGACATCTGCCACGCGGAGCTGGACGCCGAGCTGCCGGAGGGGATGGCGCTCGCGCACGACGGGCTCGTCATCGGGCGGAACGGGGTCGGGTGAGGTCGACGGGTGGGGGCCGCAGATCGCGCCGTCACAGCGGTGAGCAAGCGCCCGCTCCCTCCGGGCGGCGGCTGAGCACGCTTCGCGTGATCCGCGCGATCGTCGCGACGGCGCGATCGAGCTCCTGCGGCGTGGCGTGGCCGTAGCTGATCCGGAAGCAGTTGCGATACCCGCCGTCGACGTCGTGCATCGGCCCCGGGGCGACCGCGACGCCGTGCTCGAGCGCCTCGAGATAGACGGGCACGCACGAGTAGTCCTCCGGCAGCTCGACCCACAGGTGGAAGCCGCCCTCGGGCCTCGTGAAGCGCACGCCGTCCGGCATATGACGATCGAGAGCGTCGCACGTGGCGTGGCAGCGCTCGGCGTAGTACGCGCGGACGCGCTCGAGATGCGCCTCATGCGACTTGTCGAGGAACGCGGCGGTGATGGCCTGCATGAGCGGCGGCCCGCCGAGGTCGACGTACTGCTTGATCGAAGCGAGCTCCTCGACGAGCGCCGGCGCCGCGGCGATGAAACCGACCCGCAGCCCGGGCATGAGCGACTTCGAGAAGGACCCGACGAGGATGCGGTGCGCCGGCGGGAGGTACGTGGAGAGGCTCGGCGGCTCCGCGCCCGCGAAGCGGAGGTCGCGGAAGATGTCGTCCACCAGCACCATGAGGTCGTCGCGGTCCGCGGCCCGCGCGACCGCGGTGCGGGCGGCGGGCGTCAGGCAGCGCCCCGTCGGGTTGTTGAAGTCGGGACAGCAGTAGAGCAGCCCGGGGCCCGGCGCCGGCGCGAGCGCAAGCTGTTCGCCGGCCCAGCGGACCGAGGCGATCGCATGCCCGCAGAACGAGAACGCGTGCGGGATGCCCCACCAGGTCGGCGTCTCGCATCGGACCGGCCGGCCCCGGCGCGCCGCCCACGTGCCGAGAAAGGAGATCGCGTCCTGGGAGCCGTTCGTCACGAGGATCTCCTCGGGCCGCGCCGGGCAGCCTCGCGTCGTCAGCCACGCGGCGATGGCCTCCACGAGCTCGGGCAGACCACCGGGGACGTAACGACCCAGCCGCCTCGTGTCGCCGGCGAGCACCTCGGCCGCCAGACGGGGCAGGAGGTCGGGAACGCACGCGTCCGGCGGATAGCCGGGGCGAAGATCGATCACGTCGCCCGGCGGCCGCACCCGCGCCAGACGCGCGATCGACTTCATGTGGCTCGCGCGGAGCCGGCCCATGATCCGCTCGAGGTCGGGCGGGGTGAGCACGGCTGCCTCGATCGCGTCGTCGTCCGCCCGCGGCGCCTCCGCGACGAAGGACCCTCGTCCGACGTGGGCGACGATGAGGCCCGCGCGTTCCAGCTCGCGGAGGGCCCGGACCGCGGTGGGGCGCCCGATTCCGGCGAGACGGGCCAGGCTGGTCGCCGAGGGGATGCGCTCGCCGGGCCCGAGCCGCCCCCCGGCGATCGCCGCCTCGATGGCCTCAGCGACCTGGCGGTAGAGCGGGAGGGACCCGCCTCTCGTGATCTCGAGACGCCATTCCATGCGGCAATGGTACCTCAGCGACTATTTCCCTCGAAAACCATAATATTATCGCGTATATTCGGTGCCAAGTGGGGGCAACAAGGAGACCGGCCATGTCCCTCGGAGGCGCTCTTCCCCTCGTCCCCGTCGTCCTCGTCGTCCTTGCCGCGTCCGCCCGCGGCGGAACGCCATGCTGCCCGCTCGAGCTCGACGTTGTCTCGTACCCCGCTGACGCGTCGCCCGCCGCGGTCGCGATCGCGGACTTCGACGGCGACGGGGACGCCGACCTCGTGATCGCCAACCTCTTCGGCGACACCAACGGCGTCTCGCTGCTGCCCGGCAACGGTGACGGGACCTTCGGCCCGCCCGTCGTGTACGACGTCGACGGCGGTCCGCGGGCCATCGCCGCCGCCGATTTCAACGGCGATGACCGGCCCGACGTCGTGGTGGTCGGCTTCTCGAGCAGCACGATCGCCGTCCTGCTCAACGACGGGGGCGGCGGGCTCGGCGCCCCGGTCCACCGTCCGGCCGGCAACTTCCTCGTCGGCGTGGCCACGGGCCATCTGAACGACGACGCCTTCATCGACATCGCCGCTGCGAGCGTCAACAACGACCGGACCCCGGTCCTGCTCGGCAACGGGGACGGCACGTTCGGATCGGTCCGCCAGTACCTCACCGACGACGGCTGCGGCGACGTGTCGATCGCGGATGTCGATGGCGACCTCGACAACGACATCGTGACGTCGAATCGCTTCGCGGGGAGCATCGCCGTGATCCTGAACAACGGCGACGGCACGTTCGGGATCCCGGCGCGGTACGCGTCCGGAGCGTTCACGTACGCGGTGGCGACCGGGGACCTGAACGATGACGGCGCCCCGGACGTCGTCGCGGTCAACCAGGGCGACGACGAGATCGCCGTCTTCCTGAACGACGGTCAGGGCGTGTTTCCGGCGCCGGCGCTCTACCCGGTCGGCTCGGCCCCGTTCGACGTGGCCATTGCCGACGTCAACGGGGACGGCGTCCCGGACGTCTGCGTTCCGAACTCCGGCGACGGGACGCTGTCCGTGCTGCTCGGGTGCGGCGACGGCACGTTCCTGGCCCGCGTCGACTACGCCGCGGACGCCAGCTCCTACGGCGTGGCCGTCGGCGACCTCGACGGCGACCCGAACCGCGACGTCGCGGTGCCGAACCTCAACGGCGGCAACGTCTCGGTCTTCCTCGGCGGGGGCGCGTGTCGGGTCGAGCGGGCCGACGTCGATTTCAGCGGCACCGTCGATTTCGCCGACATCCTCGCGGTGCTCGCCGCCTGGGGTCCCTGCTCCGGATGCCCCGAGGACGTCGACGGCAGCGGGAGCGTGGCCTTCGGCGACGTCCTGGCCATCCTCGCGGCGTGGGGGACGTGCGGCTGACCTTACTCCGGCTTTCTTCGTTGAACGCCGGCTCGCGCGCGGGACAATGCGCGGATGCGAAGCGCACCCGCGACGGTCACCGGGCTCGTCCTCCTGCTGTCCGGCCCGGCCCCGGTCCGGGGCGGGATGATTCTCCCGCAGGGCTTCCAGAGCGAGGACGTCGTCACCGGGCTCGAGCGGCCCGTCGACATGGTCTTCGCGCCCGACGGCCGGATCTTCGTCGCGGAGAAGTCGGGGGTGGTCCGCGTGATCGAGAACGACGCGATCCGGCCGGAGCCGTTCATCGACCTGCGGGACGAGGTGAACGGCCAGGGTGACCGCGGCATGCTCGGGCTGACGCTCGACCCGGACTTCGCCGGCAACCGCAGGGTCTACCTGCTTTACGTCGTCGACCCGCTGTTCGGTCCGCCGGACGAGAGCAACACGACCGCGACGTTCGGGCGGCTGACGTGCTACACCGGTACCGCGGAGAGCAACGGGAACGTCGCCGATCCCGATTCCCGGTGCATCCTCGTCGGCGCGCAGGAGGCCGAAGGCTTTCCCGTCTGCTGGGTGTCGCACGCCGTCGGCAGCGTGCAGTTCGGTCTTGACGGCTCGCTCTTCGCGAGCGCGGGCGACGGCGCGCAGCTCGCGGTCGCGGACCCGGGCGGCATCACGCCCGAGTGCTTCGGGCCGAAGGGCTTCGGAAAGGACGAGGACGTCGGTGCGTTCCGCGCCCAATATCTCGGCTCGCTCGCGGGCAAGGTGTTGCGGCTCGACCCGGCGACCGGGGAGGGGCTGCCGTCGAATCCCCACTGGACCGGCGTCGGCACGGACAAGCCGTCGAAGGTGTGGGTGAACGGCCTGCGCAACCCCTTCCAGTTGACGGTCCGCCCCGGCACGGGTCCCGGGCCCGGCACGCTCTATATCGGCGACGTCGGCTGGACGGCGTGGGAGGAGATCAACGTCGCGCGCGGCGGCGAGAACTTCGGCTGGCCGTGCCGCGATGCGTTCGTCGAGAACCGCGACTACCCCGACGAGATGCCCGCGCACAGCGGCTGCGACTCCATCGGCACCAAGTCGAACCCCGGGCCGCTCACCGACCCGATCATCGCCGTGTCGCACACGATCCCGAGCGCCTCGGTTCCGCCGGGCACCACCGGCCGCTGCATCATCGGCGGCGCGTTCTACGAGGGGGCGAGCTATCCGCCGCCGTACCAGTCGGCGTATTTCTACGCGGACTACATCAACGGGTGGGTGCTCGCCGCGGAGGTCGATGCCCAGGACGCGCTGGTCGCCGTGCATGGATTCGGCTCCGGGCTCAACCGGCCGACCGACCTTGAGGCCAGCCCGCTGACCGGTGACCTGCACGTGCTCACGCACCTGGAAGGACGCATCCAGCGCGTCGTGTACACCGGCACGTGCTTCGGCGACATCGACGGCGACGGGACGGTCGGCTTCGGCGACCTCCTCGAGATCCTCGGCAACTGGGGCCCGTGCAAGGGCTGCCCCCAGGATGTCGACCACGACGGGACCGTCGCGTTCGGCGACATCCTCGTGGTGCTGGCGGGGTGGGGGGTCTGCGATCCGTAGCCCGGATGAGCGACTGCGCACCGGCGCGGCAGGCCGCTCCCGGCGTCGGCCGCGATCGGCGGCTCTTCGCGCAGACGCCCGGGCCGCTTTCTCAGCGTCCTTCACCCTTCGACGCCATCGCCCGCCGAAAGAGGGCCTCGTACGCGTCGAGGACGACCTCGACCCGATGCCGCGAAACGATCCTCTCGCGCGCCGCCCGCCCGTGCGCCGCGCACCGCGCCGGGTCCGCGAGGTAGCGCGTCACCGCTTCCGCCACCGCCGCCTCGGTCCCCTCGACGATCGCGCCGTGCACGCCGTCGTCCACGAGGTCGAGCATGCCCGACACCGCCGTCACCACCGCCGGCAGCCCGCTCGCCATCGCCTCGGTGACCGCGGCGGACATGCCTTCGCGTGAGGAGGTCAGGCCGAAGAGGTCGCCCGCCTGGTACACGCGCGCGATCTCGCGTGTGAAGCCGAGCCAGACCACGCGGTCCGCGATGCCGAGCGTCTTCGCCCGCTCGCGGATCGACCGCGCGTACGCCTCGTCCTTCGCCGGGCCCGCGAGGACGAGCTGGCCCCGGTGCCCGGCGGCCGCGGCGCGTCCGAGCGCCTCGACGAGCAGGTGCGGGCGCTTGCGCCGACTCACGGCGCCGGAGAAGACGATCGTCGGCGCGTCGGCGAGCCCGAGCTCCGCGCGCAGACGAGTCTTCGCCGCGGCGTCCGCGAGCGGGCGGAAGTGGTCCGTGTCCACGGCCATCGGGATGCGCGCGATGCGTTCCGGCGGGATGCCGTAGCCGATCAGCTCGTCGTGGATCGCCTGGCTCATCGCGATCAGCGCGAAGAGCCGGCGCGCCTTCGCGCGCCGTCGGCGCGGCAGGCCGAGGAGCCCCTTGAGGCCTGGCTTGTCCGAGAGCTCCGCCTGGTGGTTGGCCAGGAAGATGATCGACGGCAGCCCCGCGCGCTGGGCGAACGACGCCGGCCGGACCGCAGCCTCGAAGCCGCTCAACCCGAGGAAGACGTCGAAGCGGGCGTGGTTGGCGGCGATCCAGCGTCGCGCCGTCCGGAGGAAACGCCACAACGCGACGGTGCCCCAGCCGGGCACGAGCGGGCTGATCAGGTGCTGCTCGCGGAAGAGGTCGTAGTCCGCCTGCTCGGGGTTCCCGTGGGCGAGGGTGATCTCGAACCGGTTGCGCCGGTCGGCGGAGAAGAGCCGGTAGGTGAAGATCGCCGGGCCCTCGTAGTGCTCGCCGGAGCCGCCCGGGGACCAGAGGAGCACGCGGATGGGCCGTTCGCCGGGCATGAGGGGGCTCAGGATACGTTCATCGCTCGACCCGAGACAGCGCCGCGACCCGCCGCTACACTGGTCGCCCCCATGGCCCAGATCCGCGAAATCAAGCAGCGCACGAAGGCCGTCGCCACGATCCAGCGCATCACGAAGACGATGCAGATGATCGCGACGGCGAAGTTCACGGCCGCCGTGCAGCGCGCGAAGGCCACCAGGCCGTACACCAGGACGATCCGCCGGCTCGTCGGCGAGATCGCCGCCGCGGCGGGCGACGTGAGCCATCCGCTGATCGACGGGCCGCCGCAGAAGGCCGGGCGCGAGCTCGTCCTGGTCATCACCTCCGACCGCGGTCTGTGCGGGGCGTACAACGCGAACGTGCTGCGTTGCCTCAACACGCAGCTCAGGAAGCTCCGTGAGGACGGCGTCGCGTTCGACGTCGAGACCTCCGGCAAGAAGGCCGTCGGCTTCCTGAAGTTCCAGAAGATCCAGGTCGCCGCGAAGCACTCGATCGGCGACAAGCCGGCGTACGAGGCGGTCGACCAGATCGCCTCGGGCTACATCGACGCGTTCACGGAAGGCAAGTACGACGCCGTGCGCGTCGCGTACATGCGTTTCGAGAGCAACGCGCGGCAGGTCCCCGAGCTGATGCAGCTTCTGCCGCTCCAGCCGGAAAAGCTCGCCGACGCCGAGGGCCACACCGCGAGGGGCAGGACCGCCAACTACGAGATGTCGCCGTCTGCGGAGGAGCTGCTCGCCGATCTCCTGCCGGCCGCCGTCCGGGCGCAGCTCTTCCAGGCGTTCAACGACGGCGTCGTCAGCGAGCAGATCATGCGGATGGTCGCGATGAAGGCCGCCACCGAGAACGCGAAGGAGCTCGGCCGCACGCTGACCCGCCAGTACAACCGCGCGCGGCAGGCGATGATCACCACCGAGCTGACCGAGATCATCGGCGGCACGGCGGCGCTCGAGTAAGAGCCCGCGCCGGCGCGCGCAGTCGGGAGGACCTTGAGCAATAGTGTTCAGCGAGGTCGACCCCGATGGACAGCGATCGCCCCCTGATTCGGCATCTCACGTGCGAGCGGCGGGCGGCGTGGCCGCTGTCGGCGGACCAGGAGCGCGCGATCGCACGGTTCCTCGGTCGCGATTACCGGCAGACGCCCAACCCGTGCTTCTGCGGCGGCGACGATGACGTCCTCGTCGCCCGTCGCGACTGCTACGGTCTGCCGCTCCACGCGCGGCTCTGCCGGCGCTGCGGGCTGATGCGGATCGACCCCTACCTCGACGACGACTCGACGGCGCGGTTCTACCGCGACGACTACCGCGGCATCCACACGAGCCGGTGGTCCGATCCCTCCGATTACTTCGAGCTCCAGCAGTTCCGCGGCCGGCGCATCCTGAAGTGGCTCGCGACCCGTGGCATCGCGCCGCCCGCGCGCGTGTTCGAGATCGGCTGCGGTGCGGGCGGCATCCTCGACGCGTTCCGCGCTGCGGGGGCCGACGTCACAGGGTGCGACTACGGGCCGGACCTGCTCGAGGTCGGGCGGGCCAGGGGGCTCGCGCTCGAGACCGGAGCGTCGTCGACGCTCGCGGGGCGCGGCCGTGCGGACCTGGTCGTGATGAGCCACGTGCTCGAGCACGTGCGTCACGCAGTGGACGAGCTGCGCGCCGTCAGGACGCTGCTCGCGCCGGGCGGCGCGCTGTACGTCGAGGTGCCCGGCCTGCTCGCGATCCGCGGCCGGGAGAAGACGCTCGACCGCTACCTCCAGTACGCCCACGTGTGGCATTTCTCGCTCCGCACGCTGGACCTCGTGATGGCGCACGCGGGCTTCCGGCGCGTCCACGGCGACGAGGCGGTGCGCACGGCGTATGTGCCGGACGACGCGGTCGCCCCGCGGCCCGACCCCACCGTGTTCCACGACACGGTGCGCTCCCTGCGATCGATCAACCGCCGGCGCTTCGTGCCGCGCGTGGCGGCGCTGCCGAAGAGCGTCATCCCGGTCGCGCGCGCCGTCCTCGGCAAGGATCTCTACCGGAGGGCGCGGCGGCTCTACGGCCGGGCGGGGGGTGAGATTGCCTGACCCGGCTCCTCTCTCGACGATGCTGCGCTCGTTCTGGACCGAGGCGGGCCGGACGGCGGCGCGCAACCTCGCGTGGCTGGGTGCCTGGACCCTGCTGACGCAGCTCTGCTCGCTCGGCAGCGTCTTCCTGCTGACCGAGGGGCTCGGGAAGGAGGGCTTCGGCATCTTCAGCTTCGCGGTCGCGCTGCAGGCGTTCGCATACACGATCGGCTGCGCGGGCGTGAAGCAGGTCGTCGTGCGCGAGGGCGCGCGCGAGCCGGGCTCGCTCGATCGCGTCATGGCGTCGCACCTCGCGCTGACGCTCGGCTGCGCCGCCGCGGTCGCCGTCGCGGTGATCGCGGGCGTGAACATGGTTTCGACGTCCACGGCGGAGCGGTGGCTCATCGTCATCTTCGCGATCGGGAACGTCGCGAACTGCGTCAACATCATCCCGTTCTTCGACGTGCACCACCGGCAGCCCGAGAGCGCGTTCGTCCGCTTCGCGGTGGAGGCGGCGGCGCTCGCCGTCATCTGGCGCATGCACGAGGCGGGGCCGCTCGCGTTGACGCCGGTCGCCCTGGTGTTCGCCGGCAAGTGGACGCTCGGCACCGTCCTGCATTACGCGCTCTATCACTGGCGCGTCGCGCGGCTGCGGTTTCACTACGCCGCGGACCACGCGCGGGCGATGGCGCGATCGAGCTGGTCGCTGATGGTGTCCGGTCTCCTGCTCATGGTCCCGTTCACGTCGGGCGTCTTCTTCGTGCGCGCGTACCACGGCGCGGGCGATACGGCGATCTTCGGCCTCGCGACGCAGGTCGCGACCGCGTACCTTCTCTTCGGCGCGATCGGCGTGCGCATCGTCCAGCCGCACATCGCCGGTCGGTACGGGCTCGACGGCAGGTTCGTGCGCAAGCTGGCGCTCTTCAGCGCGGTCTACCTCGGAGCGCTGCTGGCCGCCGCCTGGGGCGGCGCGGCGGTGGTGATCGTCCTCCTGCTCGCTCCGGAGTACCGCGCGGCGACGTGGCCGACGTTCCTCGTGCTGGTCGCGGTGGCGATCATCACCGTCGGGCGGATCGTCGCGATGTACCTCGTCGTGCTGCATCGGGAACGCATCGACATGGCGTGCCAGTTCGTCGCGACGCTTGCGTACCTCGCGGGATGCGTGCTGCTGGTGCCGGCGCACTCCTATTGGGGAGCGGCCGCGATGGCGGTGGTCGCGAACGCCGTCGGCACCGGCCTGATGCTGGTGAGCCTGGTGCTGCTGCGACGCGGCAGGGGCGGCGCATGAGCGCGACGCGGCGATTCGCGCACCGCATCCGACGGGCCGGCCGCGTCGTTCCCGCGCCGCTTCGCAGGCTCGTCTTCGCGGGGCGGGCGCGCCAGTGCCCGGTCTGCGGGAGCCGCCTGCGCCGCTTCCTCGCGTTCGGAGCGATCCCGCGGGCGGAGGCACTCTGCCCGGTGTGCGAGGCGCTCGAGCGGCACCGGCTGCTGTGGCTGTACCTCGAGGAGCGCACGGATCTCTTCGACGGTCGGCCGAAGAAGATGCTGCACTTCGCGCCGGCGCCGTCACTCGCCTCCCGCCTCGCGCGAGTGGCCTCGATCGAGTACCTCACCGCGGATCTTCACTCGCCGCGCGTCATGGTCCGGATGGACGTGACCGCGATCGACGCTCCGGACGGGACCTTCGACGTCATCTTGTGCAACCACGTGCTCGAGCACGTCACGGAGGATCGCCGCGCGATGTCGGAGCTCCACCGCGTGCTCAAGCCCGGCGGATGGGCGATCCTCCAGGTGCCGATCCGGGGCGACGTGACGCAGGAAGACCGCTCGGTCACCGACCCGCGTGAGCGCGAGCGGCTGTACGGTCAGTACGACCACGTTCGGCAGTACGGGCGAGATTACGCCGATCGCCTTCGCGCTGCCGGGTTCCGCGTGACGGTCGACCCGTTCGCGCGCGAACTGGACGCCGCGCGGCGCACGCGACACGGGCTGCGCGGGGACGAGGACGTCTGCGTGTGCAGGAAGGCCGGGTCATGAACGCACCACCATGAACGCACCACCGGGCAATCGCGGCGGACCGCTTCTGTCCGGCGCCAGTGCGCGAGCGCGACGCCTGCATCTTCGTCGTGGCCGCGCGGCGTCAGGCCGCCGCCCCGTCGAGAGACTGGATCCGCTCGAGATCCGACCCGTGACGCCGAACGAGGTCGTCGAGTCTTCGCGGCATGGTGCGCTCCCGGGCGGGCGTTCGATCCGGGGCGTTCGATCCGGGGTGGTCGATCCGGGGCGTTCCGCCCGCTCAAGGCATCGTCGTTCGCGGTCCGATAGTCCACCAATGTCCAACGATGAAGGGTGAGGTCTGGTTCGCCATCCCGTCCGCGAGCGTCACCCGCTGTCGCCTTCACCTTCCCGCGTGGCGCGAGATGGGCTACCGGATCGCCGTGCTCCAGGACGGCGAGGCCGGCGCCATTCCGGCGGATCGCGTGCTGCGCTGCGACCGGTACCCGGGCTGGGCCGCGTCGGTCAACCGCCTGTGCCGCGAGGTCGTGCCGCAGGATGCACCCGCGGTCGTGACGGGGGGCGACGACATGCTGCCCGATCCCGCACGGCCCGCGGCGGCGCTGCTGCGCGACATGCTCGACCGGTTTCCCGACACGTTCGGCGTCATGCAGCCGGCCGGCGATCCGCACATGAACGCGCACGAATACTGCGGCAGCCCGTGGTTCGGTCGCGCGTGGATCGACGACGCCTACGGCGGGAACGGTCCGCTGTGGCCGGAGTACCGGCACAACTGGGCGGACCACGAGCTGCGCTGGGTGGCCCGCGCGATCAATGCGCTCTTCGAGCACGACCACGCGTGCCAGCGACACGAGCACTTCACGAAGAGCGACGATGCACCGCCGGCGCACTGGGCCGGCTCGGTGGCGGCGCACGACCGGCACGACGTCGAGCTCTTCATCGCGCGGCTCTGGCGCGGCTTCCCCGGTCACGCGCCGCGCGGCCGCGCCGGGGCGGACCCCGGCTGGTGGTGCGAGCGCTACCCGGGGATCGCCGAGCGTTACTGGGCGACGCGGTACGGCCGCGAACGGCTGGGGGGCGACGCCTCCCGGCGGATGGCGGCCGCGCTCGCGGCGTGCGCCGCGCGGGGCCTCCGACGCGTCGTGATCTACGGCGCGGGCACCGAGACGAGATCCGCCGGCGACGCCCTGATGGACCCGCCGGTCGAGATCGTCGCGCTCGTGGACGACGATCCGCGTCTGAGCGGTCGTCGCCTCTGGGGGTTCCCGATCGTGTCGGTCGATGACGCCGTCGCGCGGCGCCCCGACGCCGTGCTGCTCTCGTCGCGCGGTATGAACGGGACGCTCGCGGAGCGCGCGACGCCGCTCGTCGCCTGCGGCGCGGAGCTGATCGCGGTCGGGCCCCGGGTCGTCGGAGAGGTCGCCGGAGAAGTCGCCCGAGAAGTCGCCCGAGAAGTCCCCGCGGAAGTCGCCCCTGCCTGAGGTCTGGTTCGCCATCGCCCAAAGACTCGCGGGATCGCGTCCACCGGGCCGATGGAGCCATCGTGAACGAGGCTCGGGGCGCCAGCGCGAAGGTCCTCGGCATCGAGCGCCTGTGCGCCGAGCGGGAGCGTGCGCGCGCCGACGGCGAGCGGGTCGTGCACTGCCACGGCTGCTTCGACATCGTCCATCCCGGCCACATCCGGCATCTCCAGCACGCCCGCAGCCTCGGCGATCGCCTCCTGGTCTCGGTGACGGCCGACGTGCACGTCAACAAGGGCGCCGGCCGGCCGCTCTTCAACGAGGATTTCCGCGCCGAGAACGTCGCCGCCCTGAGCTGCGTCGACTGGGTCCACGTGAGCACCACGCCGACGGCGGCACCGCTGCTCGAGCGCGTGCGGCCGGATCTCTACCTCAAGGGCCAGGAGTACGAGGACAACGACGATCCGCGGTTCGCCGAGGAACGCGCGGCCGTCGAGCGGCACGGCGGACGCGTCGTCTTCTCATCGGGCGACGTCGTGTTCTCGTCCACGGCGCTGATCGAGGCGCTCGGCGCCGCGGACGGCGCCGGCCCGGAGCGCTTCGAGGACCCGATGCGCGCCCGGCTGCGCCGGCTTCACGCCTCGGCGGATCTCGGGTCCGGACGTTTGCGGGACCTCCTCGACGGCATCCGCGACCGCCGCGTCCTCATCGTCGGCGAGACGATCATCGACCGGTACGTGCACTGCGCGTGGCCGGAAGTCGCGGGCGAGTCGCCGGTGCTCTCGCTTCGCCCCGTCGGACAGACCAGCTACGACGGTGGGGCCGCGATCATCGCCCGGCACGCCGCGGCGCTCGGGGCGCGGCCCACGCTGGTCACCGCGCTGCCGGTCACGGAGACCGCCCGGATGCTGGCGGACCGGCTGCGTCAGCACGGGATCGAAGTGGTGCCGATCCCGATCGACGGGCCCGTCCCGGTGAAGGAGCGATTCGTCGTCGGACGCGAGAAGGTCGTCAAGCTCGACCGCACGCCCGCGCAGACGCTCGACACCCGGGCGCGGGCGGCGCTCCTCGACGCCGTCGTCGGCAATTCGGACGCGTGCGAGGCCGCGATCGTGGTGGACTACGGGCTCGGCATGCTCGGACCGCAGCTCACCGCGTCAATCTTCGGCGCGGTGCGTTCGCGCGTGAACGTGCTGGGGGGCGACGTCTCCGGGCCGCTGCCGTCGCTCGTCGCGATGCGCGGCGCCGACTGGTTGAGCCCGTCGGAGCGCGAGCTTCGCGCCGTACTCGGCCAGGCCCGCCGCTCGCTGCCGGCCGTCGCGTGGGATCTCGTGCTGCGCACGGACGCGCGCCACGTCGTCGTCACGATGGGCGCCGACGGGCTCGTCGCCTTCGGCAAGCTCGACCGGGCGGCGGGTCACGACGGCAATCCCAGCCGCCTGACGAGCGAGCACGTCCCGGCGCTCACGATGCCGGCGACCGACGCGCTCGGATGCGGCGACGCCCTCCTCGCGGCCGGTGTGCTCACCCTCGCTGCCGGCGGGGACATCGTCGCCGCGGCGTACCTCGGCTCCGCCGCCGCCGCCGTGGAGGCCGCCGCACTCGGGAACACACCGGTCACGCGGCGCGATCTCGACCGCATGGTCGCGCGGTTCGACCGCACGCGGCCCACCGTCATCAGCGTCCCGGCCGCCGCGGCGCGCATCGCCGGGTGAAGCTGCTCCAGCCAGCCTGCATGCATCATGCGGGCCAGGGTCCTCTCGTGATCTCGTTCGTCATCCCGACCCGCGACCGGCCACGCGAGCTGGCGATCACGCTCGATCGCCTCGCGGGTGAACGGCGATCCGACACCGGCCCCGACGCCGAGGTGATCGTCGTCGACAACGCATCCGACCCGCCGGCGCGGGCGCCGCGGCGGCTCGCGAACGGTCTGCCCGTAACGCTCCTGCGCGAGCGCGAGAACCGCGGCGCCGCCGCGCGGAACGTCGCGGCGGCGGCGGCGCGGGGGCGGTGGCTCGTCATGCTCGACGACGACTCTGCCCCGCGGCACGCGCCGTTCGCTTCGGTGCTCCCAGCGGTTGACGCGGACGTCGCCGCGGTCGGCGGCGAGATCGTGCTGCCGTCGGGCGCGCGGGAGGCGGGCGGGCTGCCGGAGGTCATCGTCGGGTGCGGGTGCGCCGTGCGCCGCGACGCGTTCGTCGCGGCGGGCGGCTACGACCCGGCGTTCGGCTACTACGTCGAGGAGTACGACCTCTGCGCGAGGCTCATCGCCGCGGGGCACCGCGTCGCGCACACGCGCGAACTCCCGTTCCTGCACCGGAAGACCGGTTCCGGGCGATCCTTCGCGTCGATCCTGCATCGGCTCGTCCGCAACAGCGGGTGGACGATCCGACGCTACGCGCCGGACGATCGGCACGACGCCGCCCAGGCCGGCATGCGCGAGCGGTACCGCGCGATCGCGACGCGCGAGGGCGTGGCCGACGCGTTCCACCGCGCGGTGGACGAGTTCGACCGGACCATCGGGGACCAGCCGCGGCGACCGCTGTCCGCCGCGCAGTGGGAGCGTTTTGTCGGCGCGCACGCGGTCCGGTCGTCGCTGGTGCCCGAGCTTCGCGCAGCAGGGATCGACGCGGTGCGCATCGTCGAACGCGGCAAGGGCGCCGACGTGATCGACCGTGTTCTGCGCGAATCGGGCGTCCACGTCGCCGAAGACGCGCCGGTGGCGGTCATCGGCACGCTGTCGCCGGGGCCGATGCGCGACGGCATCGAACGGCACGCGGGCCGCGCGATGTGCGCGTGGCGTCCGGGCTCCACGCGGGCGCGCAGCGCGCGGGGCCTGCCCGTGGGGCCGGCATTCCTCAGCCCGGGGGCACCCGCTCCCCGCAGGCGGCACGCCAGCGATCGATGAGGGCCGGGATCACGCGATCCGCGTCGAAGTCGGTCCGGAGCCGGTCGAGGGCCCTCGCGCGCATCGCCTCCGCGTCGGTCTCGCCGGCGAAGATCGCGCCGACGCGTGCCGTCGCGCCGCGGACGTCGTGCGGCGCGACGACATGGCCGTGCTCGCCGTCACGCACGAGCTCGTCGATGCCCGGGGTGTCCGTCACGACGCACGCGCACCGCGCGAGGATGGCCTCCTTCACGACGTTCGGGAGCCGCTCCGCCGGGTGGTGGGACATGAAGATGAAGACCTCCGCGCGGGCCATCTCGTCGAGCACCTCCGCGTAAGGGACGTGACCGCGGAAGGTCACCGCGCCGGCGACGCCGAGCGCGCGGGCGAGCGTCTCGAGCCGCCCGCGCTCGGGGCCGTCGCCGAGGACGACGAGCGATGCGTCCGGCCACTGCGCGTGCACCGCGGCGAACACGCGCAGCGCGTCGTCCGTGCCCTTGGCGGGGATGAGGCGGGCCGCGGTGACGAGGCGACGCGGCGTCTTCGCGATCGCCGCCAGGTCCGCGCGGCGATCGCAGTCGATGAGCTGGTGCACGACGGCGATGCGGCGCGTGTCCACGCCCAGCGCTTCGATCGCGGGCACGTTGACGCCCGCCCACGTGCGGACGAAGCTCGCCCGGCGGGCGACCGGCGCGGCGGCGCCGTAGCCCATCCGCAGGTCGTACGCGGCGAGCGAGGTCGTCAGCGTCACGTCCGGGAGCGCATCGAGGACCAGACGCCCGAGGAGCGAA
Source organism: uncultured Isosphaeraceae bacterium (assembly GCA_964638815.1). Lineage (GTDB taxonomy): Bacteria > Planctomycetota > Phycisphaerae > Phycisphaerales > SM1A02 > CAZXBB01. The sequence continues at coordinate 22,876 of CAZXBB010000185.1, forward strand.
GGGTAGTGCCCCCAGAAGAGGTGCACGACGTCGGGGCGGTCTGCGCGCGTCCGCAGGAAGAGCTGCACCGCGCGGGGGATCAGCAGCAGGCTCTTGAAGAGCTGAGCCGGTTTCGCGGCGCACCACCGCGTCGCGAACGCGGCCAGCGTCAGCGTCAGCCACGGATGCGAGAGGCATCGCCCGATCGCGTCCAGCGCGGCGCCCGCGGTGAGCGCGTCCACCGGCACGTCGCCGAGACTGTGCTCCGCGAGCATCGCCGCACCGCCCCGCGGGCACGCGCCGAACGCCGCCACCGACACGTCCACGCCGCGCTCGCGCAGCGCCGCGATCTCCGTGCACACGAACGTCTCCGACGGCGCGGGGAACACCATCGTGACGTAGCGGACTCTCATCCGACCGCGACGTGATAAGGCTTCACGCGCGCCTCGAACTCCTCGCGGTACTTGTTGACGATCGTCCGGACGGCCCAGTTGTTGCCGTCAGCGAGACCGCAGATGGTCGTTCCCGGCATGATGCCCATCGAGCCGGCCACCTCGAGCAGCAGGTCGAGGTCCTTGCTCGTCGCGTCGCCGCTCTCGATGCGGGTGAGGAGCTTGTAGATCCACTGCGCACCCTCCCGGCACGGCGTGCACTGGCCGCACGACTCGTTCTTGAAGAAGCGCGCGATGTTGCGGGCGACGGCGACCATGTCGGTGTTCTCGTCGAACACCGTCGGACAGGCGGTGCCGAGGCCCATGACGTCGTAGCGCCGGCCGATGTCGAAGTCCATCTCGGCGTCGAACTGGTCGGGGCCCAGGATGCCCATCGACACGCCGCCCGCGATCGCGCCCTTGAACTTCTTTCCGCCGCGCATGCCGCCGCAGAATCGCTCGTCGTTCACGAGCGTGCTGAGCTTGATCCCGAGATCGACCTCGTAGACGCCCGGCCGGTTCACGTGACCCGAGACGCCCATCAGCTTCGGGCCGAAGCTCGGCGGCCCGCCGATCGTCGATGCGCGGCCCATGCCCTTCCACCATTCGATGCCGTTCTCGATGATCGACGGGATCGACGCGAGCGTCTCGACGTTGTTCACGATCGTCGGGCGTCCGAACAGCCCCTCGACCGCGGGGAACGGCGGCTTCACGCGCGGCCAGCCGCGCTTGCCCTCGACCGCCTCGAGCAGACCGGTCTCCTCGCCGCAGATGTACGCGCCGGCGCCGCGGTGCAGGTAGCACTCGACCTTCCAGTCCACCTTGCCCTTCATGAGCCCCTGGCCGCCGAAGATGCCCGCCTCGTACGCCTCGTCGATCGCGTTCTGGACGGTCTGCGCCTGGTGGTGGTACTCGCCGCGGATGAAGAAGTACGCGGTGTCGAGCCTGCATCCCCAGCACGCGATGGCGATCCCCTCCATGATGAGGTGCGGATCGAAGTCGCAGAGGATCCGGTCCTTGAAGGTCCCCGGCTCGGCCTCGTCGCAGTTGACGGCGAGATAGCGGCGGCCCCCGTCCTCCCTGGGCAGGAACGTCCATTTCAGCCCGCACGGGAAACCGGCGCCGCCGCGGCCGCGCAGCTCCGATTCCTTGACGGTGTCCACGATCGACGCGGGCGTGAGGTCAAGCGCCTTCTCGAGCGCCTTGTAGCCGCCGGTCTTCACGTACTCGTCGTACGTGATCACCCTGCGATCGCGGGTCCTGCCCCACGGGGGAGTGGGAATGCGGCGGAAGAGTACGGGCTCGGAGACGGGCATGGTGGGGGTCTTGCGTCCGGGTCTTGAATCTGGCGTCTTGAGTTCCGGGTCGTGCGTCCCGGGTCTTTGAGTCCTATCCGTCGTCGTCACGCGACCGGATCTCGATTTCCTCGATCGTGGTCCGGCGGAGGACGACGTCGCCGCGGTCGTCCTCTTCGGTCCTGCGTCGCACCTCGCCGGTCTTGCGCGACGGATCGGTCCGGATGCCCTTGACGATGTGACCGACGAACTCGCCGAGGCTTCGCATGAGCGGCTTGTTCGCGCGCTTCGCCATGGTTCCTTCCGCGGCCGTCGTCATTCGGGCAGGCTGTCGATCAGGCGATCGATCGAGTCGATCGAGAGATTGTCGTGCCGGTCGCCGTTCACGAGCGCGCACGGCGCGCCCTCGCAGGCTCCGAGGCACTCCATGGTCAGCAGCGTGAAGCGTCCGTCCTCGGAGGTCTCGTGCGGTTCGAGGTCCAGCCTGCCGCGGAGGTGGTCGAGGATCGCCTGGTGCCCGCACACCTCGCAGGCGATCGACTGGCAAACGCCGATGACGTACTTGCCCACGGGCTCGGTCGTGTATTCCTCGTAAAACGATACGGTGTCCAGCACGTCGCCGGGATGGAGTTCCAGCAGCGTCGCGATCTCGATCATCGCCTGGTAAGGCACGTGCCCGTACGTCTCCTGCACTTCGCGCAGGATCGGCATCATCGCCCCCTGCGCGCGCTCGTAACGCGGGATGATCTCCTTCGTGAAGCGCGACTTCATCTCGTCGGTGAGATAAGGCTCGTCCCGCATGGGGATCTTCGTGGTTGCCGAGGGTTTGACGATCCAGGCCATGGGCGTTGTTCAGTCTCTCGAGGCTCGGGTCCGGGCGGTGCGGGCGGGCGGGCTCCTAGCGATCCAGCTCCGCGGCGATGATGTTGAGCGAACCCAGGACGGCGACGAGGTCCGCGAGGTTGTGACCCTCGAGCAGCCGCGGGAACACCTGGAAGTGCATGAACGCGGGCGGCCGCGTGGAGGCGCGCCACGGGTGCTTCGTGCCGTCCGCGACCACGAAGAAGCCCAGCTCGCCGTTGGGGCTCTCGATCGCGCCGTAGGACTCGCCGATCGGCGCCCGGGTCCAGAATCGCACGCAGCCGCGACTCGAGCTGCGTGGGTCTGGCCATGCCGACCGTGGACCACCCGCGTGCCCCGGTGAGCGAGGTGCCGAAGTCCTGGGCGATCCCGACCAGATGGTCGGCGTACTCGGGGCCAGTCGCGCCGCACGCCAGCACCGCGTCGTCGCACGCCCGCTCCTGTTCCAGCCCCAGCCGCCGGACGGCCAGATGCGCGAGCGGGTTGAACCAGTGCACGGCCGACGCCAGTCGCGCCACCATCTGCATGGCCACGTCACGCCGCAGCACGTGGGCCAGCTCGTGCAGCAGCACGATTCGCCGGCGCTCGGCACTCCAGGAGACGGCCTGCGCCGGCAGGACGAGCGTGGCCCGCCACGGCCCGTGGACGGCCGGCATGGTCGCCTTCCCCGACGCCCGCAGCGACACGCACGATCGCAGTCCGAGC
>CAZXBB010000186.1:0-4166 GCA_964638815.1 uncultured Isosphaeraceae bacterium
GCGCACCCGGTCGCGCACGCGCACGCGCACGCGCACCCGGACGCGCACCCGCACCCAGACGCGCGCCCCCCCCGTCGGACCTGATCGCTACACGCTGACGCGCAGAGTCGGAACCTGCACCGACGCCGTCGCACCCCGCAACGCCTCCCGCGCCGCGTCCACCACGAACGCGTGCACGCCGAACGTCGCGGACACCGCGTCCGGGGAGCCCCTCTTAATGAACTCGCAACCAAGCGGATGCGCCGTCGCGCGACGCAGCAGCGCATCGACCTCGGGCGCCAGTCCCGCCGATATCCCGTTCCCGCCGCCGACCACCTCACCCATGGCACGGTCCTTTCGCGAAGGGGCCACTATCTACCGCCGACCCGGCCTGTCAAGTACCATGGAGGGCGGACGGGCCGTCCCGGATCCCTATCGGCCCGCTGTTTCCCGGAACATCGAAACAAGCTGAGGAGCCTCCATGGAGATTCCCGACCCGGTCATCGTCTGTGAATGCTGGGCCCGCGACGGGCTCCAGTCCATCCCGACGGTCATCCCGACGGACCGCAAGGTCGAGATGATCAACCGGATCCTGGCGTCGGGGGTTCGCAAGCTCGAGGTGACGAGCTTCTCGCACCCGAAGCTCCTTCCCCAGTTCGCGGACTGCGTCGAGGTGCTCCGGCGAATCGACCGCGTGCCGGACGTCAGCTACGTCGTGCTCATGCCGAACGCGAAGGGCTTCGATCGCTTCGAGACCTGCTGCAAGGAGGGCTACGGGGCCGATGAGATCATCCTGATGATCTCGTCGAGCGAGGCGCACAACCTGGTGAACTTCCGCCTCGCCCACGACGACGCGAAGGCCGAGCACGCGAAGATCATGGAGCGCGCCCACGATCTGGGCGTCCGGGTCATCGGGTGCCCCGGTACGGTGTACGGCTGTCCGATCGCCGGCGACGTTCCGATGGAGAAGGTCGTGGACATCACGCGCTTCTACCTCGAGGAGGGGGCGCAGACGATCATGCTCGGCGACACGACCGGGGCCGCGAACCCCGTGAGCGTGCGCGAGCGCATCGGCGAGCTGCGGTCGCTCTTCCCGGGGGCCGAGTTCATCGCCCACTTCCACGACACGCGCGGCAACGGCATCGTCAACTCGATCGTGGCCCTCGAGCTCGGGCTGAAATACGTTGATACGTCGCTCGGGGCGATCGGCGGCCAGCCGGCCACCGGCGCGAACAAGTACCAGTTCGGGTTCACCGGCAACACGTGTTCGGAAGACCTCGTGTGCCTGCTGCACGAGATGGGCGTCGACACGGGGATCGACGTCGCGAAGATGATCGAGAACGGCAGGCGAGCCGAGGAGGTGATCGGTCAGCCGCTGCGCGCGAACGTGATCCGCAGCGGCCCGGTCAACCACGAGCCCAAGGAGTTCCAGCCCTACGCGGCCGGCAAGGAGACGGTCCCGGTCTGATCCGGCGCCGGCCCGCGCCGGGGCGTGTCTTCCATGAGAGTTGCCCTCGTCATCGGCAGCTACGACGCGTTTGGCGGCGGTGCGGAGCGCTGGACGGATCGCCACGCGCGCATGCTGCTGGATCGCGGTTACGAGGTGCACCTCGTGGCCCGGAATTTTCGCGGCGCGCCGGAAGGCGCGATCTGCGAGGTCGTGAGCCTGCCGCGAGCGGGCGGACGCCGCCGCATGAGCTTCGGCGAGGCGGCCGAGGGCCGGCTGCGCGATCTGGCCTGCGACATCGTCCACGACATGGGCGACGGTTGGTACTCCGACATCTTCATGCCGCACCACGGGACCCGACGCGGCACGTTCAAGCACAACAACCGCCACCTGCCGCCGCTCGTGCGGCGCGCCCGGCTCTTCGCGAACAAGTGGGTCCCCCGCTACCGCGAGTTCCGGGCGATCGAGCGTCGCCAGTACGACCCGGGCGCCGGGCACGTGTATCTCGCGGTGTCGAACCTCGTCCGCCGGCACATGCTCCGCTACTACCACGTGCCGGACGACCGCATCCGGGTGGTCTACAACGGCGTCGACGTCGACGGAATCCGCCCGCCGACCGACGACGGCGCCCGCCGCGTCTTCCGCGCGGGCCTCGGCGCCGGCAGCCACACGCTCTTCCTGATGGTCGCCCACAACTTCAAGCTGAAGGGCCTCGATACCACGCTGCGGGCGCTCGCCCTGCTCCGCCGCGCCGGCCAGGGCGTGAGCCTCGTCGTCGTCGGCAACGGCGCCGTGAACCAGTACCTCGGCATCGCCCGGTCGCTCGGCGTTGACGACATCGTGCGCTTCGTGGGCGACCAGCCCGATCCGCTCCCCTACTACCAATCCGCCGACGTCTTCGTACTGCCGACCTACTACGACCCGTGCAGCCTCGTCGTGCTCGAGGCCATGGCGGCCGGCCTGCCCATCATCACGACCCGCAACAACGGCGTGCACGAGCTCATGACGCCCGGCCTCGAGGGCGAGGTCATCCTCGACCCGTCGAACCCCGAGGAGCTCGCCGCGGCGATGGAGCTCTACTGCTCGGAGCATCGTCGCGTCGAATGCGGCCGCGCGGCCCGCGCGCTCGCCGAGCAGAACTCGACGGCAGAGATGTTCCGCAGGCACATCGAGCTGTACGACGAGATCGTGATGCGACGGGACGGCGCGGAGAGCGGGCCGGGACGCGACAAAATCCGGCTGGTGGGGACGTAAGGGTGACGGCGACGGACGGCTCCGGCTGCGGACCGGCGCGGTTTCGCCGTGTCGCCGCTCTTTCGGTCCGTGACTACGTGGCTACATGGCTACATGGCTAAGTGGCTACGTGGCTACGTGGCTACATGGCTCCGTGGCTACGTGACGACGTGGCGAAGTGGCGACATCGCGCCCCGGCCACGTCGCTGCGCGGCTCCGCCGCTACTTCGCTGCGTCGCCCTTCTGCAGCAGCATCTTCACCCGGTGCCCGCGTCCCGCGCGTCCGGCAATCTGCGCCAGCACCTTGTCCATCCGCTTCTTCCGTCGCCCGACCTTCGGATCCCACGGCGTCGAGCGGAAGCCGTGCGTCTCGCGGCGGATCGCGCGGACGCCGGCATCACGGAAGTAGAGGTCGAGACTCCTGAGCGACGGGATGAAGAGGTGGCCCTCGCCGTAGTAGAGCCAGTGACGCGGCGCGAACCACAGGCTGAGGCTCTGGCCGGAGAGCGTCTGGAAGAAGATCACGCCGCCGGGGCGCAGCGCGCGCGCGAGGTTTCGCAGCACCGTCCGCGGCTCCCGGAGGTGCTCGAACACGTTATTGCACAGGATGACGTCGTAGGCGTCGTCCTCGAGCACGACGTCCTCCATCGGGCCCGGCGCGACGCGCCCCCCGCAGAGATCGGTCGCGAACGCCGACGCGACGGGCGAGAGATCGTTGCCCTCGGGCTTCCAGCCCGCCTCGGCCGCCGTCCGCAGGAAGACGCCGAGCCCGGCCCCGACCTCGAAGAGGCGGCCCGTGACGCGGTGCGGTTCGATGCGCTCCAGCCACGATCGGCACTGGGCGAGCTCGCGATCGGACGGGTCGAACTCCGCGATGCGCTTCCGCCACCAGTCGTCGTAGAAGCCGCTCTGGTCCCCGGGGTCGCCCTCGCGGTGCATCTGGCCGCACTCGGCGCACAACCAGTACGCCCCGGCCACCGTCTCGACCCGCTTGTGATCGGTCGTCCGGTCCTGCGCGTCGCAGCCGCGCGCCGACCGCGACGACGGGTCGCCGCAGGTCCACACGCGGCGCAGCAGACGCGGCAGCGTCGCGGGAACGGCGTCGGAGGCGGGACCACGCATGCGCGGCAGCATAACAGCGCCGATGCCCATGAAGCGGGTCGGTGGGTGGTCGAAACGACGACCCGTTCGGGACGTGAGGCCGACGTCCGGGTCAACGAAGGCGTGCGCCGCGCAACCAGCGGCAAGCCGATCGCCCGCTGGACGACCCGGTTCATGCATAATGCGGGTTAGGTCCTTATGATCCGGCCATGCCGTCGCCGAAGGAGCTCTACTACCGCCTGACGTCGCGCGCCGATCTCGCGAAGGCGCTCGCGCGGCTTGCCGCCCTCGAGCGCCGGCTCCCGTCGCCACCGTCGCGGTTCGCGATCCCGTTCGTCTTTCGCGGCGCCGGCTACTACCGCTCCATCCGGCCCCGTCAGAATCCGGTCGAGATCGAGAGCCTGTA